>CAUOVX010000001.1:0-53244 GCA_963508115.1 uncultured Candidatus Saccharibacteria bacterium
TTGGCTCCGGCAGCTGGGCTCGAACCAGCGACCTATTGGTTAACAGCCAACCGCTCTACCACTGAGCTATGCCGGAATACCGTATTGCCATTGTACCGTATCATGACATTATTGTAAAGAACTGAATTAACGGTATATCAGGCACCTTTGACGATATCCAACGCTTTTCTCAGGATAACCGCCTCCTCATGAGCCGCCTCGTCCGCCGCGGCTTCACGTTTTTCGGCTTCTTGTTCCAGATGATGCCACCACGGATTAGTCGGGCCAGTAGTGATCTCGTGATTGATACCAAGCTCCAACGACCTGGCTTTACCCTCTCGCTTGATCAAGGCTCCTTGCGCCACCAAACCATCAATATGCTTGGCTACCGTTGAGACTGATTTATAGCCCAAGGCCTGCATTATCTCTCGAAAGGTTGGACTATATCCCTGTCCGCTGATAAATCCTTCGATAAAATCGAGTAGTTGTTTTTGCTTTTTCGTTAGTTTCATATATGTTCTATTCCTTGCTATACTTATAATACAACCAAATAGGAGGATAATAAAGATGAAGATTTTGTTGACCGGTGGTGCAGGCTATATCGGTTCTCATACCGCCATTGAGCTGATTCACAGCGGACACGAGGTGGTTATTATGGATGATCTGTCAAATAGCTCAGCGGAAGTGATACGACGCATCGAAGATATCACCAAAACGACTATTCCGTTTGTGAAAGCAGACGTACGTGACAAAGCAGCGCTAGAAGAGGTATTTGCTAATCAACAGATTGATGCCGTCATTCATTTTGCTGGGTTTAAAGCTGTTGGCGAATCGGTCGCTAAACCGCTGGAATATTATGACAATAATCTCGTCTCAAGCTTAGTTCTTCTAGAGACTATGCAAAAACATCATGTTAACAAAATCGTCTTCTCCAGCTCAGCCACTGTCTACGGCACTCCAGAGTCTCTGCCGCTAACAGAAGAATCACCAACTGGTCGCGGTATCACCAATCCATATGGTCAGACTAAGTTCATGATTGAGCAGATTTTGCAAGACGCTGCAGTCGCCAACCCAGAGTTGGAAGTGTCTATTTTGCGCTATTTCAACCCAATCGGCGCACACGCATCGGGAACCATTGGTGAAGATCCAAACGGTATCCCAAACAATCTGCTACCATACGTTGCGCAAGTGGCAGTTGGTAAATTGAATGAAGTTGGTGTGTTCGGTGATGACTATGACACACCTGATGGTACTGGTGTGCGTGACTATATCCACGTAGTCGATTTGGCGCGTGGTCACGTGGCAGCACTAGAACACATGAAGTCAGGCGTGAATATATATAATCTTGGCACAGGACATGGTACCTCTGTTCTAGAAATCATCAAGGCGTTTTCTCAGGCCTCTGGCCACGACATTCCTTACGTCATCAAGCCTCGTCGCCCTGGTGATTTGGCGGCTTGCTATGCCAACTGCAACAAAGCCCAAAGAGAGCTCAACTGGAAAGCTGAGTTGTCTGTTGAACGAGCCTGTCAGGACACCTGGAACTGGCAAAGTAACAATCCAAACGGCTACCAGTCATAATACATTCAGTACTTAACCTAAAACCAGCGGCTACTACCGCTGGTTTTCTGTACCGAGGACGATGACGATGTCAGCGTTATACTTACTAATGGTCGGTGGGATGGTAGTCACAACATTAGTACCATAGGTCTGCTTCAACTTTTCGATAGTCTTTGGTTTCGTGCCGTTACTTAGGTCGTAGATGGTATGTTTGGCTTGCACGCCGCCTGGATAGTTACCCACCTGGACCACATTTAGCTCTTGTTTGGTTAATTTTGTCTGTTCGGCGGCTGCTACGCCCGCGATACCAGAGCCATTCAAAATCACCAATCTCGCTTCTTCATTCATCTCAGCTGTTGGACTGATGCGTTTTTTGACATAATTTTTGATGGCCGTGTAATTGTAGGTTCCAGCGGTCGGCACCACCACGCTAGCACCTGCGATATTGGAAGTCGTCAGTAGCTGCACCTTATTTTTCTCATCGACTAGTGGTATTGAGACAATCTTTTCCGCATTAAACTCCTTCAAAATCTCAATGATAGTCTGCATCTCTTTGGTCTCAAAGTTGGTGTTAATATTATTGCCCAGCGCATCGATAATCCCCATCATGACATTGAAATCTGCTTTGTTGGATGTTTTGGCTTTCTCGACGATGGCTTTGATAATTTTTTGCTGGTTGCGCTCACGGTCAAAGTTACCGCCACTCAGTCCAATTCCTCCAGCGCTACCACGAGCACGGCTGAATGCTAGAGCCTGCTCACCATTCATGTGAACCGTTTCACCATTACGGTAGCGAACCTTTGTAGCCACGTCGTACACCATCGATGAGCCGTCGTAGGCCTCAACCTTCACATCAATTCCACCAAGTGCATTAACCACCTCGGTAAGAACGCGCCAGTTTGCGTGCACTTTGTAGTGAATTTCCATACCCAATACTTCTTGCGCAGTTTTAGCGATCTCTGCTTGTCCAGCCTGTTCACTAGCAGCTTGATCCTTGCCGCTGTCTTTGGCGTCTTGTTTACCACAACCATAACTCTCGTTGAGCTTTCCAGCGGTAGTTTTCAGCCAAGACTGACAGGTGTGTTTGACGTAAAGGTCTCGCGGCAGAGACACAGTGTAGGCGTCCTTATTGTCTTGGTGGTAGGACAATACCATGATTGAGTCAGCCAAGTCAGCGCCTTCCCAGCCGTCAGGCGACGTACCAAAGATTAAGACATTCGTGCGGCCGTTATCATCCTGTTTGAGGCGGGTTTTCGTGAACAATCCAAGGATGTCTCCGCCGACAACTCGCGACAGATTATTGTATAGTCGCCACGCCTGAAAACCCAAAAATATCAGCAGTGGAATTAGTATTATCAGTATAATGCGCTTAATGAGTCGTCGCTTTTTGAACTGCTCAAACGACAGCGGTTTTTTGTTCTTTTTCTCACGCTTTTTATTAAGCTTCTCTAGCTTCTTTTCTGCCTTGAGGCGCTTCTGCTCTTTCTTATCCGGTTCTGGTCGGACTGGTCGCTGCGGCTGATTATCAATTTCTCGCAGACCGGCCTGTATATCATTATCTTCAGGAAATGGCCGCTGCAATTGCTGTGGCTGCTGAAAATGCTGCGGAGCAACTGGTGTACGGCGTTGCTGCATACCATCAATAGCAACCGGTCTGCCCACTCGCCTCGGAGCGTCAGCACCGGGTTTATTCCCGACTCGCTCTGGTCGTCGACCAGCAGGAATGAAACCATCAACTGATATATTCGGCTTTTTCATCAACTCTATCTATTATAGCAAACATAAGCATCGCAACAAAATAAATATGGAGTGCGTTCGGTAGCCCTGAAAAGAACATCCACTGGAGAACAAACCCCAGGATAATTGGCCACGCTAGCGCTTTTTTGACGGACATTTTTCGACACAAAGCCAGCAGTAGAGATGTCAATAATACAACACCTACAATCCCCAATTCCACTGCCACAGACAAGAATTCATTTTGGACAATTTCAAATTCGCCACTCGTCTTGCCAGATTGTTGAAAAATAGCACGTCCTGCGCCGCCTGCGCCGACCCCAAAAAGAAATTGCGTTGGGCTCTTCGTCCAAACCTCCAAAGCAAGTTGCGACATACCAGTTCGCTCCTCTGTCGATTTCGCAACATAGCCATCAAACACTGCTTTCGGCGGCGAGTCTAGTGTTACCTCTTGAGAGGGAGGTTTTGTAGTACTCCCTTGAGGGGGTTGTTGAGGCGCTAGGTTTGGTAAGTTGATTTTTCCAAGTGACAGATGGTTGATTGATTTGGTGATTGATTGATAAAACCCGTCAGCTACCCGAGGATTAAGCTGCGTAAAGATTCCGTGCCACATCATACCAAAGGCAAAGCTACCCGCTAGCACCATGACGACCACAGCCGAGGACCGTAGCCAGTTGGTCGATGTACGCCAATGTACCAGTACTACCTGCACTAGCACCGCCGCCGTCACTGCATACAGTGCGCCGCGGCTCAGTGTGAGGTATAGCGCCACGAACATCAAACAGAGAGCAACTATGTCATATTTCGTGGCTTTGTTTTGTAGTAGTCGGTAGGAGACTAGTAAAATTGGCGCAATCAACAGGCTCCCAAAAAACTGTGGTTCAATAGCAAAACCACTGGGGCGCACAAACCCAAATCCTCGGGCCACACACCCATTGCACAAGCCCCAGTCAAACCAAGCGCCGTATACAACCTGCACAATTGCCAATAGGCTCATGGCTACTGCGGTCGTGACGGTAACGCTCATCAGCGGACCAACCATTTTCTTGAGCGACGGCAAGCTATATATCACCAGAAAGTCGAGAAATAATACGCTCCACAAGCCACTTACGAGAATTGACCGTAGTGGATTGACCGACCAGATGACACTCAAGAGATTCCAGCCCACAAACATAGCTAGTAACCAGACGGCTTTTTGTCGCCAGAGAAATTGCCGACGATTCCAAATTTGCGGCAATCCCACTAGTGCCAAAACTACTGCGTAAATGACGGCGATTGATAGTTCCAAATTCGTACCGCTTTGCCGACCAAAAGATATAGTGGGAAAATACGAAAACCACAGCGCCACGGGCACTAATAGCACTAACCTCTCTGTAACGCTAGCCTCCACCAACCATGACGGCAAGCTCTGTCGCACGCTATTTACCAGTCGCATCATCAACTATCCGCTGTAGATCCTGCTTAAACCTCGCATCCGAAAAATCCTTCGCCGATGCTGAGACCTGCTGTTTGTTAAATGTCATACCGTCAAATCGTTTCATTGCCGCCATCAAACTTTCGACTGTCTGCTCGTCAAAGAATGTGCCATTTTTCCCTTCGTGAATATAGTCCAACGCCCCACCTTGTTTCAAAGCGATCACCGGCACGCCAGCGCTCAACGCTTCAATTGGCGCAATACCAAACGGCTCAATACTTGGGAAAATAAATCCTTTTGCCTGGGACACCAAGGCGTTCAATTCCCCAGGATTATCAATGCGTGGGATAAATCTAATGAGTGGACTATCTCCCGCCAGCTGCTGCAAAATGCCGTGTTCTGCGCCATCACCCACCAACACCAGCCGCTTGCCTGACAACAAACACGCTTTGATAGCAATATCCAGACGCTTCCAGTTAACCTGCCGAGAGGTGGTGATGAAAAATTCTTCTTTGGAATTAGCAGTCGAACCAATAGTAAATTTATCGACTTCTACCGGTGGGAACAATACCTGAGCGGACCGATTATAGTACTTTTTAGTTTCGGCAGCTGAATACGACGAGTTAGCCACCAGCACCGTTGGTCGCTGGGCAAATTTCCAATCAATCTTGCGCAGTGGCCCCACCAATAGCTTAAAAAAGAACCGTACGATGAAATTCAGTTTACCAAAGCCAGGGTTTTTGACATAGTCATCATACATCCCCCAAAAATACTGCGTCGGCGGGCCCTGCAAATAGCAAATTCCTGTCTGATGTGGATAAAGTTTAATACCCTTACTTTCCGCTGTACAAACGGTGATGATGATGTCATAGTGACGCAACCGACGGTGTAACCGATTGAAATAGAGCGCCCTGGGTACTGCCAAAATTTTCCTGAGGCGAGCAGGAAAGATATTCACCCAACCAACATGAACCTGGCAATCATCAAACCAATTTATCTGCTTGCGAGAATATTGCGAGGTAAAAATGGGTGCATCAGGGAATAGTTCATGGATGGATTTGACTACTTTTTCCGCTCCGCCATAGGTCGTCAACCAATCACAAACGATGGCAACGCGCGGCGCTTCCTGGCTCTCAGAAGCCATCACCGAGCTCCCCGCTGAAACAGCACCATCCCAAACGTCTTTACTAAAATACGAATATCCAACCACAACGACCAATTCTGTACATAGTAGACATCAAGCTGACGTCGCTCCTCAAAGCTAATATCACGCCTCCCAGACACCTGTGCTAGACCAGTCAAGCCGGATTTTACTGCCAAGATAGTGTCTTTGCGTTTGTACTGATTGATTTCCTGGGGAATCAACGCTCGTGGACCAACCAGTGAAATATCACCTTTAACGACATTTAACAGTTGTGGCAATTCGTCCAGCGAGGTTGCTCGAAGGAATCGCCCCAACCGAGTGATGCGTGGATCATTGTCTAGTTGATCGCCATTATCACGGTATTGCTTGATCAGCTCCGGACGACCCATCATCGTAAAGGCTTCTTCAGGAGTGGTGCCGTTGTATTTGGACTTCTGCGAGCGGAACTTATAAATCCTAAATTCGCGGTTGAATCGTGTTAGCCTGGTCTGACGGAAGAACACGGCTTCACGCGGCGCACTCAGTTTCATGATGATCGCCACCAACAGCATGATCGGTGAGAGTAGCAGCAGCGCCACACTACCGACCACGATATCCATCAAGCGCTTCCACACCCGACCAACCCCAAACAACTGGGTTGCCTGAATTTCTATGATTGGTAGTCCAGCGATAATCTCCACGCTATTCATCCTGGATACCATTCGGTCTTGCTGCGGCACGAACATATAGGTCAGATGGTTTGACAACGCGTAGTGATAGACTTCTTGAGACCGCGTGATATCAGTCTGCATGATGATGGCGGGGCGAACTGCTTCGACGGCAGTTTTAAAGTTTTTGAAGGTTTCTACTCCCTTACCGCCATAGCCCGCCACAACGCCGACGACATCATAGCCATAATTGATATGTTTGCCAAAATACTCTGCCAGCTCAACAGTTTTTTCGTTATCACCAACGATCAACACTTTTTGCCGACCAAAGCCACGCAGAATTAACACGCTATTGATCAATTTCACAAGTTCACGACCCAAAATCATCAAGATAAAATTGATGACCACAAAGTACACTGCAATGATTCTCACTGGAAACACATCTTCACCAGTGAAAAACTCATAGGAAATCAGCGCCATCACACTGATAACAGAGGTCAATAGCACGCGCATATACTCTTTGGGGCGAGACAAAAATATTTCTCGGTTGTACAGCCCAGACAAGGCATTGACTATTAGCCATAGCGGCAACAAAGCCACGATCAGTACAACAAAGTTACGAATTTGCGGCACAAAGTAATACACGCGGGTGTCCAGGTGAGTTCGGTAATAATAAGCTAGCGCAAATGACAGCACCACCATCGCAACATCAGCCAACAAGAGTAACGCTTTTGAGGTAAACAGGAAATCGCGTTTCATAGTGCTATTTTACCCCTTAATCACTGAAATCCCAAGGCTTTCTTGATGCGATTCACTTGCTTCAATGGAAGACCGTGATACAACAGTGATTTGATGTAAGTATTTGAGACGGTTTTGGTCTTTTGAATACGGCGGCGCTTAGCTAGTGCTTTTGGCCACAGACCTATGCTTTGTATAAACCCCTTGGCCGCAAATTTAAAGCCGCCTTTTGGTATTTGGTACACCATGAACATGAAATATATGAGCGTAAATTTGAACCACATCGGTATGATCATGGGAAATGGTACATTTTTCCAAAATACCTGCGGCAAGTTTTTGAATACTTGGTTGATAGTAAAACCAGGGATTTTGGAGCTTGTTGCTGAGTGTTTATGGAAAACTACCGCAGTTTTTTCATACCACACTTTCCAGCCGACTAGTTGCATACGCCATGAAATATCAACGTCTTCATTGTACGCGAAAAAGTCCTCGTCAAAGAAGCCAATCTGCTGAAAAACTTTGGTGCGATACAAGGTTGCTCCACCCGTTGCCCCAAAAAGTAAGCCACTGTCAGGTGCTTGGTCTTTTGGTAAATGCTCCGCACGCAGCGCTGGAATACCCCAGGTAGAGTACTCATCACCTGCGTCATCGATGAACTTGCCAGTAGTATCTAACATCAAGCTAGTAACCGCGCCAACCTCTGGTTTTTGCTCAAGAGCGCCCGCCAAATTTTTCAACCAGTCTGGTTCTGGAGCCGCATCATTGTTCAACAAAGCCACCGCATCAAATCCCTGTTCAATAGCCCAACGAATTCCAATATTAACCCCGCCAGTAAAGCCAGTATTGTTTGGCTCTTGATGAAAATGGAGATTTTTCATCTTGATTTTCGATAATTCTTTAACCGAATCATCGCCTGATCCATTGTCTATCAAATATATCTCAAAATCTTCATGCGTCTGTTTTTTCATGGCAGCCAAACATTTCTTCGTGTCCTGCCAGCCTTTATAATTCAGAATAACCACTGCGGCTCTCATATCATCTCCTGTTTTAGCCTGATGCAATCCATTATACATGGTATAGTATATATATGACCAGAATGCTAGTTACGGGAGGTGCGGGGTTCATTGGCTCGAATTTTGTACATTATACCGTCAAACACAAGCCAGAATACGACATCACTGTTATCGACAAGCTCACCTATGCGGGTAATACTGCCAATTTACAGCCGGTGGCTGACCAGATTAATTTCGTAGAAGGCGACATTTGTGATGCCGAGTTAATGGATAAACTAGTGGCTGAAAACGACATCATTGTGCATTTTGCCGCTGAAAGCCACAACGACAATTCTCTGCGCAATCCATGGCCATTTGTCGAGACCAATATCATCGGCACCTACACCATCCTCGAGGCTGTCCGCAAACATGGCAAGCGTTTACATCACATCTCGACTGATGAAGTATTTGGCGATTTGGAGCTTGACGATCCAAACCGCTTCACTGAAGACACGCCGTATAATCCATCCAGCCCCTACTCCAGCACCAAAGCCTCCAGCGACATGCTGGTACGCGCCTGGATCCGCAGCTTCGGCATCAAAGCAACGATTTCCAATTGTTCAAACAATTACGGCCCATACCAACACATCGAAAAGTTCATTCCACGCCAAATCACCAATATTTTGAGCGACATCAAACCTAAACTGTACGGCACGGGCGAGCAAGTCCGCGACTGGATTCACGTTGATGACCATAACTCGGCAGTTCACCTCATCTTGGAAAAAGGCGAGTTGGGTGAAACGTACATCATCGGCGCTGACAACGACCATGTCAACAACAAAATGGTGATTGAACTGATTTGCGAGTTGATGGGTAAAGGTAAAGATTGGTACGAGCACGTCAATGACCGCCCAGGCCACGACATGCGCTACGCTATGGACTCTAGCAAACTGCGACGTGAGCTGGGTTGGCAACCACAGTATACTGATAACCAAACTGGCATGCGCGACGGTTTACGACAAACCATTGAATGGTACCGCGAACACGAAGACTGGTGGAAAGCCCAAAAAGAAGCCGTTGAGGCAGCCTACGCAAAACGGGGGCAATAACCATGACCGATGCGCCGTCAAAAACGAAAGTCAGCAGTAAAATCGTCTATCAAAATCCTTGGATCACCATACACGAAGATCAAACTGTTAGTCCAGACGGAAACACTGGGGTTTATGGTTACATGGAGTCGCGAGACTCGTGCATGGTTGTAGTGTTAGACGACCAAGAGCGCCTGTATTTAGTGCGCGGTTTTCGCTATCCGTCGCAAAGCTTTGGTTGGGAGTTACCTGGCGGTGGGGGTGACAATGAAGATCTATTAGAAGCCTCAAAGCGCGAACTCGAGGAAGAAACCGGCATCATCGCTCAGTCCTGGCAAAAACTAGGTGAAGCATACGTCTGCAATGGCCTACTGACGGAGAAAATGGCCGTTTGCCTGGCCCGAGAACTAAGCTTCACTGGCCAGCGTGAGCAAAGCGATGAAATGTTTAGTGATATGCGGTTTTTCACACTTGATGAGATCGATAATTTGATTCGAGACGGCGAGATTAATGACTGTCAGACCCTGGCAGGGCTACATTATTATCAACTATGGCGAAAGGATACTGTATGAATTTCGATCCAAGCGATTACAACGAACTAACCGTCACTGAATCGCCGATTCCTGGACTATTTGTCGTCAAACTGCCAGTCCATGGCGACAACCGCGGCTGGTTCAAAGAAAATTATCAAAAGGAAAAAATGGAAGCACTGGGACTACCGTCATTTACCATCGTGCAAAACAACATCAGCTTCAATGACAAAGCCGGCGCTACCCGCGGCCTGCATGCCGAACCATGGAATAAATTTATCTCCACCGCTAATGGCCGAGTATTCGGCGCGTGGTGTGATTTGCGTCAGGGCGACAGCTTCGGCACTGTTTTCACACACGAAATCAATCCTGGCACGGCAATCTTCGTACCCAAAGGTGTCGCCAACGGCTATCAAGCGCTTGATGACAGTATCGCCTACACCTATCTAGTTGACGCGCACTGGTCTCCAGACGCAAAATACACTTTTGTCAATCTGTTTGACCCGGCACTCGGTATTGACTGGCCGATCAGCCAAGACCAAGCAATCATTTCCGAGAAGGATGCTGCTCACCCGCTCCTTGCAAACGTAATTCCGATGGAGGTTTAATATGAATTCAAATAACATTTTTATCGTCGGAGCAAATGGTCAATTGGGGCGAGCACTTCGTCAACAATATCCAGAAGCACGGTTCGCCGACATAGACGAGATGGACATCACTGACCGCCAATCAGTTGAGTCATTCGACTGGTCAGGGATATCGATAGTTTTAAACGCAGCAGCCTTTACTAATGTTGACGGCGCTGAAACACCAGAAGGTCGCGTAGCAGCTTGGAAGGTTAACGCCTCAGCGGTTGCAAACCTAACCCGAGTTTGCCGCACTCACAACATGACTTTAGTACATATTTCTAGTGATTACGTATTTGACGGAACAAAAGAACCTCATTTTGAAAATGAAGACTTCAGCCCATTGAGCGTTTATGGCGCCTCAAAAGCAGCTGGAGATTTATTAGTCGAGCAACTCGATAATTTTTACTTGCTGCGCACTACTTGGGTGATTGGCGAAGGTAAAAACTTCGTCCGCACTATGCTGGGATTGGCGGAAAAGAACATTTCACCAACTGTTGTTCATGACCAAATTGGCCGATTAACCTTTACTCGTGAATTGGTGAGAATTATTGACCACCTGCTATCAACTCAAGCGCCATTCGGAACATATAACGCTACCAACGACGGACCATTAGAAAGCTGGGCGGATATCACTAGGCGGATTTTTGAGTTAGCTGGGCGCAATGATCTGACCGTTACCAACACAACGACGGCTGAATATTTTGCCGGCAAAGATGGCATCGCCCCTCGACCACTAGGTAGCGATATGAGTCTTGATAAATTACATTCTACTGGGTTTGCCAGTCGTGATTGGACACATGATCTAAAAGATTATATACTGATCTAAAAGGAGTTTTTATGAAGGGAATAATTTTAGCAGGTGGATCTGGGACGCGCCTTTGGCCAATCACCCAGGCGATTAGCAAGCAATTAATGCCAATTTATGATAAGCCGATGATTTATTATCCGCTTACCACACTGATGCAGGCGGGTATTCGTGACATTTTGATAATTACCACACCAGAAGACCAGGCTGGATTTCAACGACTGCTTGGCGACGGTTCACAATGGGGTATTACCCTCAAATATGCCGTTCAGCCTAAACCAGAGGGCTTGGCACAAGCTTTCATCATCGGTGAAGAATTCATCGGTAACGACAAGGTGGCGTTAGTCCTAGGAGATAATATCTTCCACGGTGAGCGCCTGGATGAGTCTCTACAGGAGTGTACCAATCCTGACGGCGGTACGGTATTTGCCTACAAAGTTTCCGACCCAGAACGATACGGCGTTGTCGAGTTTGATGAGCAAAATCAAGCCATCTCCATCGAAGAAAAGCCAGCCGAGCCAAAGTCAAACTTTGCTGTTGTTGGTTTGTATTTCTACGATAATGACGTGGTCGAAATCGCCAAGAACGTCAAACCATCCGACCGCGGTGAGCTAGAAATTACCTCCATCAATGCTGAATATCTCCGCCGCGGCAAATTGCAAGTCCAGACTCTAGATAATGGTGATGTTTGGCTAGACACCGGGACGATTGACAGCCTGACCGATGCCTCTGATTTTGTTCGTGTCATCCAAAAACGGACTGGTCGCATCATTAGTAGTCCGGAAAAAACTGCCTTTAAAAATGGCTGGATCAACCGAGAACAGCTTGACACACTCGCTGAACCACTGAAAAAATCTGGATATAGTAACTATTTCACAAGGTTGTTATAATATAGCTAGCATGAAACGAGTTTGTGTTATCATACCTGCCTACAATGAAGGCGCGGTCATTCAGGATGTTATCAAGAAATCCAAGAAAGTTTTCTCAAAAGCACATAAATCCTATGCTATTGATATTGTGCTTGTCAATGATGGATCAAAAGACAATACACTCAAACAAGCGCGAGATGGTGGCGCAATCGTTATTGATCACATCTTAAACTCTGGTGCTGGCGGCGCTACCCTGACCGGCCTTACCTACGCACGACAAAACGGTTATGATATCGCGGCTACCATGGATGCTGATGGACAACACGACCCAGAGGATGTTCTAGTGGGAATTAGGCAGAGCGACACCTCTGATACTGACCTACTCATTGGCAGCCGACTCATCAACAGTGAGGGTATGTCTAGAACTAAAGTTTTAGGAAATAAAGGTCTCAGCTTCATCACCTATGCTCTGTTTGGAATCAATGTTACCGATTCACAGTCCGGTCTACGAGTTTACTCGCGAAAGGCAATTGACAACCTTGACTGGAAATCAACTGGCTATGAATTTTGCTCAGAAATGATTTGGCGTGCTAAACAAGCAGGTATGATTATTTCCGAATACCCAATTAAAGCAATCTATACTGACTACTCCCGTGCCAAAGGTCAAAACAACTGGAACGCTATTAACATCGTCAAACGACTATTCAAGCAACGACTAACGGAGCTATTCGAATGAGATATCTTATCCTCGTACTACTCAATGTGCCGATTATCCTGACGGCGCTGATTAATATCATCACTCAATACAAACTACGCAAGGTCAGCACGGCGCGCTTTCGCCATCAGCTCATTATCTGGTTGGTTATTATGATTGTTCTGGTAGGATCGTTCCCGATGTATAATATCTCACTTGGACATCCGCCACTTGATTCATCAGAATTAAGCTTGTTTGATATCCTACAAACTACCACTATCATCCTCCTGTTCTATATCGCCAATACACAGCGCCAACGTATCGACCAAAACGAACGTAGGCTGCGTGACCTACATCAAGAATTATCAATCAGATTGTCTAAAAAATAGGTGTACTATCTAGCCTGTGATCATTCTTATCTTTGAGTCATCACCCCAAACCGCCGGTGAATCATATGGTCTGTCAGGAAACGCTCCATACTGCAATTTGATATGATAGTGATTGTCTTGTATGTATTGTTCAACCCGCTCAGCTAGACTAACTGGTTTGCCAGAACAAATATTGATTATTCCCGTTACCTTATCTTGAGTGATAGTCGCTAACACTTGATCCGAAAATTCATCAATATGCAAAAAATCATATTTATTTTTGCCTGTCGTGAAAGGAAACTCTGTTTTACCGTCAGCAGCAGCTTGTGCGATTTTGGAAAATATCGAGTGGCCGCCCATATCATCACCATAGATATAAAAACCACGCAGCCAATATAAGGTAATGTCGCTATCTTTTGCGAGCAGCATCATACTTTGCCGCAAGGCATTTTTGGCAACGCCGTATTGAGACAGCGGATCGCACGGTGTCTGCTCATCAATTGCGCCTTCCCAGTACCCAACCTCATGCATACTACCCATCACCGCCACATTCTTGCCACCATCATGTATATATGACCGCAAGAACTCGTAGTGATGAGATAAGTTTTTCATATGTTCTGGCGAATTATGCTGAAAGCCATCTCGCCAGGCTAAATGCAGTAAAACATCAGGTTTCTGTAACGCTTCAAATATATTGTCGTGTTGAGCAAAAATATCGATATCACTCGATCTATCAATAGCTACTACCTCATGGCCATTCTTTTTAGCTAGCGCAGCAATGTGACGCCCGATATATCCACCTGCTCCAGTGATGGCAATTTTCACCCGTTGCTCCGCTCACTGAGTCGATATACTGATGAGATGATTTTAGCTATCGGTTTTGGCCAAAACTTTGACAAGATCATATACTCTTCTCTGGCACGGGCATTGTCGCCAATCGCTTTGGTGGTAATTGAACCTTCATGGATACGATGACCCATTAGTGATTTTTTAATATACCCAAAGCCATAGGTATTTTTAGATAATTTTTCCCATGCCCAATAATCAAACGTTGCTATCAAATCAGATTCAAAAACTGGAAGATTGTAGTGACCTTTTACAAAAGTTACGGCTGGACAGCAAATTGGATCACCAAAAGACAGAAGCAATCTCTTAGTGAATCGACTTTTTTTGGAAATCGCCAGCGGCCAGCAGAGCATATTTTTAATAACTAAATTTAGAGATTTAGTCACCGCAAAATTGCCTTTGATGTCATACGCCCTAGTAAAGATAATGCAACTATCTTGATGTTTTTCATAGTACGCAACCACCTCTGAAGAATAATTATAGTCATATATTTCATCGTGGTTAGCGACGGTGGTTAGCGACGTCTTAGAAACTGACAACCCAAAATCAAAATCACTCGCAGCACCCTTGCCCCTATCCTTCTCTGGTCGAGCAATTACTTTTAAGCCATACTTTTTAGCGATAGCATTAATGAAATCATTTGGTGTTGATGTAGCAATTACAACATCACTGTTGTATTGCTGATTCATCACAGACTTAATACAGTCTTCCAAAAATGGCGATTCTTTATAGGCTAAAACAACAAAAGTGTGCTGCGATTTACTGCTCATCATTTCTTCCTCGCAAATTTGCGATTAACCGCCCAGGCGTACAGTTTAACAATTATTGATTGTGGCAATAAGTCATACAGTCGCCAGTTCATATCCTTCTTGGCTACTGGCATCATAGTATTTTTCCACGGCGTCAGGTGTAGATATTTACGCCACAAAATACCAACTGGGTTTTCATTGCCTTGCTGCCACGGCCGACCATTCATGCCAAACTGTGAGTGAATAATCTTCGGTGTGTAGTAACTCTCCATAATCTCATCATAACTGTAAAAGCTTTCAGGCAAGAAACCGTTAGCTTTGATGTATTTTTTAATATCATAGCCATAGAACACAGTCGAGAAATTATACTCCACACCAACCTTCTTGATCTTGCCTTTGAAAAATACATTACATAGATCTTGGTCAGCCACCTCATAGTGATTATGTCGCAAATGCTCGCGCATCTTGGCATCAATCTTATCTTTCATCCATTTTTTGTGATTAATCAGCATAATTCCGCAGTTAAAGTAGCCGTCGGTTGGTTTCAAACCGATGACCTCTTTATGTGCGTTTACCATAGTAGCGTCATATGACAATGCCATTACATTATCTTCAAAATCAAGTTCCAAAAGACCATCGAGCGCTCCGCTGATAACCGTGTGTGGGTTAATGTACAAGATTCGGTCTGTTTTGATATCAAGCTTAGCAAACGCCAGCATTTTATACCATGTGATATACAGCCCCTTCCACGCCTTGACGCCGATCTCTTTCAGTTCATCAGGGTAGCTTGAGACATCAACAAACGTGATTGTGGCATTTTGGTAGTTACCAACCATTTTATTAAACTTATTGATGCTAGCTTTTTTGAGCTGGTGTCCGAGATAAAAAATATTAACCTCTTTCAAGTGTTTGTTGTTTTCCAAAAGTGACACAATGGAGATTGCACTAACTACGACATAGTTGTCATCACTCTGGTATATAACGTTTAGAGTTCCTTTATTCATGCCTGCAATTCCTATCCATTAACCGGCAGTTGTTTAATGTAGTCTTTCAACATGTCCGTATAGTCTCTTGGTGTGAAACCCGCTCGACGCAACTTCGACAAATCCATATCACTGTTGAGCGGTCGTGGCGCAAAGCCTGGTTTACTGGCTGCATATTCCTCGGTGGAAATCGGCTGCACACGGTTACGGTCATGTCCAGCATATTCAAAAACATCGGCAGCAATTTCATACCATGATTTGACTGGACCACTATTTGATACATTATATAGTCCGTACGCCACGTTATTGTCCAAGAAATATTTGGTAGCTCGAGCAATCTCTGACGCAAATGTCAGCCGACCAAATTGATCATTAACCACTTTTGGATTGATGCGCATATCCGCCAAGTTTTTCATGGTTTTTGGCATATTATGTCCATCGCCAACAACCCATGACACTCGCATAATGTAGTGTTTTGGCACTAAACTAACCGCCAAATCGCCCGCCGCCTTACTTTCACCATAGACCAGTAGCGGTGCAACAACTTCATCGTCTTGGTGGTTCTTTTCACGACCATCCCAAACATAATCTGACGAATAATGAACAAGTGTTTTGTTTTGCTCAATCGCAATTTTGGCGAGGTTGCGTGGACCATAAGCATTAGCTAGCCACGTCTTAGCACGTAGTTCGTCTGTCTCAGAACCATCGGCATTAACCAAAGCTGCTGCATTGATGATAACGTCGTATTTTGACCAGTCAAACGCCTTTACTTGCTCCTCATCGGCTATATCCAACTCTTCTCGAGACAGTGCCTTGGCATCTGGAAACATGGTACACAATGCCTTGCCTAGCTGTCCACCTGCTCCTAAAATTACGTATTTTTTACTCATAACTCCCCTTTATCTTTGTCAATTATTATAGCATCTTTTAGCGACCGCTTGTAGATGACTAACAAAAGTGCTAGTTGCAAAAAGCTGATCAGCATAAAAACTAGCACACTGCCTAACATCGCCAATCGCTCAATCAAACACATAGACACTGCTACCGCCAAAATATCCGTGAGTAGTAATGTATAAAACTGTCCCTTAAACCGACGCATGATGATTAGTAGGTTAACATAAATTGATACAAAAGCGTTCGCCGCCGCACCAATCACCATAATTGTTAAATCGAGTTGGAAATTATTAATATTGATGCCAAAAATAACGTTAAGTACCCAAACACCAATCAAATAACTCAGAACAACCGAAAGCACGCCTATGCCAAAAGTTATGTGATTAATTTTACTAACAACTTGCGCAAATTCTTTTAACTTTCTTTTTACTAATAGTTCAGATAGATTCACCACATTTGGCTGAATGATAAACGAGATAAAGAGTCCAAGAAGCGTAATCGGCATCGCCATAATACCAAAATAACCAATCTGGTCAGGATGCGATTTATCTAAAAAATACCGTGGGATATTGAGTGAAAACATCGTCAAAAACATCACAACAAACACCGCTGAAGTGTGTTTCATGATAGCAACAGCCTGAGCGATATATTCTTTGCATAGTTTTTTACTTACGTTAATAACTTCAACGCGTCGCACCCAAAGTATATCGTAGAGGAATATGATAAGCACATTAACCAACAATATCGCCAATGTACCGTATATGACATTTTTGGTGACAATGTCAACCGCCATGAACGCCGCAAAACCAAGCATCGCTTTCATGGTTAATGACATACCAGCGACATATAATTTATGATGAATTTGTAAAACACCATACAGCGAGTCAGCAATTGATTCTAGAATTTTAAAGGTTACCAAAATCATAATTAAGCCTGTTTTTGTGGTGCTATATCCGTTCAGTACACAAAATGCTATTGCGGAAATCGCCACAATAAGTGATGCGACAAAGCGTACAGCAACATAACCACCACTTGAGAATTCCCGCTTAACATCAGACACTTGATAGGTCCGACCACCCCATAAAGAAACCGCCCAAAACACCACTGAAAGTGACAACGCAAACGAAAACAGTCCAGAATCATCAATGCCGTTTAGTCGAGTGATGACAATTAGTAATACCGGAGAGATCGCACTCTGCAACAGTGAGCCCAGCGAGTTCCAGAGATAATCTTTTTTGATATTTTGCATACAGTCGCCTCACGTTACGGGGTATACATGAAATACCGCTGGAACGTTATCAATAGCGCCATTATCACCAATAACAAAATGATTAGCGATGAAATCATGATGATATTTTTCTTATCTTGAGGTTTTAGCTCAGCGCCTCGACCCAAAAATATCGCCATGAAAATTATGATAAGTGTTGGCAAGAAATAGCGACCTTGGACCCCGTAGATGATGTCAAAGTTATATGGTGTATACGTTAGATAGATAGCTACATTAACTGCAACAAAGTGTACCGCGGCCAAACCTACAGCTAACCAACGCCAAGAGTTCGGGATAGTAAGCTTACTCTTGTCCTTTCCTAACGATACCGTTGCTGTCATTCCTAACACAAAGATGTATATATAACCCATCCATAATGGATATAGTGTATCGGCCGCACCAAAAGTACCAATTACACCTCGAGCCTCATCATCACCAAATGATGTCATATATGAATTCCACAAAACACGAGGTCCTCGTCTTGGATGTTCTTTGAGATTCTGTAATTGTTTATCTGATTGTATATTTTGAGGCAATGAATCACTTCTGTATTCATATTCGCCTGCATTGTTCGCCATCACTATATTAGCTCCAAGCAGTAATACACTGATAACTGCAGCGGTAATCGACCAACGCCAAAAATGCTTCTTTTTTACCAAAATAATGATCAATGGCAAAAATAGATATAGTAACGGTTTAGACCAAACGATCGCACCGCACAGCATAGCTAATTTAATCCATTGGTTACGCTGGATGTCGGTTGATTGTGTATATAAGCGCAGTACATATGCAAGGAATAACAACAGTAAAGCATACGATACTCCATCAGTTCCTACCATAGACTGCTGGAATAACATCATTGGCAACAACGCAACAAACGTAAATAAATATTTTTTACCCGGTAATAGTTTAATAGCAAAATAAACTATTACCACTGACGCTAAAGCTAATAGTATTCGTGCAATATAGAGAGAAATAACCGGACTGAGATTAAAGACATTAGCCAAAAATACCCCTGGAACAGCTGGTAAATAGGTTAGAAAATTGTATGAAACCATAGGCGGTTGATACCGCTCACTTGGGTTCAATGATTTCTTGACAGCTTGTTTGGTACGATTAAAATCATATTTTTTAGCTGAAAAACCGCGAATCTCATCATCATAGAACGTTAGTCTCAGCGTCTCACCAACAGACTTTGGCAAACTAGCACCAGTACTCTTTGGGTTAACCGGTATAATATGTCCATGCGCGATATATTGCACACGAATATAATGCTCTGGCTCATCAGGACCTTGAAATGGAGGGGTGATGACCGCAAAGCCTAATACACCAATTAATCCAACTATAAGGTAGATTTTATGCGGCTGACTACACAGCAACACCAACTTTTTCTTGATAATATCAAGCTTCTCTCGCACCGTCTTCATATAGCACTAATTATACACTTATGTTCGCTGTTTTGCTATATGAGTTCACCCTTAGCTAGTAGGCTAACTGTGATATAGGAAATCTTAACGATAGGCAGTTTTTCTTTATTCAGCTCAACAAATTTTTGCCAGCTACGAATCGGGTGCAGAGTTCCGTTCTTTAGATGATAGATTGTACCACCTGGATCGCCCACAAACTGCGGCAGTTTTGCTTCTTTGGTCAGCATAGCACATGTTTTGCTCTGTAGTGGATATGGATTTTGTGACGGTAGGTGTAATTCATATAATGTACCACCCATTCCCAGATAGTTGCGTCCTTCGCAGCTGACATATGGAGACAAGACTCGGTTGCTGACTTTGTATTTTTCAACCACCCTGTCATCAACTTGGCGGATAGCGCCATTAACACCCAAATCGGCAGCTTGATCAAAGTGTGACAACGGGATGAGTGTGTCGTATCCATCGGAAACATATACTGTACCATTAGACGGTGCTTTTACCATTTTACCGGGTGCAAAGACCACGTTGCCTGAAGGAATCTTTCGAATAGTCTCACCAGATAGCCAAGCGATAGTTGGTCGCTCAGTCTTAGTGATAGCAAATACATCTTCCATAGCAACTATCGGTCGTTTCTGGCGTGATTCCATGACATATACCGTGCCATTGTCTGACGATTTCAGGGTTACAACATCGTCCAGCGCCCCAGATCCAGGCAACGAGCGAATCGTTTCATCTGATAGTGCCAGCGGACTGACTGGTATGTCTTGTGGCTTGGTGACTTTCTTTTTACCCTGGTTAGTGATGAGAAAGGTTTCCCCGGCTGGGTTTTTAACATAATCATCGACTGTTTGGCTGGTTTGCGGTAATTTGTTGATGCTTTCTTGTTGCAATACGCCGCCGCCAAGTGATTGTAAGGTTTGATCAACATATTCAGAGTGTTTGATGTTGTGTAGTGTTCCGTTGCTAATCAGCTTTTGGTGGCCAGTGTCTCTGTTTCTCACGACCGCTGCCTCTCTGACGATTGGTGTGCCGTATGGCAGATATTGAATGGCTGATTCGCCCAGCACATTATATCCCTGGTCGTATTGTTGCAAAGCTAATGATTTATCATCCAAGACCTCACGGCGCGTACCATTTTGGATATAGAATCGCTTACCACTAGTTGTCTTATAGCCGTGTCCCATGCGCGGACCGTGATAGAATTTATTCACTTGTGCCTCAGTCAGTAACATACTATTGCCGCAATCCATACCGTATTGTGCCACCATGGCACAGGTTGTAAATGCCAGTCTGATGCCAGAATCATAGAAATACACCGTGCCGTCAGGTGATCGCATCAATCGATTCGCTACCTGGCCTGTCGGAATTTTATCTAGATATGCTTGAGACACAAAACCAACACCACCCAAAGGAGATAATGCCGCCAAAATGTCATAGTTCGGCACCGGATATTTAACATTATCCGACACCAGGTAAACTGTTGCGTTATCATGAGACCTCAGCAAGGTACTGTTGACGTGGGTACTACCAAACCACTCCCTAAACATATAGAAGAAGTTGCGGTTGCCGTATGCTCCACAGTGTGCCGTGCCAGGATAAGCCGCCAGTGCTGCATCATTTGGTACATATGGTGTATAGATATACAGGCTGGCAGTTGCGTAATTTTCAATATACACATCTCGGTAGCCACAAGCAGGGTTTGGGTTATATAAAATTCTATTGACTCGACCCGGCTGATAATTATAGTTTTGAATTTCGTTGCGATATTTTCGTAATTGCCAAGCAGCTTTATTTACTTGCTTATAAAAGCCGGCTTTTTCATTATCACAGTTTGCAGAATAACCTGGACCACTGTCAGGACAGCCATAACCCATGGCATATTTGTACTGTGACCGCAACGGCCAAGAGTCGGCAAACAACGGACCAGCCGATTCTTTTCTCAATGTTACCAATAATACTTGTGGGTTAATTTGATATCGTTGCGCAGCATCCCATATGATTTGGCCAGCATTGATACCACCAGGAAAGGCACCGCCACCACGATCAAAGGAGGTTTCGCCGTTGTTTGGATTTTCGTGATAATTTTGTAAACAAACATATGGTGGACCATGCCAGCCACGCTGTGCTGCGTACTGGGCTTTGGTGTTGCCGTGACCAGAAGGCCCGGTACCCCAGGTATCACACGCTGGTGTGTGTTGCTCGATAAATCGTTGCACTGCCGCCGCAGAACCCATAGCTCGTGAATCATAAAAGATTTCATCATCAATAATTCTGCCTGGGTTAAAGCCTGAAGCCCCAGCCCCTTGAGAGAGAATGACCGCAAAGGTTAAGCTTAGTAACAATCCTACTATCTTCTTCATTTACTCAACCACCACCGTCATGCTGTCAGCTACACCGTGAGACCTGCCTGAATTATACTCGATTAACACTGTCCACTTACCAGCAGCTCCTAACTCATCTCTACTCACCCGCATCGTTTGACATGAGGTTGAGCTTGGACCAGGAATTACTCCGGCCGTCTTTTTGACGACTCGATTGCCCAGTGTAAATACATAGGTACATGTACCATCCTGTTCGACAGCGTTCGTTACAAATCCGCTAGCGGTGATAGTATGCTTATCAACTGACTGCTCAACACTAGTCATCAGCACATAGACTGATTGTTTTTTTGTTTGAGGGTCGGTCTTTGGCTGCGGTGTCACATCAGTGTTTGGTCGAGCTGATTTATTATCTGGATTGTCCTCGACATTTTTAGTGTCTTTTTTCTCAGTTTTGGTTTTGTTTGAATTTACTCCACGACCCTGATCATCAACTGTAAAAGCCTTGTCCTGATCTGAAAATGGCAACCATTTATTATAGTAAGCTGCCGCCACATACAAGCCAGCAACAACAATTGCCGCCAGTAGTGATATACTGATAATTTTCTTGCGTGATAGTTTAGAAAGTTTTTTCTGTTTCATAGTCATTACCCTAGGATAATGATACAGTAAAAAACCAATTTTTTCAAATTAACCACTAGCTTTTTGATTTTGCTTCAACGTGTTCTAACGAATATTTATCAATCGCCGTGTGGTCGTCCAATTTCGTCAACACTGCCCGACGTACGCCGCGCCATTTTTCTATATTATAAAAAATATTCAACACCAAGTAGAATAGCTTTCTTTTCCGTGAATATTGTTTATCACGCAGCGTAAATAACGTGTCACGAATCCAACCGATGATGACCATTTTGGTTATCTGAGAAATAGTCGGTAGTGGCACATCAATACCCACACGACGAAGCCCCATCGTCTCGTCAAACATCCGCATCTTATATTCACGCAGCTTAAATTCATTAGAATGTAGCACATTACCCCTAGAGGCATAGGCTTTCATGTAGCCCGCGTTGATGACATCGCGCCCAAATAATTGGTCCTCGGCGTATGGAACATCTTGGTATGGCAATTCACCGGTCAGATAACTACGGCGAGCAGCCGAGTTAACATCAGAGTAAAATGCCACTTTATCATAAGTTTCCTGTTTTTTGATAAAAGAATCTTTATAGAACAATGTTGTTCCAAAATCAGGACCAAACCCATTGAACACACCCATGATCTCACGCTTCAACAGGGGAAAAGTGGTTGGCCGTGGGTCTTGTTTTCCCATAACACCAATGATACGATCTGACAATTCAAACGGTTTCGTCATCTCATATAGCCAATATTTATGAGCGGGCGTAGCGTCTTGCGACAGATAAACCACGATGTCGCCTTTTGCATCATGAGCGGCGGCAGCCCGCGTCTTACCGTGACCATATTCCTCTTTTGTGATGGTTTTATACCGTAAGTTCGGGTGTTTTTTAGCATATTTTTTGATGATTTTTGGCGTCTTATCTATGGAGCTTGTGTCGTAAATCAAAACTTCATAGGTTTTGTCAATTTTTTGTTTGAACACCATTTTTAGCAGATCATCCAAATAGTCCTCACCAAAATATGTTGGGATAAAAACAGTGATGTCGATTTTGTTCGTGTTGTTAGCCACCTATCACCTCACGAATCAGAATGCGCTCAACCTTCTTGTATGATTCGTCCCATGACAAATCTTTGACGCTTTCTGAAGCCTTTTTGGCATAGGTATTGATATTTTTGATCTCAACAACCTTACACAACTCATTAGCCAGTTCAATCGGTGAAGCCGCGGCGTAGTGGATGTATTTATTTTCACCCAAAACCAAGCTGTTGTTTTCGCCTTCGTTCATCACTGGGATACAACCAGCCGCCAGTAACTCGAGCGGCAGTAGCGACACGTTAGTAAGTGACAACACTAAGCACGCTTCAGACTCTTTGTACAGATCAGCCACGCCTTGGTGAGACAAGATACCGCGGTTGACATATGGAAATGGTATTTGATAATTCGACACATCCCAACCAAAGAACTCAATGGTGTATTCTGGATGTTTTTTGTGGAATTTATCTAGTGCAATCACACCCAACTCAAAAGCGCGGCGCTCAGTCACTGGGCGGGCATAGAAACAAATTTTCTTTTGCTTGTCGGCTTTATCTGCCAGGCGGTAGATGTTCATGTCAGCACCAAAGTCGAAATAATCCGCCTTCATGCCGTATTCGCTCACTTTTTTAGTCAGCCAACGACCAGCTGTGATGCCATAAAAATTCATTTTATAGGTGTTTTCAGCCAACACCGCCTTTGAACCTAGTCCATAAAAGTACGGCTCAAAATCTTGCACGAAATAAAACTTGTGTGCCTTAGTGTTGATGTTAAATACCGGGTAGGCCGTCTCCCATCCGGTAGCGATCAATGCGTCAGATTCAGTGTATTGCGACACTTTTTTTACGTTAACATCAAAGTTGAAACTCTCTGATAAAATCGCCTTAGCTTCAGCTGGTGATTGCGGGTGGATTCCTTCATAGATGTAAAAAGTTACGTCGTGACCCTGCTCTTGTAAAAATCGAGCAAAGCGGGTGATGGTGTTTTGTCCACCACTTCCTTTTGAGATAGGAGACAATACCCAGCCAATTTTCAAAGACTTCTTTTTTGACTTTTTCTTTGGTGTTTTGTACGGGTGATTGATGTAGTCCGCGTTCATGATATCTTCAATTGAAGCCATCACCTCAATTGGTTGCTTGATCACTGGTGCGGTCTTTTTCGACAGATATACCTGGGTTTTCCTGACAGCCTGACCTAACCCATTTTGTCTGGTGTAGGTGTAGAATTTGTACAGTTTACTCATGACGTTTTCTCCTTCTTACTTTTCACACTCATCCATGAACCACGCTTTTTCAACAAACCACCCCTCGGCTTATTTTCTCTCACATAAAACTGGCTGATACCCTCTTCTGTCGTGTAGGCAATTGGCTCATACGAGTCCTTTTTCTTATCATAAGCAAACAGGGTAGCCGTAATTTCAAAATCACGGTTGTTAAACAGATCCAATGGCAGAGTATACTTATAAATATGCGTGCCTTTTTTACTGGAGGTTATTTCCACATTATTATCATCGATAAAGAATCCGTCATCAATCACAGAAGTGATGCGATTTGAAGCTTCGTCCAAAATTGAAATACCAAATGACACTTGCCTATCTTCTGGAACAAAATATTTTACTTCAACTTCCAACGTGTCTTTCGGTGTTAATACCTTGTTTTCTACCCTTGTTTGAATATACGCAGTATTTTTCTTTGATTTCTTATCAGTTTTTGCTGTTGACTCTATATTTTCAATAGAATACAAGTTAGCAACTTCATTTGGATCACCCGAGGCAACGATTTTACCAGATTCCAGCATGATAGCTTTATTGCAAAACCGTCGTACTGACGCCATGTCGTGAGTGACCAAGATAACAGTCTTTTTCTGTTTTTTGATCTGCTTGAAATATTCAAAACATTTACGCTGAAAGGCTTCGTCACCGACGGCTAATACCTCGTCCAAGACGAGGATATCGGTATTAGCACGGATGGCAATTGAAAACGCCAAACGCACCTGCATACCACTGGAATAGTTCTTCAGTTTTTGATCCATGAACTGTTCTAGTTCGGCAAAATCAACGATCTCGTCGTACATATCTTCAACTTCATCGTGCGAAAAGCCTAGCAATGCTCCGTTCAAATAGACGTTTTCCCGACCAGTCAATTCTGGGTTAAAACCAACACCAAGCTCAATGAACGGAATCAATTTACCATTAACAATCACCTCTCCAGAGTCGGGCGAATAAATATCAGAAATCAGTTTTAACAGTGTAGATTTCCCACAACCATTTCGTCCAACGATGCCAAAAAAGTCGCCTTTTTCCACCGTAAACGAGATATCTTTTAGAACTTCTTGTTTTTTATAACCCTTGACACCCTTAGTCCAGTTCAAAAATGCCTGCTTGATACCGTTTGCCTGCTCGGTTGGTAAATTAAAGCTCTTGTATAGATTCTTTACTTCTAGCGCATATTTACTCATTACATATTCTCCGCAAAGGTTTTGCTGCTTTTTCTGAAATACATAATACCAATAATGACAACAGCCACCGTTAGTACAACAGGTATTAGACTAATCCAGATGTTATTTATTGTACTCCAAGTGGTCGGCGTCGTCTGTGGAGCGATAAGGCTGTATCGGACATCTTGAATACTTTGTGCAATAGGATTGAGCATCATAACTTTTGCGACTTCTGGGTGAAAATTAGACACCAGGCTAAGTGGATAAATGATTGGGATGCTGTAAAAACATATCTGTAAAATCACATCCCAGATATGGCTAATATCACGGAATTTTACGTATAGTGTTGATAATATTAGTGATACACCAAGTGCCAAGATAAACAACTGAATAATGCTCAATGGCGCCAAAAGAGCTCTCCAAGTAAAGTCTACTCCAGAGATAAGTCCAAAGATTAGCACCACAATCAAGTTGATCGACAGACTGATGAGCGCGCTGGACATTGACGAGATGATGATAATGTATTTTGGAAAATTAATTTTACGCAGTAAGTCACCCCTACTAACGATGGCGTTCATACCGACTGAGGTAGCTTCGGTAAAAAATCCCCAAAGAGCAATACCTAAGAGTAAGACAATTGGATAGGTTTTTGTGCCGTCGGTAAACTTCAAAAATTTCACAAACACCAAATACATCACCAAAAACAGTAACAGTGGCTTCAGTACTGACCATAAGATTCCTAAAAATGAACCTTGATAGCGCAATTTAAAATCAGTTTTTACTAATTCGAGTAAAATTACTCTGTTTCGTTTATTAAACAACTCCTGCATATACCAAGTCCGATTATACCGCTTTTTAATCTTTTAGGCTAATCACAAGTCGTCGATCGCGACCTTCGCCCTCTGAGTGAGTTTCTATATCATCGAAATCATGTGCGGTGTGGTGTACCGTCCAGCGGTCAGCCGCGTTAAGATCCAACCTCTTAGGCTCGCCAGTGTCTCGGACTTCCTGAAACCAAGCGCGAGCTTTCTCAGCAAGTTTTTCAGCGTGCTGCTGCTTGTAGTCAGCAATATCTAGATTAACTCTCTCCACTGCGGCATTGCTGTTGCGAAGCAGTGCTGAGAGTAAGTGTTGGATACTGCGCAACGTCTCAGCGCCGCGACCAATCAGTAGGCTATTGTATTGCGTTGATGGAATTTTTACGATCAAAATATCGTCTTCGATGGACACTTCAGCCGTTATATTTAGGTCGAAAAAGGCCATCAAATCCTCAACATATTTCTTGATGTAATCGATTGTTTGCTGCTGATCCATGATTATTCCTCCTTATTCCTTGGCCTTGATCCGGGTGATTTTTGCCTCAGTTGCTGTCGCTGCACGCCTACGTGCTTGAGATTTTTTGGAGTTTTTCTTTGACTTGTTTGGTGTTTTAGAAATAGTCTCCATCTCATCACCATCTCCCTTTAAGATGATGGCATTTTGCGCATATGCTGCAACGTTTGAGACGGTCAGATACAGTGCCAGGGCGCCCGGCAGGTTGATGATCACGAAGAACATAAAGATTGGCATAAATTTCATCATCTTGCGCATCACGATAGCATTGATCTCTGACTGATCTGCCTCTTTGCCTTCAGCAGCTTCTTGCATGATATCGCGCAGTCGCTTCTTACTGTCGCTCGCTGGAGAAATTTGCTTAGTGGTTAGGAACTGCATCACCGCCGCCAATACAGCCAAAATTAGTAAACTCCATGTAACACCACTATTGCTGACTGCGTGCTGTGTGAGGTCAACCATCCCCAAAAAGTTCTGATTGAGTTGATCTGGATGAGCTACTAAATTGGATACTACTGGTAATTGTTCGATAAAATCATATGCGTATTTAGCAAGGTCACCGGTATGAACCCGGCTAGACACAAAAATCTGCACCACTCGGTAAATACCGATCAATACTGGCAGCTGAATCAAAAGCACGCCAATTGAACCAAACATGCTAATGTTGTGCTCTTTGTACAATTCCATCATCGCAAGCGCTCGTGCCTGGCGATCATTCTTGTATTTGGCATTAATCTTCGCCAGTTGCGGCTGCATTTTGCGCATCGCCTTTGTCTGGTGTAGCTGCTTTTTAACCATTGGCCACAACAGAAGACGGATGATGATAGTAAAGAGGATAATACTAACACCAAAGTCTGGAATTAAGCCATAAATGGCCATTAAAATATTAAAAATTGGCTGTACAATCAGAACATCAAAAAAACTCATGCCTCACATTATATCAAAAAATATGTCATTTATACAGATTAGCCTGGGAGAATAGTCGTTTAACTTCGTTTTGAATACTCTTATATTCCATGTGTAAAAAATCAGCCGTAACAATGATCAGCGCTATGTCATGATTATCTTTAAGCATCGGCAGCTCGGTTCGAATCACCTCGTACACCCGTCGACGCACCCTATTACGGCGAACGGCTGATTTGAGGACTTTTTTACTAATCACCACAGCAAATCGACTGTGTTTCCGGCGCGGATTGGTGATATATTTTACTGTCATCAAACGAGACCGTACGGCATCACCATTTTGGTACAAATACCGTAAACTGCCGTGGCCGTGAAATCTGTGACGATGCGTTAACATTCTCTTAGTATACCAAATACCACTCCGATATACATCAGGAGTGGTATCAGATCATCGAGCGCACTAAGTATTGTTTACAGTGCAATCCGTGCACGACCTTTTAGGCGGCGTCGCTTCAAAACAGCGCGACCAGCCTTTGTAGAAACGCGTGCTCGAAAACCGTGCGTACGGGCACGATGACGTTTGTGTGGTTGAAATGTTCGCTTTGGCATACTGGGTGATAGTTTAGCGTTTTTTTGGTTTTTTTGCAAGTATCAATTGTAGTTTTCCACTGCTCGGTCTGTTTTATCCACAATTATAACAGAGGTGGTGCGTGCCTGTGGAAAAGTTCACCTCTATTTTCAGTTTCTCTTCCATGAGATGTCTATGCTTGTGGAAAACTCCGTCTATTTGCTATAGTACAGAGTAGATTATGTGTGAGGGGTTATAACATGAAAGAACAAGCAATCTGGCAGGGAGTGTTGGGTCAGTTAGAATTGACTATTCCGTCTTCTTCGTTTTCTGCATGGTTCACAAAAACAAAATTAGAACTAGTTTCTGATAAAGAAGCGGTTATTATTGTGCCAAATATTTTCGTAGAGGCACAGCTAGAGAAAAAGTTTCATACCGATATTCAAGAAGCTTTAAAATCAAATGGTTTTGAAGGAGTGGTGCGATATCGGATCGGTTCTGGTTCACGAAAAAAGACCATTAACCGGGATCAGCCAGAAGAGACTGCTCGCCCGACAGAACGTCGCATCATCGCCCCAACGCAAAAAAACAATAGCAATCTCAATCCGCGCTATACGTTTGATAACTTTATCGTTGGCTCAAGCAACGACCTGGCTTATGCTGCCTGCCAAGCGGTCGCCTCACACCCCGGCCTCAAATACAATCCACTCTATTTGTATGGCGGTTCAGGTCTTGGTAAAACCCACCTCATGCAAGCAGTTGGCAATGAAATTATCAAACAACAGCCGTCAGCTCGGGTGCTATACACGACAACTGAAGCATTTGTGAACGAATTTTTGGATTATATTCGTTTCAAGAAAAAGGGTTTTTCTGATAAATATCGCAATGTTGATGTGTTAATCGTTGATGATATGCAATTTATCGCTGGTAAAGAAAAAACCCAGGATGAATTTTTTCACACCTTCAATGACCTCCATCAAAACAACAAACAAATTATCATCAGCTCTGATAAACCACCCAAGAGCATCCCTACTCTCACCGACCGACTGCGCAGCCGTTTTGAATGGGGTATGGCAATTGATATTCAGATGCCTGACTATGAAACACGGTGCGCCATCGTCAAAGCAAAAGCTAGCCTCAGTGGCACTGAGTTAGAATCGGGAGTTGTTGAATATTTGGCAGCTAATTTTAAAACCAATATCCGAGAGTTAGAGGGCGCGCTTAACCGTCTGTTGGCCTACGCTGATATGCAGGGTTTTGTGCCAGATGTGGCGGCGGCCGAAAGTGTCTTGGGTGACATGAAACGGGTTCGCCCACAACATATTACCGCTAAGCAGATTATCGATCGGACGGCGCGCTATTTTAATCTCGATCCAAAAGATATGTGTTCAGCCAGGCGCGATAAATTTATCGTCCAGCCACGACAGATTGCCATGTATCTGTTGCGTAGCGAATTGAAAATGAGTTTCCCAAAAATCGCTCAAGAACTTGGTCGTAAAGACCACACCACAGCCATGCATTCTGTCGAAAAAATTACCAAGGAAAGTTTAACTAACCAGCTGGTGCGCGAACAAATCAATGACGTCAAGGATAAACTCTATGTGCAAAATTAGTGGAAAACCTGTGCAAGACCTATGGAATTCTGTTCGCAGCCTGCGACTAACCTTGTGGCAAAGTATGGCGGGCTCCGTATGGCTGTGGTTTAACTCAACCTTATCCACTATCTTATACCAAGTTACTCCACAAACCTATCCACAGCTTTTATCGCCTATTTACCTCTGTTTGAATAATTGTTTTACTCAGTTTCCACAGCACCTATTATTACTAACACCAGATAAAAAATAAGAAAGGTTATATAATAGTCACTATGAAGCTCTCAGTCACACAAGAAAATTTCGCAAAAGCACTTAGTAATATTGGGCGGGTGGCTTCTGGTCGCGTTGAACTTCCCATCTTGAACAATATTTTACTCCGTACGGATGGGGGGAGATTGTTGATCGCGGCTACCAACTTAGAGATTGCCTCTACTCAATACATTGGTGCCAAAATACAATCGCCAGGTTCGATCACTATCCCGGCACGGCTAATCTCAGAATTTATCTCAACGCTACCGAGTGGTACTATTAATCTTGAGGTGAAAGATAACCATCTACATATCACTTCTGGTAAATTTAAATCTGTCATCAACGGCGTTGTCGCCGATGAGTTTCCGGAACTACCGACCATCAACGAAGACGCAGCGGTGCGCTACGAAATCGCCACTGATGATCTGAAAAAAGCAGTATCACAAACTATCTTGGCAGCTAGTTCTGATATGGCTCGGGCGGTACTGACTGGCGTGTATTGGCATACGTTTGAAAATGAGCTATATCTAGCGGCGACTGACGGCTACCGGTTGGCTGAGCGAAAACTCATGAAAGCGGATGGTGAAGTTGCAGCCATCATCCCGACGTCTGCCTTGCAAGAAGTGATTCGTAGCTTGAGTGACGCTACAGAAACTGTCGTGATATTATTTGGTGATGATCAAGTTTGTTTCCAGACACCAGAGCTAGAAATTATCAGCCGCTTGATCGATGGAAAATTTCCAGATTATCGCCAGCTGATTCCTCAGCAGTCACAAACGGAAATCATCGTTTCGCGCGCCGACCTCAGCCGCATTACCAAAGTTGCTAGTCTGTTCGCTCGAGATTCAGGCGGCGGCGTTACTATCAATGCTTCAGCTGAAAATAACATCATCTCCATCCACTCCATTGCCTCAGAACTTGGTGAAAATACTTCAGAAGCTACCGCTAAGATTTCCGCTGATGGTCAGATTACGCTCAATTCTCGGTACTTGACTGAGGCGTTAAATGTCACCGACGGAGATGAAGTGTCGTTTGCCTTCAGTGGTAAACTCTCTCCTTGTATCATCCAATCTACGGCGAAAAAACGTGATTATATCCACATCATTATGCCACTAAAAAGTTAGGTTAATAATCACGGAACTTGTAGCACCATGATGGACGTCCATTGCCACATGGTACAGCGGCTCGACTATCTTTTTCTTTCTTGGTCGGTATGATGTAATTATTTACCTTCATATCGTAGTTATCTGGCGTCGCGCCAAGTTTAGCTAATTTCTCTAATATTTGACTCAGGAGAGCCTCGCCATTACGCCCGGCCATGGTGATACAGATGCCAATTTTATGCGATTTCTTGATATCCGTGCGATACGGCTGGCAAGAAAATACTCGATAGTCTCTGTCCTCAAATGGTAAGTGTTGCAATATCGGGTTGGCTTTATCGATCTCTTTACCAACCCTATTCACTTCTCGACTACCTAGACCATCTAATACCTTGGCGTATTTTTTCTGTTTCAGTTCATTTTTTGCTTTGTCGGTTTTTGGCGTCAGGGCGAATAATAATTTTCGCTCCTTCCCTTTTTCCAGATCAAGTTCAACGGTATATGTGTCATAGCCGTCAGCGCTAAAACTAAAAGTATGTTTACCGCTTTTAACCGCTACGGGCTTGTCAGACTTGATGACCTGATTTTTCACTGAGTCGTACGACATTTTAACAGTCTCTGGAGCAAAGGTCGCCAGTAATGTAGTATCGTGCGTGACTGTTTGAAATACATAATATGAGATAAACGCAACAATCAGCGCGCCGATAATCACTGCACCGCCAATAATTTTTTGCTTTGTGATGACTGGCTGCATGATATTTCCTTTCTAGGTTTTGTTTGATTGAATGACGCGAACCAAGATATTACCTGGTTGAGTGAGTTGATAGTCAACAGATCCTTGCTTGATGAATATCGGTACTGTATCTCCAAGGGAGGCATTAGCGGCGACGTAACCTCCACCGACGTCACCAGTGTAAATCAAAGTATGTCCGTAGCCACCATGGCTTGGGTGGAGGAGGATATCACCTGGCTGCAAGTCTGAAGCAGATGGACGATCGATGATTTTGAATTTTTCTGGATGAGATTTTACGTAAGTATACTGATCAGTGGTGCCAATTGGCTGGTAATCTTTGTCTGCACCAGAAGTACGCAGCACCGTCGCTACGAATCGACCACAGTCAGTATCCGAACTACCGACGACACTTGGGTTATTCTTTTTGACTGCATCGATATATTCAGCCTTAGCCGTCTGGTTATTAGCCCCTTTGTCAGTATTTGGATTCCACGCCAACTGCTTGGCTGTATCGACGATGCTCTGCCCGGCGACACTAGACCCATTACCACTACAACCAGTTGCTGATGCTGAACTAATTTGTGCACCACTCGAATCACCACCGGCGCTTGCCGCGATTTTTGACGGATCGCCGTCTTGGATTTTACCCTTGTAGCTGTTGAAAATCTCAGAGGCATACTGGGCACGGTTACCTTCTTCGCCTGCACCATACCGCTCAAATGTTTCACCAAACTCAACCGCCAAAGCACTGACACTGCTACCCGATTTATCAGTGTGTTTAAGCAGTACTTTCAGACCAGCATTTTCTGCCCCATTCAGCTCCTCCCAGAGGTATTCTAGCTGCCCTTCGATGGTGCTATAATTTGGCTTTTTTTCTAGATTAGTGCGGCGCCCGCCTAACCACTGCGCGATACCGTATGCACCAATACTGTTGAGGGCGCTCGGATCAATGCGAGATTCCTGCTGGAGGTTACCAGCCACCGCTGCTGCTTGTACTAACGTTAGACCTTTGCCGGTAAAAAACTTAAGAACTTTTTCTACGTTTTCACCAGAAAGTTCACCAGTCGCGGTATTTTGGGTTGAGCAGATTTGACCGTTTGGATTGTTGATATTGATGTCATTGAGAATATAGTCTTGGTAAGGAATACCGGCCGGTTGATCCTTCTTCTTTTCTTTGTCTTTCTCTGGCGCTGCTGAAGAATTGGCGGTCAAAAATATGATACAACTTACCAAAGCTAACAGTAGACCAATAGTTACTCGTTTCATTGTACTCTCCTTGCATAATCCCAGTGCCACGGCTCATCTTTATACCAGCCAGGATTATTACGATCTCTTGCCCATGGTGGGTTAACAAAGCCATATTTTGAGGCATTTGATGCTAGCCACAGATAAATTGGCGTATTAAAACCTGAACCACCTATATTAATATCTAGGGCTAGTCCATGTCCATGTTTTGATGTTCCTGGAGTTGCTTGTGTTATACCGCTTGAGAAGTAATCTTGTTGTGTTGCTAATGTACGGTATGATTCGGTAATTGTCATGTGTTGACCACCGTGTTCTTGAGCATAGGCTTCATTCATAGCATCGAAAGCTTGAGCGGCCTTTGGATGCATGTAATGTCCTGGTGCAGTTTTCAACTCACTCATGGCTGACAGTGGAATCTCACCGTTTCTGTGTCCACCCCACGACGCAGGTTCATTTCCAAAAGTCTGTGCTTCTTCTAATTCCGGTGGACCGATAGCGTCGCCGACTGGTCCGCTACTTGGCTGTTGTGCCCCAGTATTGGCTGATGGATCATCAATTTCTTTTGGATAATATTTACCTTCTTTGTCGTCAGCCATCAAGGCCAGGTTGCCAGCTACGGTTAACTCCAAGGCACAGGGGTCAGCCATACTGTACGTCGGGACTAAGTCGCCTTCATGAATCCCATAGCTCGCTTCACGCTCTTTGGCTTTGGCTGAACAGACAGCATCAGTGTACTGACTTGGATCGGCTTTATATACCGCTTCATCACTAAAGCCATGCCATGTCACACCGAAGGCCCGCAGAACGGCCGCTTGATCGTATTTAGCAGCGTGAGTGTTGGCTGGTGTAACAGCGGACGCTAGAGCGACCGGTGCGCGTGCAATCAACCGCATAGTGGAAAAACCGGAAGTTGGCATAACGGCTAGTAACTGTCCAGCCACCGAACGCTTAAGTGTTGGGTCAAATAACTTCGCCATGAGTGGTTGTTCGCGGAACTCTTCGTCACGCTCTTGCTCGATCTGTTTTGCGAGCACGCTGACTTGCTGATTGGTGAGGCGTGCCCCACCGATGCCGTCTGGCTGTTTAGATCCTGAATCAGCGCCAGCTTGTCCAGCTTCAGTACTACTCTGCATAGTTGTTGTCAGTCCGCCGTGTAGAGCCTCAAAGTTATTGTTGCCCGGCGCGTCAACCCCCACCTCTGGTATACCGAACAGCAAACTCACTGCCCAACCCATGGCTTTTTCGATCAAGCCTTCAGAGAGTTCAACCAGCTGCTTCAATCCTGGCAATTCCTGTAAATAACTAAAGAACCAGCTAAATACCTTACCGACCGTATCACCAACAAAGTCAATGATCGCGCCGAACGTACTATTCCAGGCTTCAGCTATCCCGGCCAACACTTGCCAAACAGGATATTTCGTAAAGGTAGTGTAGTCTTTAACAATCTTTTTTTCTGGACAGACAAGCTCACCGGGATCTAAGGCAACCACCTTTTCTTCACCACCAACCTCGCATTTGGTGCGAATACCACCGTCCTCGGCGTAAGCTGTTGGATATAGTAGTGAAGCTGCAGTGTTATTACCGCCAAACGTCGCTTGGAATATTGGTGCTGCTTCGGCGCCGTCAAATAGCGAGGTTGCTAACTCAACATGTTGAATATTATCAATTGTTCCCGCCCGGATTTGGTCTCGCGTCAAGACCGGGCTAGCCTCTTCATCATAAGTGAACGCGGTATACAACTGTTTCTTTTGGTCAGCTCCGACAATTTCGATAATCTTTTCATTAACTGCTCCAACAATCTTCGCAACCAAATCAATTGCTCCAATGATGGCGTTTGCAGCTGCTATTTTCTTAAACAGTTGCTTACTGATGATTTTGCCTAGCGGTGTGTCCGGTGCTGCTTTGGACAGAGAATCGATATTATTAAGAGCTTCTTTTTGACCTTTAATTTTTTTCACCTTTTCATCAGCTTTTGTTTTATTGTCACCTGTCGCTTTTTCAGCCTCTTTTTCTGCTTCGCTAATCTTACTATCAAGGTCGTTATTTAATTTATCTAACGTGTCTTGGCATTTTTTAGCGTCAGTACCATCCAAACATCCTAAATACGCTGCAAAACGAGGCGACATTTTAGCGGTGATACGTGTATTCATATTTAGCTTAATCTTAGCCTTAAAGTCAGCATATTTTTGACCAGCTTTTTCTGGTATGATGTTAAACTTTTTCACACCGTATTTTCGGTACAATACACGTTTAGACAGATAGCGCATGAAGTAGTTGCGCCCATGGACTTTACGCGTCATTTTTTTGATATGACGACGCATATCTTTGTGAGATAATTCCTTTTCTACCCCCTGCAGGACAGAGTTCATATCTTTTGACTCAAGATGCATGGTAAATGAGGTCGCTTTACCACCCAGGGTGTTTCTACCACTTGCATTAAAGACGGCCTTGACATTCCTTCCCTCTTTCTCAAACTTCGCATCAAGTTGTTTTTCAAACCACGTACTGTATTTTGTGGCTCCTAAGTGACACAACACACCACCGCCAGCACAAAATACGATGTTTGCGTCACCAGGATATGCGGTTTGCATCATTTTCATGGCAACCCAACGCGTGGTGATATATTCTAGTCGCTGGTTGATGGCGTGTTGTGGCACAGAGCTGAGCTGGTCGGTGATGGTGGAGACCATGGCATCAAGCTTATATGGCAAAATTGTGAAAAATAACATCATTAAGCCAAATAATCCTCCACCAATGCCGGCTGTGGCGCCCCATTTTTTGCGAGTCATATTTGCCAAGAATTTACCGCGACCTCTGCCGCCAGCCTTGCCTAAAGGAGACCGAGAATACAGCTGTTCTTGACTATTAACATTATCCGCGGCGTTGAGTCCGTCGTCTTTTTTGTCGCCATCATAAAAATTATCATTGGCGGCATTATTCTCCATAGAATTTAGATATTTAGACGTTTGTTCAGAGGCTGGATTGAGCCGTTCATCAACATCTGGATCGGTCGTATAATCAATCCGCGCCATGATTATACTGCTCCATATCCACCAATTGGTGTTTCAGACGGAAGTTGTTGTTTTACGGGTGAAGTATTGATTAGATCATACTCAGTATCACTGGCCTGAATCTGGATATGTACGTGGTTTTGTCCAGCAAAGAACAGACCTTGTCCAACGGGGAAATTCGCCAAGCGCTTTTGTTCTTCCTCGGTTAACTTAAACACACTAGAAAGCACATCAACAGCACTGGATGATTGTTTAAGGAGTAGCTGCATGGATGAATTGGCGACGATAGCGCGGCCCATTTTACTGCCCACAAAGTCCTCGACGTCCTGGGTGATTGTGGTAAGTCCTAGTTGATATTTTCGGGCTCGTTTCGCCAGGCTAAACAAGAAGCTGGCTGAGTCTTCATATTTCATCAATTGCCATGCCTCGTCAACGATCAACATACGCTTTTTCTGGTCGGTTCGAGTGATATTCCAGATGTGATTTAATACAATATACATAGCTGTTGGGCGCAGTTCGTCCTCTAGGTCTCGGATATTAAAGACTACCATGGCGTTATTGATATCGATATTACTCTGCTGACTGAAAATACCAGCAAAGGTACCTGAGGTAAATTTACGCAGACGCTGTGCCAGTTGCGGACCAGTGCCACCCATGTGCAGCAATGTATCATACAAATCATGAATGGTTGGCGGTGTTGAATTGTGGGTCAATGGATCTGATGTGATACCAACACGAGCGTAGGTGTCGATCAATGCCTGGTCGATATCTGCTTCCTCTGCCGCGGTCAGTCCAATTGAGCCAGCCACTGAACCACCCAGCATTTGGCGTAACAAACCGTGCAGCGTCACCAAGTTGGCGCGTAACGCGTCGTCTGCTTCTTCGGTGTCGATTACTCGTGGCAAATCAAACGGATTGATGCGCGTGTCACTATTCAAACTCAGGCGCCTATGACTACCGCCAAAGGCATCACATAGCTTTTGGTATTCATTTTCTGGGTCGATGATGACAATATCAGCGCCAGTCATCATACTGCGCAGTGCTTCCAGTTTCACGGTAAATGACTTACCAGCACCAGACTTTGCAAACACCACCATGTTGGCATTTTCTAGAGAAAATCGGTCAAAGATCACCAAACCATTGTTATGCATATTGATGCCGTACAACACACCCTTACCGTCGGTTAGGTCAGCAGAGGTGAATGGGAAGCTGGTAGAAATAGCACCAGTGTTCATGTTGCGGCGGATTTGTAATTGATCCATCAACTGAGGGATGGTACTGTTTAATCCCTGTTCTTGCTGGTTTGACGCTACCTTACTAAATATGAGCTGCTGACCAAAGATAGTTTCAATTTTATGCTGAATAAAGTTCAATTCATCAAGGCTGTCGGCATAAATTGTCACATATAATCCGTAACGGAAGAATTTTTCCGACCCAATCTGCAGCTGATTACGCAGCTCTTCGGCGTCCTGCAAGGCAGCTTCCATGGCTGGGTCACGCACACGCCCCTTCTCTGCGTTGATATTCATACTAGCTTCCAACTGAGTCACTTTTTTACGCAAATTGTTCAGCACCACTTGCGTATCAACTGGGTAGATAAACATGCTGATATCCAACACTTCGTCGATATTAATCACCGAACTCAACCAGCCAGTGTAAATTTCACGAGGATAACCATAGACGTAAATAGTACGGCCATATTTGGCGCCCAGTCGGAAATAGCTCGCTTGAATTTCCACACTACTTGGGGCGATAAAATCTCGCAGAGTTCTCACGCCAGTCAAGAAAGCTTGCTCGACCTCGGCTTGTTCGCGAGCACGTTGTTGAGCGGCGATATCGATGGCATCTAGTTTTTTCTTAGCCATTAGAAATCTCCTCCATATGGCGATTCACCATTTCCCTTACGGATGTAAGTCGTCGTCAGATCATTTGGGTTGCGTACTAATGGCTGACGTGCTGCAGTGTCAGGATTGTAGGAAATATAGAACAATTCTCCAAGCTGCCTGGTGTTGAGTTGCAAACTCTTCACGCCCATAGCAAACAGACCATTCATCACCGTATCGATGCGGTTTTTGATCTCATCTTTTGCTTTTTCATACATTGGTTGATCGATTCTAGTGATCAATGTTTCCTTTTTACCACTAAAGAAACTATCAAACAGACCCTTTGCTTGCTGCTTCATAGCATTGACATCGCCACCAGGAAAATACGGCACCACGATGAAAAATCGCTTATCCATAATGTTTGCCTCTTGGGACAGTACCTCTATGAAGTTCATATAGTCATCCATCAACACATTAAGTAACATATTGTCTTGAGAGCGTCGAATGCGCGACAATCGGTCAAGGTATGGACCGATATCGACACGCTGTGATCGTACTAGGATCTGAACTGGAAAATAGAGCGAGTTGAGTAGGTTTTGATAGCTAAATTCGATAGCTTCTCGCTCACGAGTACTCATCAAATCAAAGTTGATAGACTGACATTCTATCACCGCACGAAAACTACCATCACTCATGATGATCATGTTTTCACGCATTTCTGAAAACAATAACGTATTTTGTGTGCTGATGGCGCTCTTTTTGTCTTTCGGAGCTGGTGGATTCTGTGGATTTGGAGCTGGCTGACCTGGCTGAGTTATACCAGGCTGCATCGGTGACGCCGGCTGACCAGGTTGTAGCTGCTGTGGCGGTAATGGTTGACTAGGCTGTCCAGAAACAACCGGCGGTGTCGTCGGGTTGGGTGGTAACTGATATGGTTGTTGATTATCTGGTTGCATTTCCCACCTAACGTAGTGAAATCACCACTTCCTCCTCAGCTGTTTCCTCTGAGCGTTTATGTATCCGATCTGCTTCTTTTTGTAGGGTTGCTATGGAAAGATCGGAATGATTATTTGCCAAATCTATTATACCAGGGTCAACAGGTTGTTGTATAGGTTGATTCTGGTCGGCTAGTGGGGTGGTGACAGGTCGCTCCCCTGCTGGAGACAGGACACCCTGGCGCATATGAGGGTATGGATTGACGGTTAGTTTTGGTATATCTTCCTCTTGAGCTGCCATGAAAACTGCTGGCTGAGTCGGCTGTTGTGCCGTTGGTGTTTGAGGTTTTTGCATGCGCTGCATCAGCTGTTCTCGCCGCTGTTGGTCGGTCTCGGCGATCATATCAGCAATTTGTCGTGAAGTAGTGTTACCCCGATCCAAAATATCTTCCTCTGCCTGAACGGCGGTATTATAAAAATCAGCCTGTAGTGAACTGGCGGTATCTAAATTACCCGTTGCTTCCGGGTTGCCGACGCCGCGGACTGACCAGCCATGCGTGTCAACGATATTTGCTAGGTATGATAATCGTCGCTGAATCTCCCGTTGATCATAGTTCTTACTCAGGTTTTCTTCCTTAGTTTTTGGTGCCACCACTTCTATCAGCGTCTCTACTCCGTCTGGCTCCCAGAGCCGCACGCGCGGTTTTAAAAAAAATGATATCACCGCCGCAATATATATTTCCATCGGCTGTTCCTTGCGCAGCGGCAACGCCAATACTGTGAAAAACACCCCAAATGGCAGAGGAATGATTGCTAGTGGTAGCAAGGCGACTCCTAGCGCCCACGCTATACCAAAAAAGCCCACCGCGATGATGAGAAACACAAATTGCTTAAAACTGAATGGCCCAAGCAGCTTATCTTCTGCTTCCACATCCTGGGGCACTCTATACACAGCCATATGCTACTAGTATAGCAAAGATAGCTTAACTAGTTAAATCCTCAGGCTTAATCCCTAGAGAAAGAGATATCTCTCGAATTGTATTACCAGTTTTACCAATTCGACTACTAAACCGAGGATCGGTTTGTGCCAAAACAAGGTTCTTACGCAGCGTATCCAACCCGGCTTCATTGATTTGCGAGACAAAGCTTTGGTCGCTCAACGCTTCCTTTAGTGGCTTTAGGTAAGCCAAGTCTGAACCGACAATTGCTTCGGTCGACAAACCACCGATGTTAAGGTTATCAAGCATAAGTTTCCTCATGTAGTCTGGGCCGTTCATATTAACATTATTGGCCTTGATGGCCGCTGCAGCTGCACCACCCAACCAAGCTGGTTTAGCAGAGTTGGACAGCAGCGCATCACCGTATTCTTGTGCAAAGTCGTCATTTAGTGCGCCAAAGTCAGTTTTTTGTAGTAAGCTTTGGATAGCCACAGCGTCTTTACCTCCTAATACGTGGTGAATCGCTGCGTAGCGGATATCATCAGTGACTGTCAAGCCGCGTCGACTGACACCGTTTGCCAATTCCACCATATCATCATTGCTGACATTCATAGCATTCAAGATAGTCATAGCGTTCTCAATCGATTCCTTATTAGCCTTGGTGATGGTACTACGTGCGGTTGACCATACACGTTGTGAGCCACGATCGTTGCCAAAGTACATATTTTCCACGGAACCTGCTTGGGCTCGCAACTCCTCCTGGTTGGCTAGATCGTTTGCTAAGATGTAATCATTAACACGCTGAATACTGTTTTTTCGCAGCCCTTGAATCGCAATACTGCGTGCTTCTCGTTGAGTTTCTTCCTGTAGTGTTTCATAGCGGCGGGCAGCTCTCTTTTTCAGGTTGGCTGGTGTCGGTGTACCTTTAACTTTCATCTCCTCATAAGCGTTTGCGGTTGTGACATCAGCTAGTGATAATTGGTCAGCAGCAGCTCGTGACTCAATATCAGCAATTTGGTTAGCGCGGGAAAGCTTGTAGGCTGCGTCAGCCCGTTTTTGATAGGCTTCTGAACGAGTTTTGAACTTACGCGAGCGATAATTGGCCCAGCGCCCCATTTTGCGGATGCCACTGAATTTGCTCAGTTCGTCGTCAGCCCTACCTAGCGAATTTTTATGAGCCGCCAATTGACTGCGGTCACGGGACCAGTTTTTAGTTCTATCGATAACGCCGCGGTTCTTATTGTTGACGATACCAGCTACTCGACCCAGCACACCGCCGCTCAGCTTGAACACCAGTGGTGCGATGGCTAGGGCTGAAACTTGAACTGCCAGTCCTAAAATTACCATAATCCACGAGTTGGCGTTTTGTAAAATGATCATTCCTGCCAGCTGTGCTCCGCCAAAGACCACTGAAAATGCTGGGAAGAATATCACCAGGGTGAACATTAAGTTTCGCCATTTTTCAAAGAATTTCTCGGTGCCTGGTAACAGATAGCACACGAAAGCCAGCGGTGATATGACCGTCAGAATGATCAGTAATGCCTGTCGTGCCGCCAGGATGATAAAGACGACCGTTAGGGTTAGCAAAATACTAGCGATGATGGGCAGTAGCCAGTAAGCGGCTGAAGCTAACGATCCGCCAGTTACTGCCAGTGCGCCATATATACCTGCAGTCGCTGCGCCACCAGACAGAACCATGGCTACCAAGTCGCTCCAGGTTGGCAATGGAGCACCATTAAACGCGCCGTTTGCTGACACTTGAGAACGAATTTCGTTGAACATATCTTGTAGAGCGACACCAAAGATATTTGACAGATCGATCATCGCAGCACAGATGATGAAAGACAGGTTAACTAAGATTGCGGCGATAACCACTCGTGGAACCAGTTTTTTGATACCGTAGTTACTAATGCCAACTGATGTCAGCTGTGAATAAATAACGATCAAAAAGGCGACGATGAACGCTGCATTGGCGATGTTTCGCATGATATCCCAGGCGACCTTTACCCCAGAGCTATTGTTGGAGCTGTCTATCGCTGGTGTGGTCATCAGGTCGGAGATCCACGTATACACCTCATCAATTCCTGAGGCGATCCCATTAGAGATTGGGCAAATAAACCAACCCGTTCCCCCTCTCACATCACATTCTGACTCACTAGGGTTACTGTCTTGTTTAACTTCGATATCTTCTGGCTCGCCTGCCTGTGTTGGTGTGTTGCCGTTCAGGGTGTATTTAACGTATTTCGCGGTAGTAGCAGTTCGTGGATTGCTATTTCCAGCGAAAAACACCACGGTTGATTGATTACCTTCGGTAGCCTCATAGACCCAGTCCTTACTGTCGCGACCGAGGAGTTTTTTACGAGCTGTGTCATTAACTGGTTTGAGTGTTTTGCCGTCAACGACCAGGGAATCGCTTTTCCACTGGGCTTCAGCGGCATAGACAGAGGTGGAGTTGATGAGTATACCACTAAAAAACCCGACAAAAATACCAATAGTCAGTATGGCAAACCACTGCGACCGACGTATTTGCGGACGCACTCGCATTTTCAACCACTCCATTACTGTAAATGGTAGCATTTTTTAGCGTAAAAGTCAACTATATGAATCTATCGTCCAAACGCGGTAGGCGGTCGGTTGCGCCGGTGTTGTGACTGTCCTCCGCCGCTAGTACCACCTTGGTCAATATAGCTCGGTGGAATACTGGTAGCACTCGTCGGATTAGAAGATCTGTCTACCTGCACAGTAACGTTAACTTGTGGAGCTGGAGCCTGTGTTTGACCACCTGAAGATGAGGACAATGAATCTGGCTTTGGAGCTTCTGCTCCCCGCGCCTGTTCTTTGATGGCGTATTGACGATCAGGGGCCATGCTTGGTGCCTGAGAAGGTGTTGGCTGTGCCACGCCTTGTGGAGCTTGATTTTGCTGCAATGGTGGTACGGATGGCGAACTAGCCATATTGGACTTTATTGCGTCAATTGCTGCCTTAAGATTAGTTTGACCTTTTTCTCCTTTTTGACCCAAGGCTTCAAATACTGGTGCGGTCTTACCATTTGCTTGACCCATGTATCGTGAACTGTCGGACACTTCGGCAGCCCTACTGTTCGCCAGACCTCCCTTATCGTAAGCATTGACAAGTGCCTCTGCGCTCTGAGTAGATAAGTTATCTACAGAAAGGTTCTCAAATGCTTTACTTGTCATTTGGGCTAGCTCGTCTCGACTAACACCATAAGCCTGCTGTCCTTTACCTATTGCATCAAAACCGGCCACTCCGGCAGCGGCCACTCCAGCATCGTATTTCTTGACATTAGTGAGAGCATCTCCCATCTCGATACTGGTAATTTTACCGCCTTCTTCCAGATATTTACGCAATTGTCCTGTTCCCCAAGCACCTTGTTGAGACAGTTTTTCCGCCGCCGCCGCCTGAACGTATTTGTCATCTGATCGTAAAGCCTCAACTGCGTTACTATTATATTCAAACCGCAATTTTTTGGCTGCAGCTTCTTGAGATAGTTTATGAATATATTCCTGACCACCGGTAGTGGCAGCAGCAAATCCTAAGCGCTTCTCCAAATCTCCGCCAGAAGCTTCAGCCAGCCCTGCTCGGTAGCGCTGCTGTTCGCTCTGTTCTGCTAGGGCTGCTCGGGTTTCCCTGTCGAGTGATCGTCGCTTTAATCCTCGTAAACCTCCCTGTAGTCGTCTTCTAATTGGACTATCGCTAAAATCTCTAGCCATAAATTCACTACGCTTCATATTTGCTCGACGCTTGGCAAACTTATTTCCCGCATTAAGCGCTGGTGCCGAGGCTTTGTTTAGTAATCCACTAGCTCGCCCCATCAGGCTACCGATAATGGCATTAGACTTCAGTGCCATACCGAGGATGACAAAAGTACCAGTAAACAAGAGTGCCAAGGCCATCAGTTGTTTTACCACTCCACCATTCTCATCAATGAGGGCGCTAAAAGCTAATAATTTTAATCCACCATAATACACTGCTGCCAAAGGATAGAGGAATACCATACCCGTGAAGACCTTCTTCCATTTGTCAAAGACGCTTTGAGTATTTGGCAAAATCCAGGCCGCAAACGCCAGTGGAGCCAAGATGGCTAGGACCGGTATCACCGCTGATCGAAATACTAACGCTAATAAGCCTGAGACGATACCGATCACACCTGGAACGATGGCCATGAGTACAAACATAAACATGGTTCCAATTCCAAAGACCGAGATAGCAATTGCCCCGCCGACTATTGTCGAGCCAAGTGCTGTAGCACCACCTGCTAAAATTGCCGTCAATAAGGCACCCCAACCAACATCTTTGTAACTCATATTTTGTATCGGAGCTGTAATGATTCCTAGCAGAGTACTACCAAGGATGTTTGCGGTATCAACGATGACTTGGATGACAAAGTAGGATATATTCACTGCAACCGCAGCGATGATGAAACGAGGTAGCATTTTCTTGATACCGTAGTTAGAGATACCGACATTCGATACTTGTGAGATGATGATTAGTATGAATACCAGTGCTAACAGGACATTAGCAAGGTCTCGCATAGTTTTCCAGGCATCATATGTATTTCCTGTTGCCTGTAATGGACTTGTTACTAAATATCCCTCCAGCATTCCCCAGACTGAGTCGGCAAATTCAGCCAATTTGTCAATAACTGGGCAGATAAACCATCCTATTCCCGTTAGTTCACTAGTACACGTTTTTTCCTCTTTTTCTTCTCCTGCCCCCTCAGTCGACTGTGCTGTTGCGTCAGCACTTTGTTCCGGAGTATCCCCTACAGAAAGTTCTTTTTGTTCTTCTTTATGTTCAGACGCGTATTTGGCAAACTTATCAAAAGCACCCCTGTTGTTTTGGAGCCAAGAACCGATATCGCTACAGCTTACTTCGACTAATCCTCCCTCAGTGTCGTCGGTTGCTGCCAACCAGACTTTTTCATTACCCTTGGAAGTCTTATAAATCATGTCGGCGGTTTTGCCACCTGTACTGGTAAATGGAATTTTGTAGTAATAATACCCCGAGCTATCTGGATTTTCTTTAGGGATTTCCTTGAGAGATTTATCACCGCTAGCAGAACAACCGCTAGCAGAACTAGTAAATGTTTTTGAATACATATACCATTGTTCGGCGCTGCCTGAAGCTATAGAAGGTAGGCTGCCGGTGGCATTTTTGATACCGTCTTTGAAACGTTCTTTAATGGCCGCGCCACCCTTTTTTGGTGCACAACCACCCGGAGGATTTTCGTCAGGAGCTAAATTACTACTAGAATAGTAAACAGTGTATGAAGTAAAATAATTTGGTTTTGATACACTCCGTAAGTCGTTAACATTTTGTGTAAAACGACCCCAGGAATTCCATTCATACTTTTTACATCTTTCCCAATTTCGAAATACCCAGCCAGCTTTGGTTTGATCAATAAAAAATTTACCACCCATATGCCGGTAGAAGTCAGCATATTTAGAAGAGCCCTCCCAAATATCAATCCCCGCTTTTAGGAGGCTAGCACAGCTGAGATCTCCACCGATTTGTTTTGTGATGGGGTCGACGCCTGAGTAGGATTTAATACCGCCTTTAGTATTTTTTCCCACAAAGGTATTTGCACGCTCCTCATTATCACCGTTAGATGGCGCCCAGTTAGAGTCGGTGCTTGTTGTGTTTCTATACCGCATCCCCTCGAAATCGGTCATACATGTCCAATCGTTGGTGCCACGCTTCATTAAATTAGCGTAAAGTAGTGTTGATTCAACTTTTTGCTTTAACTTCAAACTTTTCGCAGCTTCTGCCTGCGGAGCAAGTAACACCGCTGATATAAGTGCCACTACTAGTGTGGAGAGTACTATCAACCCTCGCTTTTTACTCATGTTTTGATGCCCTTTCAGAAAAAAACATATACACTACAAATTGTAGTGTATATGTCTCAAAAGCGCAAATGCTTAGAAAGTCGGCTTACGCTTTACCTTCTTCACGCAATTTTGAATACGGAACATTTTCTTTACGACTAAACTCTAGCTCGCTAATAACAACAGCACCAGGGCCGGTTTTCTTAAATGTAACGTTACCTTGCATACCGCCAACTCCGGCCGTTAGTACCCATTCCACAGGCATCGTACCAACACTATTATTAGCAAGGAAGTCAGTAATTTTCTCAGAATGCTGGGCGCCATTATCTGGTCGGAATGAGAAAGTCATAGAAATGGTATCACCATTGTATTTTGGCTCACCATGTTCCATTCCTGCAATAGTGACAGGCCCCAATATCATCTCTGGGTCTATTGGGTTCGTATAGGCCGTCCTGTGAAAACCATTCTCATCATTTTCAAGGCGAGTGCTGTGATCGATCCGTAATGCTTCTTGTGCATCTATAAGATTTGTCAAGAGACTCTTGAAACCATCCCCGTACTTAATTGGTTGTGACTTTCCACGTGCGTCATTGCCTGGAGTTTCAAAAACTCCTTTTATGCGATCGAGGATATATGGGGTTAGTGTTGATCCGAAAGTAGGAGGCGTGCTGCCCATAGGAAGCTTTTCCTCTGCTAAGTAGCGGAACCTCTTTTCGTCATACACCCTGCTATACTCGGATGACGGTGGGTTTTCCTGATCCTTTTTATCAGCAACTACGTTGACTGTTGTTTCAATTATAGTGCTCAGGTGTTGCATTAATTCGTCGGGACTTTCGAAAGCACTAACGGGAATGGTTAATTTCTTAGCCTCTTCTTCAGGGAATCTTGTGTCTACATACGATTCGCAAAGCTCTACATCTGTTGAAGGGTCTAGGTCCAGTGTACGCATCCCTTCAGGAGTTGGAGATACTTCTGGTGAAGGACTGTTATCTACATGTTCAGGCAGTTGTCCTGATGTTTGTTCTGGTGTAGTTTTTTTCTCACCACCACAGGCTGCTAAAGCCACCATTCCAGCACTGGTCATAAGAAGACCCAGGACCCCTCGGCGGTTTATTTCATATGTTGATGGTTCTTTTGAATCGCTTGGGTTATACTCTTTCATAACGCTTGGGATTCTTTCTCTGGTTTACTACCAGGTTAGTTGCACACTATATCTACAATCGATATGGCGTGATTATAACACAAAGTATATGAAAATACAAGTATGGAAACCAGCAAAATAAAAAACACCCCGTCAATTGGGTGTCTGTGGCGCGCCCGACCGGATTCGAACCGGCGATCTCCTCCGTGACAGGGAGGCGTGATGGACCAACTTCACTACGAGCGCATGTCAACTAGCTCATAATACCAAAGACTTCCCTAATATTCAAGAGCTACCAGGTGAAATGCTGTTTGCATTTTGAGCGACAATATCTTACAATTAGTCACATATCAACCTAATATTGGTAGAACAATTCAATGGTAAACAGAAATTTCTTTACAAAAACCATCATTGCTGTAGCTTTATTAGTCGGTTTTGCTATATCGACCCCAGTATTTGCCGAGGAGGAGAGTGCGAAGAAATGTGCTGGCGTCGATACTTCAACTATAGAGTGTGGCGGTAAGAGTGGTAAAGAGGCTATTTTTGATATCGTTAAACAGGCAGTAAAAATTTTAACCATGGGTGTAGGTGTTACGGCTGTTGGTGCGGTAGTCTATGGAGGGATACTATTTTCATCATCTGGAGATAAGCCAGAAAACATCAAAAAAGCTCGCGAGATCTGGATCAATGTTGTGATAGGGTTGCTGCTATACGCCTTCTTTGTCACGCTGACTCAATTCTTAATTCCAGGAGGAGTGTTCTCATGATCAAGCGAGCAATTATAGCAGTTACCTTGGTGTTTATGGGTAGCTTTGGTATGGCATTTGTCAATACACAACCCGCCCTAGCTGGTGCTTGTGATGAGAGTGGTCGTGTGCTGACGCTGAAACCGTGGTTTTATGGTTTGGCGGTTGATGGCAGTCAAAATAGCGGTAGCGATAGCAAGTGTAACTTAAAGAGCCCAAGTGACGTTGGTGGTTTTGGTCCATATATCTGGCGTATTGCCCTCAACCTCATTGAAGATTTATTCCAAATCACGGGCTATATTGCAGCAGGATATATCATATACGGCGGTTTCCTGTTTATCACCAGTTCAGGATCGCCAGATCGAGCGGTTCGTGGACGAAAAACAGTCTTTAACGCCATTATTGGCTTAGTTATAGCTATCGCCTCAGTAGGTGTAGTAAACTGGGTATCAGGAGCATTATTATAACTATGGAAAAGTTTATCGTTCAAATTGTTAGCCAACTAGGTTCCCCAAGTGACGTAGGGATTCCTGATCGTAAAGATGATAAGGTAGCATTACAAAGTATAGCGAATTTTGTGTTTGCTGTTTCAGCGGTCGTAGCTATCATTTCCATCATCATCTATGGCATCATGTATAGTGTATCCGCTGGTGATCCGGGCAAAGTCTCCAAGGCTAAAAACGGTATCATCTATTCGGTGGTTGGTTTGCTGGTGGTATGGTGTGCTTTTGTTATTACAAACTATGTCGCAGGGAGGTTTAACTAATGAAAAAAATCGTAACTATTACCACTGCTCTGGCCTTTGTCATGGTCGGTGGATTTTTGCTCTCACAAGCTGCTTCAGCGGTTGGTATTTATGATGCATGTAGTACCGATCCAAATAACATTGTTTGTGCTAACAGTAGTGAATCAGTTGATCCTGTCATCAAAACAGTCATCAGATATCTGCTGATTATCTCTGGTATCGTATCAGTTGTGATGGTTATCATTGGTGGGTTGAAATATAGCACCTCCAATGGCGACAGTGCCAAGCTAAGCTCTGCTAAGAACACTATCATGTACGCCATCATCGGCGTGATCATCTCTGCCCTTGCGTATGCTATCGTTGATTACGTATTTCTTCGCATAATTGGTAATTAGAGCCCAACACAGTATAGACAGACCGTAAAATATGGTATAATGAAGTAAAATAACAATCAATTTCCCAAGGAAAGGAAACGAAATTCATGAAAAAAACCATTATTAAAATAGCTGGCGCGTTTGCCCTTCCTGTGTTGGTTATGGGTGTCGTATTTTTGGCTTCTGGCGACAATGCATTTGCGCAGGTTCGAGAAGGTTTGAACAAGGTTCAAAACGCCAATACTGGTGCTAGTGCTAACGTTGACGATATCATCTCAAAGTCAATTAACTTTGCATTGATGGCGATTGCGATTGTCTCTGTGTTTATGTTGATCCTTGGTGGTTTCAAATACACCACATCAAACGGTGACAGTGCTAAGGTGACATCTGCTAAGAATACCATCATGTACTCTTTGATCGGTCTGTTGATTGCTATCTTTGCCTACGCTATCGTTAACTTTGTGGTCAATAAGGTTACTGGTAACTAGGACAATTAGCTATAACTTCAAAAACACCAGTCATTGCGACTGGTGTTTTTAGTAGAGATCAGTGATTGATTACAGAACTTGAATCTTCTTAGCTTTTTCTTGTTTTACTTTTTCAAAGGTAATTGTCAATACGCCGTCTTTTAGTTCTGCTTTTACACCCTCTTCCTTGACTGCGACTGGAAGAGCTAGGGTTCGCCGAAATTCACCCCAGTAACATTCTTGAATGTGCCAATTGTTAACTTCAGTCTCATCACCGCTAGACAAGGTGCCGGAGATGGTCAAGATACCATCAGAGATACTAACATCCAAGTCGTTGCGATCAACGCCAGCGGTGCGCGCTTTGATGACCAATTCTCCTTCGGTCTCAAAAACGTCAACCGCTAACTGACCCATCAGGTCATCAGCGTCCTCTTCCCAGTTATCCTCAGCAGCAGTCATGGTTGGTGCTGGTGCTGGTGCTGGAGTTGACAAATCAGCTTCATCCAAAAATGCAGCAGTTAAATCGTCATCTGTAAATAAATTATCGTCCTGTTTCCGGGCCATAGTTGTTCCTCCACTCTATTTGGCTCAATTGACAATGTTCCCTATTAGTATAACGGTTATGTGCGTTATAATCAACAGTGAAAGGTAAAAAACGTAAAAAATACAATGTTTGATAAGGTATTGTCGGTTATTGCTCCCCACTACTGTTATGAGTGTGGAAAATCTGGTCAAACTATTTGCCAAAAATGTAAAAAACACATCACACAGATGAGCTATACCACATGTGTATTGTGTGATCGGCAGCCTAAATATGGTAATTATTGCGGCAGACATCGCTTCCCTGTTCGACAGATCTACTGTTTACTGCTTAGGCAAGGTGCGGTGTTGCAAGCGATTGACGCGCTCAAGTTTGAACGCAAACGAGCTGTTATCAACGATTTGGTGGATATCACTGACGCATTACTGCCACAGCTGTCAGCTAATAGCGTACTAGTTCCTATTCCGACCACACCGCGAAACACGCGCATTAGAGGATATGACCACATGAAACTGATTTGTCGCCAGTTGGGGCGAGTTAGGAGAATCCCTGTTGAGCAAGTGCTTCAGCGACGCAATAACGTCACGCAGCATTTTGCTATATCGGCCAAACAGCGGAGATTGCAGGCAAAAGAGTTTTTCCGGGTGGTGGGTGATATCGATCCAGCCAAACATTACTGTCTGGTGGATGACATTTTCACCACTGGTGCTACAGTGCGAGAAGCTGCTCACTGTTTACGTCAGGCGGGTGCTACCTTAGTGACAATCATCGTCCTGACGCGGCAAACTTCATAGGAAACCACAGCTGATTAGACGTGGTGATACCCACTACCTTTGGTGATCTCCTGCGCGCGATAAAGTTGTTCTGTCAAGAGTAGACGTACAAGTTGATGCGGAAACACCAGTTTTGACAGCGACCAAACGACATCGGCCCGCTCGCGTAGTTCCGAAGAAACACCAAATGCCCCACCAATGATGATGACTACCGACTGACTGTGGGTGAATTGATTTTCCAAGAGAGCTGATAGCTCTGGAGATGATAGATTATTACCTCTTTCGTCCAGTAAAATGACAAAATGGTCTGGTTTGATTTGCTTGAGTATTCGTTCAGACTCTTCCTGACGCGCTCTGGGGCCTTCCAGTGAAGAATTAGCCAACAATACCCATTCGATATTCCATGGGGCTCTCAGGCGCTTCTGATAGTATTCTAGGCCGTCCATGACCCATGGATTATTTTTCTTGCCGATTGTGATAATTTTGAGCATATCTACTGCAAGTATAACCCAACCTCTGGTATAATGAAAAAGTCAATCACGGAGAGGTGCAGGAGTGGTTGAACTGGCCGCTCTCGAAAAGCGGTAAGCTGCAAGGCTTCGAGGGTTCGAATCCCTCTCTCTCCGCCATGATATGTTTGCTCAACCCTCACCTTGGTGGGGGCTTTGTGTTGCCAGGGAAAGAAAGAGGAAATATGTTATAATAACATTGAAGTATCGTAAAGAGGAGAAGATAACATGGCTTTCGAATATGATTCAGCCTATAAAGAGTTGCCTGAGAATATAGAACGCGCTAAGAAGGTTCTTCGGAATCTAGGAGGGGTGGCTAATCTTGGTGACTTTCTTGGGGCAATGGTAAGTAAGGGAATCGCCCCGCCGGCGGCACTTCTGGCTGCGGAGAGTACAGAAGAGATTAACGTAGACTATTTGGAAACAACAGTTAGCTTGACGTCCAAATTGGTTCCTAAGAAAGAGTCGGCAGAAGATTAACTTACCAAATAGCTCATCATAAAAAACAACTCTTCCCTAACGAAGAGTTGTTTTAATAATGCTCATTGGTACACCCGGCACGATTCGAACGTACGACCTTTGGCTCCGCAAGCCAACGCTCTATCCAGCTGAGCTACGGGTGCATACAGCCTTTCGGTAAAACCGATTGGCCATAACAAAAATATAAGGTACCTTCTCTGCTCACATCATGAACATCGAACTTTTACATTCTAACACATATCAAAAGCTAAGAGCAAGCTAAAGCTTGATGATTCGGATGAGTTTTTCCAAAGCGTCTGGTTTTATCTCTTGCATGGGGAGACGTGTGCCTAGCATATCGACAATCGTTTCCCCTTCCGCCTCTGAAAAGTAGATGGTTAGCCCCGGTGAGAAACGTTTAACGGGAAGTAGTAATACTGAGAATTGACCTTGATATTCGATAACACCGAAAGCTTTGAATTCACTAAAATCGTATAACTTGTCCGCCACATAAACACCTTTGGGGCTAATGGCATAGTTGATCATGCGAGGAGTCTTGGTAGACAGAGATAGTAATGCTACTGCCATGATGGGTATTAATACTGTGAATGTCCAGCTTTTGATCCAGAAAACAGACAGCGCCATGAGCACCATGATGACTACGGCAAATGATAGATACCAGCCTAGACCACGTACTGGACCCCTGGTCTCTGGGGCGTGCCAAGAAAACGGTTCAGACAAATCATGAGCTGTTGCTTTGGTTGGTTCTGTTTCCATGGTTTTAGTATACCATGAGCACAATGTGTAGGCTAGACGTCAGTAGAGCCACCACTGACGGCGAAGTTGATGACAAACTTGATGATGGCATAGGCAAAAAGAGCAATCAATAGACCAATCACAGCATACAAGATGGTGTTTTTGGCGGCAGTAACTGATTCCTTCCGTCCACCAGATATGACGTAACGAAAACCACCAAAGATAAGCATCACCACGCTGACTACCGCGATACCGATCAGCATAAAGTTGATAACCCGACGCACCAGAGAGCTGTCACCATTCCACAGGTTGGTTGGCACACCGTTGCCACGAGCTGCCTCTACACCTTCTGCAAAACCACCCTCACCAAGTGCCAGAGCTGGTAGACCAGTGATGGTCAATGCTAACATGGTTGTTATGATGATGCTTGCGCCAACAGTTAGAAACTTCTTCATAATAGTTATATTATCCTTGGTTGGTAGAAAAAAGTCAACGCTATGGTATTTCGTACAGGTGTGGTATAATTTAACCAGGTTTCATGGTGTACATTTTGGAGGAGTACCCAAGTGGCTGAAGGGGACGGTTTGCTAAATCGTTAGTACGGAGAGATCTGTAGCGGGAGTTCGAATCTCCCCTCCTCCGCCAGAGTTATGCCGCTCCCGTCTCGGTTTATCCGGG
>CAUOVX010000002.1:0-34957 GCA_963508115.1 uncultured Candidatus Saccharibacteria bacterium
GTACCGGTCTTGAAAACCGGCGTGCGGTAAAACGTACCGAGGGTTCGAATCCCTCCCCTTCCGCCAGAATGATACGTAAACACCTCGAATAGGTGTTTTTTATTTGCTACAACGTGAAATATACTTGACATAAAATAAAACTTATGCTAATATGATAATCAGTTTAACAGCGCTCAGTGCGCGTTAATAAAACATAAACAGAGATATATGAATATATTACAACAGATTATTACACAATTTACCATATTTGTGAGCTTGACAACTGCTTGTGGTGTGTTGATGCACGACACCCACGTGGATAAGGCAGTGGTATCAGTATTTAGTGTAGTTGATTTTCAGGGGTCAACAGGCGACGATGGCATGAAAACGACAAGGATTGGTTCGTCTGCGCACACGCATCCAGAGCATACATCACTCAGTAGTATCATTCATGATGGATCGGCAAATCCTCGTTCAATACCACGAAATGATGACCGAAAATACATGAAAGTCAAGCGTGCCCAGGGTAATGGCGGTCCTGAGTTTGATGGGCAACGCTTGTGTATCGGTAAGATTTGTTTTTAGTTAAATTTGATAACTTCCAGCTCGGTGATAAGTCGTTGGATGAGCGCTTGCTGCTCTGTAATATGTTGGCGAGTTTCCTCCACCAAGTGGGCTGGTGCTTTTTCAGCGTAAGATGGATTGTTGATACGCGCTTCAAGCCCCTCGAGGCGTTTTCTAGCGTCTGCGAGGCGCATTTCCAGCTCAGTCTGGTGCTGATAGAGCGTCTCATCATCGATATCCAGCCATACCTCTCTGTTCGCTGCGGCTAGTCTGAGGCCACGTGGTTGGTCGGTGTGTTCAATTGAGGCAAGGCGCATCAGGTGTTTGATGGTGTCGGCGTTTTCTTTGACCAAGCTGTCGTTGCCGTACAATAAGCGGTATTTTTTATTGCCCGGTAATTCTGTGATCACCCAGCGACCTTCGGAGACTAATTCTTTGATTCGTTCAAACTGTTCAGCTTCAATCTCGTCATATTTTTCTGGTGTTGGCCAAGAGTCGCGCATCAGGATACCGTCGGTATAGTTGAGTGTCTGCCAAATTGTCTCTGTGACGAATGGTGCAAATGGATGGGTGATTCTCAGACTGGTTGCTAGCACCCATGACAATAGTGGGCGGTTGATGGCGGTTTTTGATGATTCGATGTACCAATCAGCAACGTCATCCCAGATGGCGTGATAGACGGTTTCGGCGGCCTCAGAAAAACGGTATTGCTCCAAGCGAACAGCGATATTGTTGGCTGCGTCGTTTAGTTGACGGATAATCCAGTGGTCAGCTGGGGTTTGTGGCTGTAATGGCACGATGACGTGATCGTCGCCAATTTGTGATTCAACAAAGCGAGCGATGTTCCACAGCTTGTTGCAAAAGTTGCGAGCAGCGATGACCGCACCTTTGTTGAAGGCTTGATGTTGGGCTGGTGCGCGGCCGGCGATGATACCCATGCGGGTGGCGTCTGAGCCAAATTCTGAGACTAGTTCCATCGGATTGATGACATTACCCTTGGATTTGGACATTTTTTGATTATGCTCGTCGTTGACCATACCGTGCAGATAAACGTCCTTGAATGGTAGTTTGCCGGTGCGGTACAGGCTGAGCATAATCATGCGCGACACCCATGCTCGCATGATATCCATACCGGTCTCCATCAAGCTGGTTGGGAAGTATTTGGCTAGTTCCCCGCCATTGAGATAATCGGTGACGATGTATGGCCACTGCCCAGATGAGAACCAGGTGTCAAAGGTGTCTTCTTCTCTGATATATGTTGTTCCATTTACAACAATACGCTTTTCGGTCACTCGGGTGTCGAAGATCCAGTCGTTTGAGTCAGTCTCATTGACAAACGCTGGGATTGGGATGCCCCATGGGATTTGTCGAGAAATATTCCAGTCCTTGAGTTGCTCTAGGTAGGCGATGAGCTCTTTGCGCTTTGAGGCTGGATGGAAGGTAATCTCCCCCTTCTCTAGCGCCTCGATGGCTGGCTTGGCTAGTGGTTGCATTTTGATAAACCACTGCTCTTTCACCATTGGTTCGATGACGGTGCCGCACTTGTAACAATGACCGACAGCGTGTTCAATACTAGATTCACCGCGGCGTAGCTCCATGGCTTCTAGGGCTGCTAGGATGCGGCGTCTTGCTTCTTGCGGATCTAGACCTAAGAATTGTGGCGGCACATTGATCAATTTGCCATCATGGCTGATGATGCTTTTGACTGGTAGACCATGGCGTTCTGCCATCTCAAAATCGTTTGGATCATGCGCTGGAGTTATTTTGACGGCTCCAGTACCGTAGCTCATGTCGACGTATTCGTCGGCGATGATGGGGATTTCGCGGTCGATGATTGGCAGGAGAATGCGGGTGCCGATGAGTTTTTTGTAGCGCTCGTCATCAGGGTGAACAGCTACCGCTACGTCACCAAGCATGGTCTCAGGACGGGTGGTGGCAACTACGATTTCACCAATTTTGTCCAGGGTTGGGTAAGCTATTTTCCATAACGTTCCCTTCTCTGTTTTGTGCTCGACTTCGATGTCAGCGAAACTGGTTTGATGAACAGTACAGTAGTTAACGATTCGTTCGCCGCGGTAGATCAGATCATCTTCCCACATCTGTTTGAAGGTATCGTACACCGTCTGTATCACCTTGTCGTCTAGAGTGAATGTAAGGTGCTTCCAGGAGGCGCTAGTGCCCAAGGCGCGTAGCTGTAATTCCATATTGCCACGCTTTTCTTGGACAAAGTTCCATACTTGGCTGTACAATTGTTCTCGCGAAAAATCAAAGCGACTTTTACCCTGCTTTGCCAGCTCTTTTTCGTAGACTACCCATGTTTCAAAGCCAGCATGGTCGGCACCGGGGATAAACACTGCATCATCGCCCTTGAGCCTATGATAGCGGATCAAGATATCCTTCAGATTCATATCAAGCGCGTGTCCGATGTGTAGGTTGCCGTTGGCGTTTGGTGGTGGCATGACGATACTGTACGGCTTACCTTCACCTGTGGGCGCAAAAGAATTGCTTGTCTCCCATAGGGCATAAATATCTGGTTCGTAGTCATTTGGAATGTATTGTTTGGCTAATTGCATATGATCTGATTCCTATATATTTCACGGGAAAAATGGCACACATAAACCACTGACTACTTTTCACACGAAAAAGTACCCTCGAGCGAGCTTATGTGTGTATTCTCCCATGTTTATTTCTGGTTATAGTATACCATAGAACTGGGATTTTGGCGCCATGGCTTACGCTGCGTCCAGCATAGATAGACTTGGTTGAACTTCCATGTTGTATGGGTCGGCAGGCTGGTCGATGTGGGCGCGGAAATAACCGAGTGCGGCGATCATAGCGGCATTGTCGGTGCAGAGCTGGATGGGTGCGTATTCAATGTCGATAGGCAGGGCTAGGCTTAGTTGGCGGCGCAGTTCTTGATTGGCGGCGACACCACCAGCGATGACGACGGAAGCAGGCTGGAAATTATCATAGGCTTTTTTAGTTTTATCAACCAAAGTTTTGATGGCGGTGTACTGGAAGCTAGCTGCCATGTTGTGTTGTAACTCATCAGTTACCAGGGCGGGGAGCTCGTGTGATGGAAAGGTAAAGTCTTTACCGACTTCGCGCTGCACCGTTCTCAGAACGGCTGTTTTAAGGCCGGAGAAGGAGAAATTGTATTCACCAGCGAGTTTGGCGATGGGTAGATGAAAGGCCTGCGGATCACCGAGCTCAGCTGCTTTGGCGATGGCAGGGCCGCCAGGGTAGGGTAGACCGATAATTTTAGCGACTTTGTCGAACGCCTCACCGACGGCGTCATCTTGGGTTTGGCCGATGAGCTGGTAGTCGCCATGGTTACGGAACAGGACGAGCTGTGAATGTCCACCAGAGACGATAAGGGCAAGGAGAGGGAAGGTAGGTTGGTTTTTTGGCAGTGTTAAAGATAAGCTATCAGACTGCTGGTTGATGAAATTAGCATACACATGAGCTTCTACATGATGTATTTTATACAACGGTTTGTGATGAATAATGGCGAGGGTGCGGGCAGCGAGGGTACCAACAAGGAGCGAACCGATGAGGCCAGGAGCGTAAGTGACGGCGATGGCGTCGATATCATCCCAAGTACAGTTGGCCTCAGATAACGCCTTTTTGACAACCGGGTTGATAACCTCCAGATGTGAACGGGCGGCAATTTCTGGAATGACGCCACCATATTCGGCATGGATGTCGATCTGTGAGTTAACAACATTTGATAATAGTAGATGACCATCTTCGACGACAGCGGCAGCTGTTTCATCACAGCTTGATTCAATTCCCAAAATCCTCATAACTATGGCATAGTATAGCACATATTCGCCTCTGTTGTCTGGAAGTGTGAATCGGCACGCAAAAGTGGTATCATGGATATATGAAACAGATTCTTGTCAAAGCAGCCAGAAGTATTTTGCCCGCTAGTGCTTTGCATGGCGTGGAGAATGGATATCGCCGAGTCAGAGTACGACTATTGAGCGCGCGGTATGGTAACCCGTCAAAAAACTTGCGAGTTATCGCAGTAACTGGTACCAACGGGAAGACAACGACCGCCTGCTATATCAATGAAATCTTGAAGGAAGCCAAATTTAAGACAGCGATGTTCACGACGGCGTTGATCGAGGTGGCAGGGAAGGCTCAGGTTAATGATTTGAATGCAACAGTGGCTTCGACTGGCAGGATGCAGCAGTTCTTTCGTGATGCAAAAAAGGCTGATGTGGACTATGTCGTGTTGGAAATCACATCGCACGCGCTTGACCAACACAAGCTTGACGGAGTGCCGATCGAGGCGGCAGTGATGACCAATTTGACACAGGATCATTTAGACTATCACAAGACCATGGAGAATTATGCAGCGGCTAAGTGTAAGCTGTTTGCACTGGAACCGCGATATATCATTTTGAACCGCGATGATGAATGGTATGACTATTTTGATCAATTCGTTGCTGGTGAACAAAAAATGACCTACGGTAAGCATCCGGAAGCAGAGGCGCAGATTCAGCGAGTGAAGCTGTACCGCAAGGGTACTGAAGCTGATGTGGTTTTGGATCATCAAACGCATTTGGAGCTGGCGACGGCGCTGCCGGGTGAATTTAATGTGCATAATATGACAGCAGCAGTGACGTTGGCGTATCTGCTGGGTGTGAAATTACAAGATATCCAAGAAGGCGTGGCTAACGTCGAGGCGGTTCCTGGTAGGTTTGAGCGAGCAGTCGAGGGTGTTGGCTATGACGTTATTGTGGACTATGCACACACCCCTGATGCATTGGATAAATTATTGACTGCGGCTCGTAAGATCGCCAAGGGTCGGGTGATTTTGGTGTTTGGGGCTTGTGGGGATCGCGACAAGAGCAAGCGGCCAACTATGGGCGAAATTGCTGCTAAAAACACCGACAGGATATTCCTGACCGACGAGGAGAGCTATAATGAAGATCCTGATCAGATTAGGCGAATGATCTATGAAGGAATTGAACGGGCGCACGGTGACGCCAAGACAACAGAAATTCCTGACCGACGACAGGCGATTGAGCGAGCACTTGGCTCTGCGCAAAAGGGTGATATGGTGCTGATCACCGGGATGGGACACGAGAAGTATCGAATCGTGAATGGACAACGGCTGCCGTGGAATGATAGCCAGGTGGTACGTGAAATTTTAGGGCAGGAAAAAGCAGAATAATTAACTCAATGACTTGCCGAAAAAAGCTTGTTTTTTGCTAAGCCATTCTTTGGATTGGCGGACAAGTTTTTCGGTATCTTTCGAACTTTCGAGGAGTGGTCTGATGGCTTCTTCGAGGTAGACACCGCCTTGAGATCCTTTGAATAATAGGATAGTGTCCTGACGGGCGAGGGATTGTAATAATTCTACAGCATCGATGGCTGTATCAAACGAGGTAACAGTACAACCGTTGTCTTGGGCGGCTGGCGCCAAGAACGTAGCCGCGTTGGATCCGATAGTGATGACGTGCGATAGTTGCGCTGGGTCGCATAGGGTACCGAGTGCACGGTGTTCAGACGCTGTTGTGTCACCAAGCTCGTTCATATCTCCCAAGACGGCGATTTTGGCTTTACCAGGCAGTTGATAGAGGGTTTCTAGCGCTGATTTGGCGGCGAGTGGGCTGGAATTGTATGAATCATCGATGATCGTTGAGCCATTAATGCCGCTTAGGAGGTTCATTCGCCCCGACACGGGAGTGAAGTTCTCTAGAGCGGTGATGACGCTTTCAACGTCAAGGTTAAATTCTAGCGCAACCGCAGCAGCTCCAGCAGCAATGCGTAGTTGGTGCTTGGCGACAACAGGCATGATAAACTCGCGAGAGGTTTGCTCGCCATGTGTTAAGGTACAGGTATATCCTTGGCTGTGATTAAACTGATGAGCGGTAATGTAATAGTCAGCATCTGGCTCAGTACTGTAAGAAAGATTGCGTTCAGAATTGGCAAAAGCGATGAATCCAGAGTTGATATCATCACGGTTATACAGGGTAACGATGCTGTGACTAGACAAGGCAAATTCTTCTTGAGCTACTGTTTTGAGATTGCCAAAAAACTCCATGTGCTCAGGAGATATGGCTGTGACGACGAGAATATCAGGGTGAGCGTAGCGACCAAAGGCGGTCATTTCACCGGGGTGGTCGATGCCAAATTCTTGAACGATGACGTTGATGTCGTGAAGTTGGCGAGCTGAGCGATAGGCGCGGTAGATGGTTGATAGCCAATCAGTGATGGATCGAGGATTTTTCGGGCCATCAATACCAAGCATTTCTAGGGGTGCACTAAATTCAGCATTGAAATTACCCCTGTTGGTGCGAACTTTTTTGTTGTGTTTAAGAACGTCGACGATGGTTGATTTGGTGGTTGTCTTGCCGACGCTTCCGACAACGGCGACCAGGCGAATGTGTGGATTATTGTGGAAAAATTTACGCATGATTCGCACCAATAGACACGAGATGAGAGATTTGAATAGCTTCATATGATTATTATAACAATATCGGGGCGGGAGGGCTATTTTTAGGGAAGGGTATTGAGTGAATTAGCACTCACCCTTGACGAGTGCTAACGTGGTGCGATACAATAAGATGTATTGTTAATGAAATGGAGGATGTTATGAGTGTACCTATTGAGCCTCTCGGTGACCGCGTGGTAGCGGTGCGCGAGGAGGCAAAGACGCAGACGGCGAGCGGACTGTATTTGCCGGACAGCTCGAAGGAGAAGCCAGTGGTTGCTGAGGTCAAGGCAGTTGGCGGTGATGTCAAGAATGTGAAGGTGGGCGACAAAATTGTGTATAAGGAATATTCGACTACGGACTTGAAAATTGACGGTACGGAATATTTGATCGTCCGCGAGGAAGATATTTTAGCAACGGTTGTTTGAGAAAAGGGGAGTTTACGTTATGGCAAAAAAAGTATTTTACGATGATGATGCGCGTGCTCGCGTGTTGGGCGGTGCCGAGGCACTGTATAACGCAGTTAAGGTAACCTACGGGCCAAAGGGCCGCAATGTGGTGATTGCCAAGGGTTTTGGCGGGCCAACCGTGACGCACGACGGCGTAACAGTGGCAGAAGGCATCGAGCTGCCAGAGAATGATGATGAGACGCTGGGCTACAAGGTTGGTGCTGATCTGATCAAGCAGGCGGCCAAGAACTTGAACAAGCAGGCTGGTGACGGTACCACGACGGTGACGGTGCTGACCTATTCGATTCTGAAGGAGGCCAACCGGCTGATCGCAGCGGGTCACAACCCGATGGAGCTACGCAAAGGCATCGAGCAGGCTGGCGCGGAAATTGTCAAAGAGCTGAATAAATTAGCTGAGCCAATTGAGGGTAAATCTGAGCGCGTGGCGGAAGTGGCAACCATTTCGGCGGGTGACGCGGAAATTGGTAAACTGATCGCTGGTGTCATCGAGAAGGTTGGCAAAGACGGCGTGGTGACAGTCGAGGCTGGCCAGGGCCTAGAGCTAGAAGCCGAGGTTGTTGAAGGCTTTAGTTTGGATAAAGGCTGGGTCAGTCCATTCTTTGTCACCGACACCGGTCGGCAAGAGGCGGTTTACGAAAAACCAGCGATTTTGATTACCGATAAGAAGATTTCTAGCGTGCAAGAGTTCCTGCCGATGCTGGAGAAGTTAGCACAAAGTGGGAAAAAGGACGTGGTGCTGATCGCTGATGAAGTTGAAGGTGAGGCGCTGAGCATCTTGGTACTGAACAAGCTCAAGGGCGTATTTAACACCGTGGCGGTTAAAGCGCCAAGCTTTGGCGACCGCCGCAAGGAGATTTTGCGCGATATCGCGGTGCTGACTGGCGCAACGGTGATTTCTGAAGATCATGGTTTGACGTTTGAGAATGCTGGCTTGGAAGTGTTGGGTTCAGCGCGCAAGGTGATTGTCGGCAAAGATGAAACCACCATCGTTGAGGGTGCGGGCAAGCCGTCGGCCGTGAAGGAGCAGATCGCTCAGATCAAGGCACTGTCTGACAACGCTTCCAGCGAATATGAAAAAGAACAATTCGACAAGCGAGCAGCGGCCTTGAGCGGCAAGGTGGCCGTTATCAAAGTCGGCGGCGCGACCGAGACAGAAATTGACGAAAAGAAATTCCGCGTGGACGACGCTGTAGCAGCGACCAAGGCAGCCTTGGCCGAGGGAATCGTCGCTGGCGGTGGTGTGACCTTGGTGAATTTGGCTGGCGGCCTAAAAGTGAGCGGTGCAGATAGCATCGCGGCTGGCCGACAGATTCTGAAAGACGCTTTAAAACAGCCGTTCCTACAGATTATGCGTAACGCTGGCTTGAACGCCGACGCGCTACTGGCGCAAGTCGAGGCGGGCAAGGCTAGCTTTGGCGTTAATGTCATGGATCCGGAAGCGGGCCTGGTGGACGTCAAAAAAGCTGGCGTCATCGACCCAGCACGCGTCACCAAGGAAGCGGTGCAGAACGCGGTATCTATCGCTTCGACTGCAGCAACCATGGGCGCATTGGTCGTCGATGTGCCAGAGCCAGAAGCTCCAGCTGCGCCTGGTGGTATGCCGGGCATGGGGATGATGTAGCAGGCTACATCAAACAAAATAGGGCCGGTAGCAGGCCCTATTTTAATGAATTGAAATGGTTATTTTTGTGGATTTGACAGATAATCTATCTCTTTGATCACATCCAGCAGAGCTTGGGCGCGGCGAGATTCATCAGCGATGGCACCAGCTGCTGCGTGTGCTGGAGCGATCAAAGCGCTGTCATCTGTTGAGCGTAATAACAGTAGGTAGGTGTCAAACTTTTCTTCTGGGGAAATGTTTAACTTATCGACCAGGGGACGAAGCTCCAATAGCGCTTGTTGCTTGATGGAGTCCAGATTTGAATCATTTACCGGGGCTGCAGGGGTCATAGTGTCAACGGAAATCGGCACTGCTGGCGGCGGTGCGACCATTAAATCGTCCGTTGTTACTGGGACTGAGTTGTCTGGTGGTGGCGCGACTACCTGAGCGTCGTCTGACTGCAGAGTTGTCCCCGTCTCTTCAAAGCTCAAATTATCATCTGTTTGTTGTGTTACACCTGCCAAAACCTTGGCAAGCTCTTGATCATCGGTAACTGATTGGTTTTGCATGTCCCCACCCATCTTATTAATGATTATGCTTATATATGTTATACTTTAGCATGAAGAAACGTGATATGACAAGATGCTTGATGATCCTATGATGATTCGGCGAAAAGATCCAGCCGACACCCTGTCTGGTTTGTTGCAGTTATCAACGCAGACTTCGTTTGAAGTAGTTATCGAAGGGAATGATTATGTCCCGGGCACTATCAATGCGGTGGTGATTGCTGGTATGGGTGGTTCAGCGCTGGCAGCAGAAATGGTAATTGCGTTAACGAGGGGTTGGTTACATATTCCTCTGGTGGTGACGAAAGGCTATGATTTACCAGGTTTTGTGAATGGTAATACCCTAGTTATCGCTATCAGTCACTCTGGTAATACAGAAGAGACCCTCAGTTGTTATGATCAGGCGCGTGCCAACAATTGTCAGTTGGCGACAATCACCACGGGCGGAGCCTTATTTGAAAAGGCAGCAGCTGATGGCGTCAAGAGGATAAAAATACCAGCTGGTGCACAGCCCCGCATGTCGACAGTTTATCATCTGCGAGGATTGTTGAAGATATTACAACATTTTTTGATCATTGATGGTGATTTATATCAAAAATTGGAAGAAAGCGGCGAATGGTTATCTGGTCAGGTAAAAGCTTGGGCACCGGAAGTACCGACCGAGCAAAACATCGCCAAACAGTTGGCGCTTAAGTCAGCTGGCAAAACCCCGGTGATTTATGCTGGCGAGCTAACCTGGCCGCTGGCGTATAAATGGAAAATTAGTTGGAATGAATCGGCAAAAAATATAGCTTTTTGTAATCAGTACCCTGAATTTAATCACAATGAATTTATCGGCTGGTCATCTCATCCGATTGAAAAACCGTTTGTGATTGTTGATTTGATGAGTCACTTGGAACATCCGCGCATTCGCGAGCGAATGGAGCTGAGCGATCGATTGTTGAGTGGTATGCGTCCGCACGCTGTATCGGTGGAACTGCAAGGCGAGACCTTGCTCAAGCAGCTATTGTGGGGCTTGGCACTTGGTGATGCCGCAAGTATTTACACAGCAATTCTAAATGGCGTTGATCCAGCGCCAGTAAAATTAGTAGAACGTCTGAAACAAGAATTAAGTTAAAGCAAAACGCGGTTTATTTAGTTGCGCATTGCTTCGATAGTGTTGCGGTTGGCAGCACGTACGGCCGGATAGATACCAAAGACGACACCGACCAGCATGGCAGCACCGATGCTGACGACGGCAGGCTGCCAGCTCAAAATTGGCGAAACTGGTAGGAAGGTACTGACCGTGTACGCACCAATTAAGCCAAAGATATAACCCATAACACCACCAGCTAAACCAATGATGACTGATTCGATCAAGAATTGATGGATGATGTGTCGGTTAGTGGCACCAATAGCTTTACGGATACCGACTTCACGCTGTCGTTCGGCAACATTTACCAACATGATATTCATGATGCTGATTCCACCGACAAATAGGGAGATGATTGACACAGCGATCATGATTGCAGACAAGGATAGTAGCATAGCGTCACTAGTCGCAGTAATATCTTTACCAGTTATGATGTGGTAGTCATTAGCATCGTGGTGATTTTGATTGAGCTTTGCTGTAATGTCAGAAATTGCTTTCTCAAGCGATGAGTCGCCGTCAGTTTTGATGGCAATTTGCTGAATTTGTGCGACATTTTGTGTTAGCTTCTTGCTGACATCCAGTGAAACAATGGCTGAGTTATTGAAATTAACACCCAAGTAAGTAAGTGGTTGTTTGACTGGTTTTAAAACACCCATGACCGTAAACGGCTTATCCTGAATACGCAGCACATTACCAAGTGAATATTCGGTACCAAACAGATCAATTGACAGCTGATGACCAATCACCACACCGTTGGCTTGCCCAACAAATTGACCATCACGCAGTTCTAGTTCTGCTAGATCTTTGATTTTTTCAGTGGTGCCAATGATGGCGGTTTTGTGCGCATCGATGCGTGAGTTGGTAGTAGTGATGGAGTTGTGAATAACTGACATCGGAGCGCTGTTTGGAGTTATGCGAGCAATATCCTGCACATCATATTCAGTTAGGGTTGGTAGGGGTGTGATGTTTTGCGCTTGAGACAATGACCGTTCGACATTGCCACCCAAACCAGACCGTATCAATGCCACACTGTCTTTGGTGGTTGAGAACTGTTGGTTGATCAATTTATTGACACTAACAGACAGGGACATGATCATAGTGATGCCCATGATACCAATAGTAATGCCGGTAACCGTCAATGTTGTCCGACCGCGACTAGCGCGGAGGGATTGCATGGCGTTCTCTATGTGATTTTTAAATAAAAACCTCACTTAGTCGTCTCCTTTTTGGTAGTTGGTGTCTTCTTTGTGGATTTGGTTGAAGATTTTTTGTCAGACTTTTCAGCGGGTTTACCATCTTCTTTTTTTGGTTTCTCGGCAAGCTTAACCTCTTCTTTTTCAAGATGTTTGGCTGACTTTGCTTCCTCTTTGTTGGGCTTTTCGGTAGGTTCAGTAGCTTTTTTCTCAGATTTCTTGGGCTTATCTGATGGTTTTGCTTCTTTTTCTTCGTCAATAATTTCCAGGTTTTTCCTAAATGGTGCTGATTTCTGTAGCTGTTCATCTGTATCGATCCTGCCGTCAAGCATGGTGATGACGCGGCTGGCGTACGAGGTCAACTCAGGGTTGTGGGTTACCATGATGATGGTATTGCCACGGCGGTGAATGTCGGCCAACTCTTCCATGATGATATGGCTGGCCTTACTGTCTAGGTTACCAGTCGGCTCGTCCGCCAGGATGATTGACGGGCTGTTAACGAGCGCACGAGCAATCGCTACACGCTGAACCTGTCCACCTGACAATTGGTGCGGCATGTAATATTCGCGCTCGCCTAAGTGAAAGTTCTTTAAGATTCGGCTGGCTTCCTGTAGACGTTTAATCTTACTCATGCCTTTGTACGTTAGCGGGAGAGACACGTTTTCTAGGACGCTCAAGCGAGGAATCAGGTTAAAATTCTGAAATACAAAACCGATGTCATCTGAACGGATTCGGGCTAATCGTTTTGAGCCGAGATTGTCCACTGAATCACCGTTGAGGAAATATTCACCATCTGTTGCTTGATCTAGCAATCCGATGATGTTTAAGAGAGTAGTTTTACCACAACCACTTGGCCCCATGATGGCAATGAATTCGCCCTTCTCGACGGTCAAGTTTACGTCGTTAAGAGCATAGTGTTCCGCATCGCCAATACCGAAACACTTTGTAATGTTTGTGAGTCTTATACACGGTGCAACTGGTGTATCCATACTATATTTATTATATGCAGTATGGGAGGATATGCAACCATAATAGTTATGTAAAATGTACATCATCAGCCTGTTACCGTGTTGCTGTCGTGGTGGTTGGTTATTTCCCGTAAAGTCTTGTATACTAAATCAAGACGGAAGGATGCAGGAGTGGTTGAACTGGCACGCCTGGAAAGTGTGTAGACTCTTCACGGGGTCTCCGGGGTTCGAATCCCCGTCCTTCCGCCAGAGTTGATACTTACCTCTCAGTGTCATCGATACCATGGAGATTATGACCCTATCAAAACTCGTTCAATTCCACAATGAAGCAAACGTTGGCGTCTTTTTGTGTGGGATTCATTCGATTGGGGATGGATGGTGGTATGCCCAAGGGCAGTCGGGAATTGACGACTGCTACTGGAACTACGCTTACCGCGTTGATGGGAGGGCGCCTTCGAAGGGGGACATGGCGCAGATATCCACCTACTGTAGGCAGTACGGATATCCTTTCAACATCTGGACTACGGATTCGCTTAACGACATGTCCTTTTCTCTGGAATCTCGTGAAGCATGGATGGTCTTGGCCGACAACACTGCGCTAACAGACGATTCGACCACCGATTCTTCGGGAGCTTCCACCGCGATCGTGGCTCGGCCCGATAAGGATATGTTGATGGTCTTCGAGGCCGCGTATGGCACCTCCGAGGAGGGCGAGGGGATTGGTTATTCTGGGCTACCCTTTGCATATGTGCGGTCGTATGCACAACAGGAGCCCAAGCATCCGTTGATTCATGCTGTACATAGCAAGGTTACGGTAGACGGTCGGTGTGTCGCAGTCGGCTCGGCCCTGATTGGGCCAGATATTGGGGCGATCTACTCGGTAGGAACAGCCCCCGATTCCCGAAGAAAAGGCTACGGCTCTCTTGCTACAAAAGCAATAGTGCGTGAGGTAAACGCGCGGTTTACGCACGACAATCCTACAATTCTGCTGCAGACTGAAGCGGACTCGCCAGTGGAGGAGATGTACTCGTCTCTGGGGTTTGAAAGAGTGACTTGTGGAAAGCTGTATAGTGGTGAATGATGGATGAATATGATTCTCGGTTAATGGAGCGTGCGCTAGGTGCGGCTCGTAGCGCGATGCAGAATGGCGAGAACCCCATTGGCTGTGTCTTGGCAGTTGACGAGAAAGTGGTTGCTATTGGAGAGACTCGTGTTGCTTGCGGAGGTCCTGCATGTCACGGAGAGAACTCAATGATCGAATGTCTTGGACATCGAATTTGGAGCGTGGCTTCAAACGCCGTGTTGTACTCAACTCTTGAGCCTTGCTTGATGTGCATCGGAGCCTGTATTAATGCTGGAATTACGAAGATTTACTATGGTATGGATGCGGTCGACGGTGGAGGTTATGCTCTCGGTGCCATTAACGCTGGCCTGACTAATAAACTGATTATACATGGGCCAACAGCGCACAGCCAAGTCGTAAGACTCTTTCAAGAGTATCTAACGATCTCTCGTAACGAAGGGGGAATTCAGTATGCCCGGTCTTTGCTCGCTTTTCACGACACCTTTCATTGTAAAATTAACAAAACCTATTGCAAACCCTACATTTAGTGCTTATCATGGTATATATACGCTATATCTATAGCGGGTAGATAAACAAAAACCAAGAGGTGAGAAAAGCTGATACCACAGGGGAGGTGCTGTTGGTATTTTTCTTGTGTCTCTGTGACCAATATAGTTTAAGGGAGGTATAATGAGTGTCATTCATGTCGTCAAACGAGACGGGACGAAAGAACCGTTTGATGCAAATAAAATCAACATTGCGTTACTGAAGGCAGCAGAGGGACTGCCTGATCAAGTGTCCAAAGTCGTGCAGGTGGCTACTGAACTGCAGCTAACATTGTTTGACGGCATTACGACTGAGCAACTCGACCAAGCGGTCATCCAGACAACCTTGCAGAATGTTAAAGATGATCCAGATTATGACAAGATTGCGGCACGGCTGCTACTAAAAAATATTTATAAAAACACACTAGATGATTATGAAACCGCTGATGAGCTAAAGAAACTGCACGCAAAGAAATTTCCTCAGTTCGTGAAGGATGCAGTAAAGGTTGGGCTACTGGACCAGCGGATGACTGACGGTAGGTTTGATTTGAAAAAGCTTGGTGAAGCGCTTGATCCTGCTAAAGACGACCTCAGTAAGTACCTCGGTGTCATCACTAACCGTAACCGCTACGCTTTGCGTAAACATGGTAGTGAGCCAATTGAACCACCACAGTTTACTCACATGCGTATCGCTATGGGACTGAGCTACAATGAAAAAGATCCGACGGCTGCAGCAATTGATTTTTACAATCACATGAGTAGTCTGGAGTATGTGCCAGGTGGTTCAACCCGCGTCAATGCTGGTGGTTCATTCCCGCAGCTCAGTAACTGTTTCTTGCTGAACGTTGATGATGATATGGAATCAATCGCCAAGGCGGTGCGTGATACGATGTGGATCGCCAAGGGTACTGGTGGTATCGGTATCGGCTTTACTAAATTGCGGGCATCTGGTAGTCCAGTCAAGACAACCAATACGGTAAGTACTGGACCAATTCCATTTATCAAGATGATCGATACGGCGCTATTTGCCGTCTCCCGTAAGGGTAAAAAGATGGGTGCAGCAGCAGTATATATGGAAAACTGGCATATTGATTTTAGGGAGTTCATCGACCTACGCTCTAACTCCGGTGACCCATACATGCGAACGCGTTTTGCTAACACTGCGGTGTTTATCTCTGATGAATTTATGAAGCGGGTGCAAAAAGACCAAGATTGGTACTTGTTTGACCCGGCAGATACGCCAGATCTACCAGAACTGTATGGTGAAGAATTTTCCGCACGCTACAAAGAGTACATTAAACTAGCCGAGGCTGGTAAAATGCGCGTCTTTGAGAAGACATCAGCTCGCCAGCAATTCAAACAGATTTTGACCAGCCTACAGGCTACCAGTCACCCGTGGCTCACCTGGAAAGACACTATTAATGTGCGAGCATTGAACAATAACACGGGTACGATTCACCTGTCTAACCTCTGTACGGAAATTACCTTGCCGCAGGACAAAGACAACATTGCTACCTGTAACCTGGTGAGTATCAATTTGTCAGCCTTTTTGAACGAAGATAAAACATGGGACTGGGATCGACTCAAAGAAGCGTCGCGAGCAGCGGTACGCCAACTGGACAACTTGGTAGATATCACCCAGACGCCGATTCCGGAAGCTATGCACTCAAACAACCAAACGCGGGCAATTGGTTTGGGAATAATGGGCTTTACTGATGTGCTCGAAAAACTTGGCTACTGCTATGAGTCTAAAGAATCATATAACTTGATTGATACACTGACCGAATTCATCAGCTATCACGCCATCGACCAGTCAGCGGACTTGGCACAGGAGCTGGGCAGCTATCCTACCTACAAGGGTAGCGGTTGGAGTAAGGGTATTTTGCCGATTGACACCCTGGAGACGCTGTCTACCGACCGCAAGGTAAAGGTGAAGATTGACCACAAATCGAGCCTTGATTGGGATTCACTGCGAGTGAAAGTGAAAAAGGGTATGCGCAATGCGACACTGATGGCTATCGCGCCGACGGCGAACATCGGCCACATTGCCGGTACCACGCCAGGCATCGATCCGCAGTTTGCACAAATTTTTAGCCGCTCAACGTTGAATGGTAAGTTTTTGGAGGTAAATAATAACCTGGTGCGCGACCTCAAGGCGCTGAACTTGTGGGATGACATCAAGGAAGAGGTATTTGCCAACCAAGGTGATATTCAACACATTGATGCTATTCCGCAGAAGCTGAAAGATGTCTATAAAACCAGTTTCCAATTAAGCCCATATGCGTTCATTGAGGTGGCAGCACGAGCACAAAAATGGGTCGACCAGGCGATTAGCCGCAACATGTACCTGGAAACGCGCGATATTGATGAATATGTAGAGATTTATTCTGAAGCGTGGCGCCGTGGTTTGAAAACGACCTATTATCTGCACGTTAAACCACGTCACCAATCAGAGCAGACCACGGTTTCGGTGGAAAAAATTGCTGAGCAAAAGATTAGAACAGGTGCAGGCAAGGCGCGTGGCTTTGGCTTTGCAAAAATTAATAAATAAAGGGGGTTATCATGTCAGACTATACACATCCAAAAGGTGGAATTTTAGGCTCGGGGCTGCGCGACGGGCTGAGTTTACACCCAATTCGTTACCCATGGGCATACGATTTATACAACCAAGCGGTGGCTAACACTTGGTTTCCTAATGAAGTTCAGCTAGCACAGGACTTGATGGATTTTGAAAAACTTAGTGACGAAGAAAAGCACGCGCTCAAAACTGTCATCAGCTATCTCAACCCGAACGAGCTATTGATCAACAAGTCGTTAGCCTTTGGTATTTACCCATACGTCAACGCCGCTGAAGCGCAGCTGTATTTGTCAAAACAGATGTGGGAAGAGGCCAATCACTTCATGACCTTTGAATACATCATTGAGACCTTTCCGTTTGACCGCGAGGAGATTTACGCGGCGGGCTTTGGTAAAAAATCGCTGGCTGACAAGGCGAACTTCCAGAACAAGCACCTGGATGTCATGCTCGATCCAAATCTTGACATTTACACCCTGGAGGGTAAGAAAAACTTTGTCCGCTCACTGGTGGCGTATAACATTGTGCTCGAAGGCATCTGGTTCTACTCGGGCTTTATGGTCGGTATGAGCTTCCGCCAGCGTAACTTGCTGCGCAATGTGGGTACGTTGCTGGACTGGATCACTAAGGACGAGAACTTGCACTTAACTTTCGGTATCAATTTACTACTCACCATCTTGGACGAAAACCCAGAACTGCAAACCCAGGAGTTTGCCGAGGAAATTCGCAACCTCATTTTGCAAGCGGTTGAGCTGGAAAAAGAATACAACAAGGATATGTTACCAAAGGGAATCCTTGGCTTGAACGCTGATTATGTTAACCAATACGTCATGCACATGACTGACCGCCGCTTGGTCGAGCTTGGCTTTGAGCCTGAGTACAACGTAGCCAACCCAGCCAAGTGGATGGCTACCGCAAATGATACTTTGGAACTGGTCAATTTCTTTGAAAGCACTAACACTAGCTACGAAGTAAACACCACGAAATAACCACTATGGACAAAATTACAACAGATATTTTAGACACCGTGGAAGTTGGCGCCTTGGCAACCGTCAATCGTGACAGAACGCCGTTGATTACACCACTTCACTTTGTACGTTATAAAAATGACAACATCATTTGGATCTCTGATCGACAATCTCGTCACGCCGTCAATGCTTACCGCAGTGGTGTTGTCGAATTTGTGGTTTGGAACGATCAAAAGAGTGCTGTATTTTTGACGACAACAGTACAAGAGCTACCGGAGGAAGAGGAAGCAGCGGCCTTGGAGGCTTATGCTAACAAGCTGGGTGACTTTATGCCACGCGTCGAACATAGGCAAATTTACATCATGCCAATCGGCAAACTTGATGAAAAAACTACAACAGGAAATTGGCTACACTATGTTGCATAACCGCTACATATAGCGTATTATAAGCATAAGCAGATACTAAATATATAGAAAGACAGGAACATGAACGCAAGTCAAATTATTTCTGACGACATGACATTGGAAGAAAAATTAAGTGCTATCGACGCAGCGATGAAAGCAGTCCAGCAGGCAGCCGACGACCAGGCAAAAAAATCTGGTGGCATTGCAGCACCGCTCGATCCCGCAAGTTTGACAGTGTGTGACGGTTGTGAATAAAACAACAGAGGTGTCGATTCGGCGCCTCTTTTGATAGGTTGGAGAAGTGATGACGAAGAAGTATATTTTTGTAACTGGTGGAGTGCTGTCTGGTGTTGGTAAGGGGATCACGGCGGCAAGTATTGGTGCGGTGTTGCAAGCCAAAGGCCTGTCGGTGTCCGTACAAAAGTGTGATCCGTACTTGAATGTTGACGCTGGATTATTAAATCCCAAAGAACACGGTGAATGCTTTGTAACCAAAGATGGTGCCGAGACTGATTTGGACTTGGGGCATTATGAACGCTTTTTGGATTTGGAGTTGACGCGGAAAAATACTACCCTGTCAGGTAGGCTTCTGCGTGATCTCATCGCTGATGAACGAGCTGGTAAATTTGGTGGGCAAACAGTGCAGCTAGTGCCACATTTGACCAATTCTATTAAAAAATCTATTCACGAAGCAGCTGAGGGCGATGTTCACATTGTAGAAATCGGCGGTACGGTCGGGGACTACGAAGGTCTGAGCTTTATCGAAGCAATTCGTGATTTTTCACAAGAAGTAGGCAGGAATAATTGTCTCTTTGTTCATGTGGTGTATGTGCCGTTTTTGGAAGCGAGTCAGGAGTACAAAACAAAGCCTGCACAAAATGCCATGGCGGAGCTCCGTGGTTTTGGGATCATGCCAGACGTCGTGGCGGTGCGGACTGAGGGTCACGATAAACCGCCGCGTAGTGTTGGCGAAAAAATTGCTATCTCATCTGGTGTACGCCCCGAGGGTATCATCATGATGCCAAATGTCAATACCGTGTATGAGGTGCCGCTGACAGTTGCGCGCGACTTGGGACCAATGTTGAGTGAATTTACTGGAGTAACAACGGAGCCTGATTTGACTCGCTGGGAAAATCTCGCCACGCGTGACACGACTGATTATGCTCGTGAAGTAACCGTTGGTCTGGTGGCAAAATATATTGACAATACCGATACGTATTTGTCGGTGACTGAAGCGCTCAAATCGGCAGCCTGGGCGGAGAATTGTGAAGTCAATATACGGTGGATAAATTCAGAGACTGCCAGTGATGACGATTTTGCTGAGGTTGATGCTGTGTTGGTGCCGGGCGGATTTGGTTCACGCGGTGTTGAAGGAAAAATTGCAGCGGCGACGTATTGTCTGGAGCACAATAAACCATATTTGGGTATTTGTTTGGGTATGCAAACGGCGGTAATTGCCGCGGCACGTCGAGGTGGCGTGGATGGTGCTAATAGTGAAGAATTTGGTGCAGGTCAGGGCACGAACGTGATTTATCTAATGGATGGGCAGGCAGGTAAAGAGTCGACTGGTGGCACGATGCGCCTTGGTGATTATCCAGCAGTGCTGAAAGAAGGCTCGCTAACGGCGAAGACGTATGGTATGACAGAGGTGACGGAGCGACACCGGCACCGATATGAGGTGAATCAGGATTTTGTTCAGGCGATTAAACAAGGTGGTTTGGTTGTTTCGGGCACCTCGCCAGACGGCAGATTGGTTGAATTTGTTGAATCGCCACACTGTGACTATTTCGTTGCTACACAAGCTCACCCAGAGTTTAAATCTCGTCCATTCCGGCCACACCCACTCTTTTCGGGGCTAATCCGAGCAGCTGTTTTGGCGAGAAGCGCCTAACAATCGCGCTGGCAATTATCCCATTGAAGCAAGTGATCAATAAATAACCTATGCTATACTAGTATTAATAAAACCTATTTCGAAATCTAGTAAACTTACGCGTATGGCGCGGCGAAATGGATAAGTCCATTAACATCGCCGCGTTTTTTGTTTTAGTAACAATACGCCAGCGTAACTCAAAGGATAGAGCGCGTGATTGGCTTTCGCGTCGATATCGGTTCGAGTCCGACCGCTGGCACCACTACTAACCAGTGGCATTGCTATAAAAACGTAAGAGACCCTTCAGGGTCTCCGCGTGATTGGCTGTCTATATTTTAGCACAGCCAGTTTTGTGGTGTCCATTTTCGGGATAAAAAATGAGCCTCGCTATGAGTCTAGACGAGGTTATTATATTATTTTCAAAAGTGTTGTGCTACCAATCTTTTGGTTTTGAGATCTTATTAGTAAATAACCCACCAATATAGCCAATGAATATATAAACTGCATTGGCCAACCGTGATTTATCTCCATATAAAATTTCAAGGACACTGTACACAATAATAGCAATAATTAGAACAACAGGTAAAACCTTAAATAGCATTATCCTATTCCCATGCTCGGCTTCGCGTTGCTCTTCAGTACGTATTTTTTCGTTTACTGCAAGAACTTTATCGATCTCATCGAAAGATGCCGACTTTGCATTATTAAGTCGATCATTATCAATTTTTTTAAGCGAAATACCCAAGATCTAGCTTCAAGCCGCGTACCGTTGCAGCAGATACAGACACTAGGAAGTAATCTGCAATCTCCTCAATCGTTTCGGCTTGTCTCCATTTTTTACGAAATTCATTCTCAGGCATTAAAAGCTCTGCCGCAAATTCATCAGCCTCTCTTTCGGTCTGATTGTAGCTATTTGTGTCTTTAATTCGATTTAAAACACCTGTAGCTGGCTTAAGATATGTGCTAACAACTTCTTGTCCAACAGTAATTTGATTTCGATGCTTTACGTAATGGCCAATTTCGTGAGCTAATGTAAATCGGTTGCGTAGTTGAGAATGTTTTGAGTTTAAAAATATAATAAATTTTCCATCAATATGAGCCAAAGAACCAGACTGTCTGTCGTCCCACTCCTCGGTCATCTTTACGCTAATACCGAGCTCCGATGCAATGCGCATCAACTGTACAGGAAACCCATTTCCGTCTGAACTTCTGTCGATGATTTTTTCAACTTCAGTTTGATTCATGATTTTCTCCTATTGTATAGCTATTATATTATACACAAGCATAATCATTATATTTATATTGTAACACCTTCATTACTGCTAGCATATAAGGAACTTGTCTTAATGGGATAATTGTCACCGCGCTATATTGACAAAAATATTTAATAATGCTAAAATAGTAGTCAGTTGTATGCTAAAAACAAAAAAAGGAAATTAATGGCTGAAGAGCAAGCGTTATCACAGCAACCACAAGCGTTGCCAACACAGGATGATTTATCAATGTTGTCGTATATTTTGCGTCATGTCCGGGGATCGAGTTTAATCTCCGCCACGGCGTTGGACTTGGACATAGTGGAAGACTAGTTGATCTGGTGGTATACTGGTGGTGATGGAACACACAATTCAAGAAGTTATTGCAAAGCTATTTAATATTGAAACGACGGTGCAGTTGACGCGTCCTGATCCAAAGTTTGGTGACTTTGCGACGAATGTGGCGCTGCAGCTAGCGAAGCCCTTGGGCAAAAATCCACGTGAGATTGCCGAGGCGATCGCAGAAGAGTTGCGTGGTCATGAGGAGTTGGGCGAGGTGAGCGTGGCTGGACCAGGCTTTATCAACGTGACGTTAAGCGACCAAGCGGTGCTGGAGTCGTTGAAAGTGCGGCCGGCCACCAATCGTTCAGGTCAAACGGTCGTTATTGAAACTAATTGTCCAAACCCATTCAAAGCTATGCATATTGGTCACGCTTTGAATGCGATTTTGGCGGACACTATGGCGAATTTGCTGGCGGTGGATGGTGCGTCGGTGCACCGAGTGAGTTATCACGGCGACGTCGGCACACATGTCGGTAAGAGTATGTGGGCGATTCTTCGCGAAATTGACGGTGATGTCAGCAAACTAGACGCTATTCCGGCTGATAAGCGCAACGAGTTTATGAGCCGTATGTATGTTGAAGGCGCACGGGCAGCTAAAGAATCACCAGAGGCACGAGTAGAGATTGATGAGCTAGCCAAGCAGTCATTTGTGCTGGATGATCCGCTGTACAAGCAAGTGTACGAGATTTGTAAAGCCTGGAGCTTTGATGAAATTGATGCCAATGTGGCGCGGCTGGGCAATGTGCCGATTGAGCGGCGTTATGTTGAGAGCGAGACTGAAGTGCCAGGCAAGACCTTGATCAAAGCAAAAACCCCAGAGGTCTTTACGAAGTCCGATGGTGCGTATATCTTCAAAGGTAGTCAGTATGGTGCGTTTGATAATGTATTTATCGGTTCGCACGGCAACGGGTTGTACGGCGCGCACGATATGGGGTTGATTCAGCTGAAGCATCAAGATTATCCAAACTTGGACTTGTCAATTACGGTCAATGGCGAAGAGCAGGCGGCGTATTTCCGCGGGGTGATTGCCGCTAGCGAACTCGCAATTCCAGAATTGAAGGGTAAATTGTTTAATTATGCGACTAGCCTCGTCAAGCTAACAACCGGCAAGATGAGCTCGCGTACTGGTGACGTCATTACTATCGATTGGTTATTCAACGAGTTCAAGAAAGCTATCATCCAAGCTGGCGGCGAACCAACCGACGCGGTGGTGGCAGGTGCGCTGCGCTATCAATTCCTGAAAGTGAAAATTGGTAGCGACGTGGTGTTTGATATCAATGATGCGGTGAGTCTAACAGGTAACACCGGTAGTTATCTGCAATACGCGCACGCTCGGGCGCGGGGTATTTTGGCAAAGTCTGAGCAGACAGTTGCTTTCCCGACAGAATTGTTTGACGAAGATCGGCTGCTGGTCAGGAAAATGAGCGAATACGCGGAGGCGGTTAACCGAGCTGCTGAAAGCCTGGAACCGCATCGTGTTTGTGCCTACCTGTTTGAGCTGGCACAGGAGTTCAATCGTTACTACGAGAAAAACCAAGTCATCGGCAGCGACAAAGAAGCGCACCGCGTTGGTCTGGTGGCGGTGTATGCTGATATCTTGAAAGCAGGGTTGACTGTTTTGGGTATTGTAGCACCAGAGAGACTATAAATCGTTCCGTACTAAATATGGTACAATCAAGGTGTTATTTAACGTAAAGGAGTTTTATGGCGGAGAAAAAAATAGCCAAGAAAGCGGTAGTCAAAAAAACGACAACCAAGAAGTCAATTATTAAAAAACCAAGCGTAGCGGTGTTGAAAGAAAAAGCAGGCGCGGTAAAAAGCCATGGCGGTGGCTTTATGACGTTTATCCGTGAACAAGGCGTCGTTGGTCTGGCTGTTGGTTTGGCGATCGGTACTGCGGCTGGTGATACCGTGAAAAAGTTGGTAACAGCGTTTATCGACCCGCTTGTACAGTTGATCGTTGGTTCGCAACAGGGTCTTCAGGCAGCGTCGTTTACCGTTGAAATTGCTGGACGTCGCGGTGAATTTTTGTACGGAGCATTTATCAGCTCATTGATCACCTTGCTGGCGGTTGCCTTTGTAGTATATGCAATTGTCCATTTCTTGAAACTTGATAAATTAGACAAGAAAAAAGACTAAAACGCTTACGTTTGCTATTTTACACTCTCCTATCTACAATGTGAGTATAAAGGAGAGTGTAGCGTGAAAGATGGAGTCCGGAGGGCGGGTTATTTACATAGGTCGAAAGAACCGAGTAGTAGCCATTTGTTAAGTCAGAATATTGAAGGTCCTCGACGGTCGCTATATCGTTATGGTGAGTCTCCCGAGCAGAGAAGACAGCGCCTTGAAGAATTACGGAAACGGTACAGTAAACTACCAGAAACTTCTTTCGCCGACTATGATCTTGGCGACAAAGAATTACCTGCGTATAAGCACAAAGCAGAGATATTAGATACACTCTCAGAGAACAAAATATCCTGGTTGTGCGGACCGACGGGTAGCGGAAAGACGACACAAACCGCTCATTATGCACTCGAGCGGTTTGATCGTGTTGTGGTGTTGATGCCGCGGCGGGTCATCGTCGATAACGTTACTGAATATGTCGAGCAGAGTTTACGTGAACAGCTGGGCAAACAATATCCTGATCACTTGGTGGGAAAGATTCATGGACGCGCTACTGAAGCAACGCCAGAAACTAGACTTTGTTTTATGACAGCAGCAACGTTTACGAAGAAATTGGAGCAACTTTCTAAGGATTGGCATAATGAGAGAACACTGGTGTTGGTTGATGAAATACATGAAGCCAATTTGGAGATGGAATTTGCTACGGCCTTGGCAGCAAAATCGATAGAGAATACCGACAAATGGCATATGGCTTTTTCCAGCGCGACGCCCGACACGGAAGTTTCTCAGGCGATGTACGAAGATATTAATGGATTAGCATTGCCAGTCGTAACCATCGAGGGTCGGCCGCATGATATCGACATTACAGAAGATAACGTGGGGACCGTATCTGAAGCCTACCTTGAATATGGTAAAGACTCGAAAAAAGCACTGGTCTTTGTTGAAGGGGTGAGAAGTATCGAGGAAACCATTGTGTCGATTAAGCGCCACACTCGCCATCAATCTGGGAGAATACGATTTTTCAAATTACACTCTGGTATATCAGAGGCTGCACGGCGAGAAATTTTTACTGCTGAACCAGCAGAAGACGAGTCGTTTGTCATCGTTTCGACCTCGGCTGGACAGTCTGGCATCACCATCCCTGAGGTTGATTTGGTGTTGTCAAATGGACTGACAAAGAGTAAAGAAATCGGTGAAGAGGGTGCGGAAGGATTGCCACCTCGATTGTGTACCCAGGCAGAGTTGATGCAACAGGCGGGGCGTGGTGGCCGTGATATTGACGGTGCAAAGTTTGTGCTGGCGCGGCCAATTTCTTACGGCAAGATTTATCTACCAGAGGAGCTGAAAGGATTCTGTGACATTAAGTCCCGTGAACAGCACATCCCACCGGAGATATATCACACCAATATCGTGCGTAACGTCTTGTCGGCTATCAATTTGAACGGTGATTTTGAAGACTTGAACCGGTACTTGATGCATCCTGTTGCTAGTAAAAAAGTTATTCAAGAGTCGTACGATTTGTTGGAAACATTGGAGGCGATTGATGAAGAAGGGCAGATTACAAAAATTGGTGAATTTATGGATAATCTACCATTGTCACCAGAATTATCTCGAGCATTAGCAGAAATGATTAAACGTGGAGGAAGCTTGCGTGAAGTGTTGGCGCTGTCAGCGATGGCGGCTTCTATCTCTGGTGGTGGCTTTGCTGCCTGGCACCAACCAAAGGAACTATTCCAGGAATTTGTCAGCCCCGATACAACAGATGACTTTTTTGCCGAATACGATGCTTTTTTGAAAACCAGAGAGATCTACAACGGTCATCACACTGATGGTCGTGCTTATCTGGCAAATGGTATTGACCCAAATAAGGCAGATAATATTCACTATCAATTTAACAAAATATGTCGGCGTCTGGAGGTTAATCCATATGACGTCGATATGGGTGAACTGAACAGTGAAGAAAAACATAATATATCAGTGGCCCTGCTGCGGGGATTTCAAGAGTTGTTGTATGCCAAGGTCGGTAGTCGACGTATTGGTCGAACAACAGTTAACCAATACAGAAATATTCATACTGGCGAACGTGGTATTTCTGAGTACGAAATTAGTTCGTATAGTTTAGCGCGGCGTATGGGGATGGAGGCGCTGAAGTTGGTAGTAGCCTTTCCGTGGTGGTATGACGCGCATGATGGTCGTCGACATACGCTCAATACAATTTTGCCAGTGACGAAGGATCAAATCACGCAAGCCCTGAGCGACAGTGCCGTGCCTGAGTTCCTTGGTGACCGGGTGGCGCCGAATGGCGATTTAGTTCGTGTGACACAGCCGAAGATTGGTTCGCTGGTGATCGGTCCAGAGCAGCAGCAAAAAATCCCTGCTACGACAGATGAGCAAATCACGCTGGTAGTGGACACGATGAAAAATAGGGCCAATAAACAAGTAAGAGTATTGTTTGATTTACAACATCAACGAGTTATTACTAAGGGTCAATTGCGTCAGGTCCTAGACGGGTCTGCGGTAAATAGTCACAATGTCCACGAAGCGGAGGCTAAGGTTTGGGCTGTGGTGCAAGAGGTATTAACGAGCGAACAGCAAGAAGCTTTTTATGGTCAGATAAACAGATGACAAGTGTACAATAGGTAGTATGAGTAAAGCGAAAAAATATTATAGATCGATCTGAAGATGACTGGACTAGATCCAGTGCGTGATGAGATTTTGGAAGTGGCGCCGACCGTATTTGTTTGACTTTTTAAATGATTTATGCTAAAATATTGTACGTGGAAAAAGTAAGCCCGAACCCGAGCGATATAGAGGCTAAGATGCATCAGCCTCGTGTTCTGCAAATGCTTGATAGTGGTGAACATTATGCGGATTTAGGGGTGGCGAACCTTCAATTAAAAGACTGTGATTGTGAGCAACTCGGTAATCCGGAAGCTCGCTGCAATGAAATATATGAATATGAGTTGCCTGCCGATGCTATTGAGCGGGCTAATTTGGGTTTTGATTTAGATGAGCTACCGTCATTTATTAGTGTAAAGGGCGGGGCGGCTCGCCAGGTTTTGGAGGCACTAGTACACAGTGACCGTCAGTTACCACCTCCTCGCGATGTCGATTTGGTAATTTTAGAAGAAGTTATTGCTAGCGGCGATTATGATCCAGATGAGATTCGGGCGGTAGCGAGCGATCTTTCAATGCGCTTTTCGCCGCGTGATGCAATGAATGGCTATGGTGCGGAGCTTGTACAGTCTACCGCTGAGTTTATGAGGCAGCATGATTTTACAATCAATCAAGTGCTTATACACAAGGACGGTGACACTTGGAGGCTGTTGGCCAGTACTCAAGCAGTGTTGGATACTGCCGAGCACGTTATCAGGCCAACGGTATTTGAGCACGATCCTGATAATAGCTATCGCATTGGTAACAAATTAGCCCTCAAGGCTGTGCGCCTTCTTTCAGATATGCAAGTTCAAGGAATTGACGATGCAAGTATTAAAAGCGTTCAGCTGCCAGACGATACTTATGGCGATCCAAAAGACGATTATTTCATGCAAACGCTGCAACTAGATAAGGCGTTAGAAGTCAGCGACGAATTGGCCGAACGTTACGTAGAAAATCTGAGGTCGTACAGGATGTTGCCATATGGTTGTGAAGATATGAGTGCTGCTGAATTATACTATGAGTTAGTCAATCGGACAAATTTTGTTCCCTCTGACGGCAACGCATCTGGCGTTTTTCTGACTGAAAGAGAAAATCGTCTGGAGCTTGGTAGTGTAGCAAAATTTGATGACGTTGTTGAAGGGTTATTACGGCGTGTGCCAGAGCAGTTTTCTCGTGACTATTACGACTCTAAAAAGTAGTATAATAAAGATATGAAAGTAACTTTTAAGCCAAAAAAAATTTTATGGATTGACCTGGAGATGACTGGACTAGATCCAGTGCGTGATGAGATTTTGGAAGTGGCGGCGATTGCGACGGATTGGGATTTTACGGAAATTGCGACCTATGAGGGTGTGGTGCGACATGAACCCGAGAAGCTAGGTAAGCTACTGGACCGAAATGCTAGTTTTTGGGACCAGCATCCAGCAGCGCGGCGCGGTTTGGAGGAGCAAAATATGTCCGGTAAGCCGCTGAGTGAGGTGGAGCGTGAATTATTGGCATTTTGCGATGAACATTTTGCAGATGAGCCACGGATTTTGCTTGGTGGTAATTCAATTCATCAAGACCGGCGATTTATCGACCAATGGTGGCCTATGTTGTCAAAAAGACTACACTATCGGATGTTGGATGTCAGTGCTTGGAAAGTGGTGTTTGAGGGCAAATATGGTAAGAAATTTGCCAAGCCAGAGGATCATCGGGCGCTGGAGGATATTCGCGGCAGTATCATGGAACTTAAGTATTATTTAAAGAAGGTGAAACCATGACCCATAAACAATTTGAAGAATTTATCTTGAGTTTGCCCGGTGTGTGGTTAGACTATCCGTTTGGCGAGGATATCGCGGTGTATAAATTTGGTAAGAGTAATGACGGCGCAGGGAAAATGGTGGCATTGGTGGCGGAAGGCTCAAAGCCGCTCAGGGTGAGTTTGAAATGTGACCCATTGCTGGCGCAGAATTTGCGGGAAAAATACGAAACGGTATTGCCAGGCTATCATTTGAACAAAAAGCACTGGAACACCATCATCTGTTCGGGGCAGTTGAGTGATGAAGAAATTTTTGATTTGGCGCGGCTGAGCTGGCAGTTGGTTAGCGGTATTACACCGGAGAGCTCTCGAGACGCTTCTTGATGGAAGTGATGTCTGACTGTGTTTTTTCTAAGAATTCTTTGACGTCAGATTTTTTGGCTTTTTTTGACAAGCTGGATAATTCTGAACTAAGTAGCTCAAGTTGATAGGCCATCTCCCTGGTGTAGACGGCATCGAGCTGGTCGTTTAAAAAGGCATCATCTAGCTTTTCATTGAGCTTTACCTCAAAGTCCGGCACCTTGAGAGCTTTGTTAATATCCAGTTTTTCTGACTGAGCGATTGGTGTTGCCTTATTGACGGCGGTGGTTAATATTGCATCAAGGGAGCTGTTAATGTCAGTGACCGTGCTATTTTTTAGACGCTTTTTCTGTAGTTCAGTGACGGTTTGTAGGCGGGCAACCCTCATGATGGCGTTAGAAACCGTTGGACCAGAACCTGACTGACTGGCCGCCCAAATGAAGCCAAGACTGAGCACACCAACCAGTGCAATGATGATAATGATGATTTTGGTTTTTTTATCAAATCCAGCTGGCTCTGGTGGAGCAGCGATTTGATTGAGATAATCAATACCAGATGGTGTTGGTGGTTGAAAATATGGATCATTTGGATACATAGTACTATTTAAGCATAAACACGAACAGAGGTAAAGGGTGATATAATAAAGACATGCAAGATGCCAAAGAAGAAGTGCGGGCACGACTGAATATTGAGGACGTGATTGGTGAGTATGTTCAGCTGAAGCGGGCAGGTCGTAATATGAAGGGACTTAGTCCGTTTACCGACGAGCGAACGCCAAGTTTTATGGTTAGTCCAGAAAAGCAGATTTGGCATGATTTTTCGTCAGGCAAGGGTGGTGATGTGTTTTCATTTGTGATGCTGATGGAGGGGATGGATTTTTGCCAGGCATTGGAACATTTGGCGCGCAAGGCGGGTGTGGATTTGAGTTTGTTCTCTCGCGGTGATGGGAGAACCGCCAAGCGGCGAGCACGAGCGGCTGAAGCATTGGAGCTAGCGGTAAAATTCTTTCAACAATCACTGCTGCGTACACCCAAAGCCTTGGACTATGTCGTCAAAAAACGTGGTCTGACTCGACAAACGATTCAGGATTTTATGGTTGGGTTTGCGCCAGATGACGGATCATCATTGGTGACGGCCTTAACCAAACGGGGTTTTTCAAAACAAGAATTAGCCGATGCTGGTTTAACGAATAGATTTGGTGGTGATTTGTATCGTGGTCGGATGGTGGTGGCACTTATGGATGCGACTGGCAGAGTAGTTGGGTTTACTGGCCGGATCATTCATGATGAGGCAAATGCCCCAAAATATTTGAACACGCCGCAAACACTTTTGTTTGATAAATCACGGCATATCTTTGGTTTGTCTCAGGCTAAAGAGGCGATTCGAAAATCAGACGAAGTGGTAATCGTTGAGGGTAATTTGGATGTGGTGAGTAGCCATCAGGCAGGAGTGCGGCAGGTTGTCGCCACGGCTGGAACAGCTATCACTGAACAGCACCTCAAGGCCTTGAGTAGGCTGGCTAGTAGAATTAAATTAGCGTTTGATGGTGATAGAGCGGGTTTAAATGCGACTGAACGGGCTATCAAACTATCACAAACCATTGGGGTGGAGTTGGAGGTTGTTAGTTTACCAGAGGGTAGTAAGGATCCAGATGAATTGATCAAAACACATGGTGTGAAACAATGGGAGTTGGTCATCGCTAAAGCTACGCCTGCTGTGGCGTGGGTGATACAACAATATTCGCAACGAGAAAATGTCAGGACTGCTGAGGGAAAACGACGCTTTTCAACTGCATCGCTGAACTTGATTCGTAGCTTGCATGATCCAGTAGAACAAGAGCATTATTTGCAGATGGTGGCTGAGAAAACAGGGGCTAGTATAGAGGCTCTTACAGCAAAGATGTCTGGCATCACAACAAAGGAAACAGTTCTTCGCCAACCAAAATTTAAGAAAACAGCACCACAAAAACCATCAGATGAGACGCTCGATATGCTACTAGGGCTTGCGGCTCAAGAACCAAGCGTGAGGCGTTGGCTGGCGTCGGTACCAACGGAAGCTACAGATAATGCGAACACCCGAGAATTATTGGAATATCTCACTCAAAACCCGAACGAAACACTTGATCCGATGCCCGAAACCTTGAAAAATATTGAGGAGTATGTAAAGATAGTACAGTTAAAATTCGACACTCGTTATGCCGACTGGAATCGAGACGATTTACCGGGTGAGATGGCGCGATTGGTCAAACATGTAATATCCAAACATCGTGAAAACAAAATACAGCAATTAATGAGTAACTTGCGTGACGCTGAAACTGCAAATAATGAGTCGTTGGCTCACGATCTGCGACATCAGCTGAACGCACTAATTAAGGAGAAAGCGTGACCGACGATCCAATAAAAAACAGGCCATTAGCAACTGATGAGACGGAATTCGATGAGCCGACCATCGACGATGTTGATGATGACGAGGAAACCGAAGACCTTGACGCTCTGAACACTGGGCAATACCTGGATGATATCTCTGATGACTCGGTCAGGTTATATTTACGTGAGATTGGTAAAATTCCGCTGCTCAATGCCGAAGAAGAGATGGAATTGGCACACCGTGTGATTCAGGGTGATAAAAGGGCTAAAGATAAGATGGCTGAGGCGAACATGCGGTTGGTGGTGTCAATTGCCAAGCGGTATTCGGGCCGTGGGTTGGATTTTCTGGACTTGATCCAGGAAGGTAATACTGGCTTGTTGCGCGCGGTGGAGAAATTCGATCCAGACAAGGGCTTTAAGTTCTCAACCTATGCCACCTGGTGGATTCGTCAGGCGATTACCCGAGCGATTGCTGACCAGGCACGAACCATTCGTATCCCGGTGCACATGGTGGAAACCATCAACAAATTGTTGCGCACTCAGCGACGGATGACGCAAGAGTTGAACCGTGAACCGACTATTGAAGAGCTGTCTAAAGAGCTGGATATGGAGCCAGAAAAGATTGAATATGTGATGAAAATCAAGCAAGATATCTCAAGCTTGGACGCTGGCGTTGGTCGCGATGGTGATGAAGAAGACTCGGTGTTGGGTGACTTTATTGAAGATGAAGATACGGTATCGCCAGAGGAATCAGCAACAAACCAGTTACTCAAAGAGCAGGTCAATGATGTGCTATCGAGCTTGAGTGATCGTGAGCAGAAAATTGTCCGTATGCGCTTTGGTTTGGACAATGGTAAAAGCCACACGTTGGAAGAAGTTGGTCAAGAGTTTGCCGTGACGCGTGAGCGAATTCGCCAGATTGAAGCCAAGGCTTTGGCGAAGCTACGGAAGCACAAAGATGCTAAGAAATTGTATGAATATCTGAGCTAGATTGACGGGTGATAGTAAAAAAGCCAGGCGGATTTCGCGTCTGGCTTTTTTGATGTGTTGTGATTTAGCACTGCTCAGGCGCCTTGCAAAAATGTTCGTGGTGGGTGACGGCCTCCAGCTGCGCGTATAGCTCGTCCAGCCCGCGGTCGTTCATCACAAAATAGTCGGCAATGGCAATTGGTCCGCCTTTTTCTAAGTTTTCAATTTCCGACCAATCACGTTGGTCAACTTCGCGCGGCTGCATCGGTCGTTCGGGGCGTTTGGCCATACGTTGATAGCGCAGGTGTTTTGGCGTGACAACGGCGATGACAGACATTTGGCCAGGGAATTCGTGCTTGAGAATTTTATATTCACTCCAGGTATACAAGCCGTCCAGGACGATCAGCTTTTGGCCAGCGTCAATCAAGTCATGCGCCGATTTGACGACGCGTTTGACCACGAAATCTTTGCCTTCGCGACGGCGAATGTCCTCGCGGAATTTTTGCTGATTGTCCCAGGTTGGTTCGATGCCAGCTTCTCCCATGGCTTTGTAGATGATGCCGCCAAAGTAAATTTTCGGAATGCCCTTTTTGGTGAAATATTCGACCGCCGAACTTTTGCCGCTACCAGCCAGACCAACGAGGGCGATAATGTTTGCATGTGGTTGTGTCATGTTGCTAGTATAGCAAATTTGCTATACTGAGTATATGAAGCGTTTGGCGGTCATCGACGGAAAATCAGTGTTTTACCGAGGGTATTATGCCATGCCGGGGCTCAGTACGGCGGACGGTACGCCGACCGGCGGGGTGTATGGGTTTGTGAGTTTGGCGATTGAGCTGATCAAGAAATTGGAGCCGGATTATGTGGCGGTGGCGTGGGACAAGCGCGGCACCAATATCCGTAAGAGGCGGGAATTATACCCAGAATACAAGGCGGGTCGCAAGCCAGCACCCGATGATTTTTATCAGCAGATTCCGATTTTGATGGAACTGTTGGACGCGTTTGGCTGGCCGCTGTATGAACTGGATGATTATGAGGCGGACGATATCATGGGTGCGTTTGCCAGACAAGCGGAAGCGCGCGGCGTGCAAACCTGCCTGCTGACGTCAGATTTGGATGCGCTGCAATTAGTGTCGCCGCTGACTAAAGTCTACGCCATGAAAAATGGTCTGAGGAACATCGAGGAATTTACGGCGGAATATTTTGAACAAAAATATGGTATTCGGACGGATCAGTTTTTGGATTTGAAGGCGCTGAAAGGTGATTCAAGCGATAATTTGCCAGGCGTGCCAGGCGTTGGTGAAAAGACGGCGGTGAAATTATTGCAAGCATATGATACGCTGGATGGCGTGTACGCGCATGTGGATGAGCAAACAGGCGCTCTACGGACAAAGCTTGAAGCGGGCCGCGAGTCGGCGTATTTGACCAAGCAAGTGGCGGAGATTTGGACGGACGCGCCGGTGGAACTGGACTGGCAGGTGGCGGATGTTAATGACTGTGACTTTGCGCGGGTGGCGGAAATTTTGCAGAAATTGGAGTTTCATTCGCTGATTGGGCGGTTGCCAAAGACCATGCAGGCGGTGGATGAGGCAGTGGAGACGGCAGAGTTGGAGTTGCCGCGTGTTGAAGATTTGCCGGCTGAGCCGCTGTTTGAGGCAGAAAATATTATCTATATTGATCCATCAGAGCCGGACACGGTCTATATTAATTCCAAGCCTGCCGTGGCGTGGCGAGCCAAGATTAGTGAGATGGGCTGGTCGGTTTGGCAATTGCTAGCGCAGGGCGTGGTGATCGCGGCGGACGTCAAGGAGCTATATCACGCGCTGGATGCTCACGGTGTGACGGTGCGGTTTCATGAGGTCTGGGATGTTGGTCAGGCGGCGTTTTTGATCGATCCACTGAGGCGCGACCGCAGTTTAGCGGCACTGGCGGGTGACTTTTCTGAGGATAATTCTCCAGAGCGACAGCTGGCACGACTACGCCAAATATACCGCCAGCAGCAGGATTATATGGCGACACATCAGCAGATTACCCGGGTGCTCCGCGAGTTTGATTTTCCAGTGATATGGCCGCTGTTTCAGATGGAGCAGCGCGGCATGAAGTTGGACACAGTACTGCTTGAACAGATGGGCCAGGAGCTGAGGGCGGAGGTGAGCCAGCTTGAACAACAAATGTATGCGATGGCTGGGCGCGAGTTTAACGCTGCTAGTCCGGCGCAGCTGTCTGAAGTGTTATTTACCAAATTGCAGCTGCCGACGACTGGCATCAAAAAAGGGAAAACGGGCTATTCAACGGGGCAGAAAGAGCTGGATAAACTGCGCGGGCGACACCCGATCATTGAGCTGATTGAGCGGTACCGGGAGCTGACTAAATTGATCAGTACCTATATTGAAGCGCTGCCAAAGTTGGTGGCCGAGGACGGGCGGATTCACACCACGTTTAACCAAGACGTCACTAGCACCGGGCGGCTGAGTAGCACAAATCCGAACCTACAGAATATTCCGGTGCGCACAGAACTGGGCCGGAAAATTCGCCAGGCGTTTGTGCCGAGTGAGGATAAGGTCTTCGTTGGCGCGGATTATTCACAATTTGAGCTGCGGCTGGCGGCGGTGCTGGCGGGCGATGAGCAGCTGATTAACGATTTTAATAGCGACGTCGATATTCACACTAAGACGGCGGCCGAGACCTACGGTGTGCCGATGGAGCAGGTGACAAAAGCACAGCGGCGTGCAGCTAAGGTGATCAATTTTGGGGTACTGTATGGTATGAGCCCGCATGGCTTGGCGGCGGCCACCGGCA
>CAUOVX010000003.1:0-32912 GCA_963508115.1 uncultured Candidatus Saccharibacteria bacterium
TCAACACCACCGACTCGGCGGTGCGCATCACTCACCTACCAACTGGTATCGTCGTGACCAACCAAGACGAAAAATCACAGATCAAGAACCGCGAAAAAGCCATGAGCGTGCTACGTTCGCGCTTACTACAGATGAAAATTGACGAAGAAAATGCCAAATTAAGTGCTGAGCGGCGATCACTCGTTGGCACTGGCGATCGCTCCGAAAAAATCCGCACCTACAACTTCCCGCAAGACCGCATCACTGACCACCGCATACACTACAGCCGCAGTAACATCCCCGCGGCGATGAACGGGGATATTGACGATTTGATTGAGCAGTTACAGCGGTATGAGCGGGAGCTAAAAGCAAAGAATACTGAAGCTTAACGAAAAACTCTATTCCGCGATATCGCGCTTGATATCATCGTATCGTTTACTATATTCTCCCATGTTGACACGATGCATGGAATCAGGCAGTACAGCAACCATTGCACCGCCACCTTTAGTAGCTACCTCTGCACGATCCATGAAATCATCGGCTATTTCGCTAATCTTAAACTTTCTAAGTCCTCTTTTACTGATTATCCCTTGTTCGGCTAATCGTTTATACTCAACATACTCTCGCTCAGCCTCTTTAATGGCAAGCAGTTTAACCTCCTCTGGATCTGTCGTTACATAATACGACAGACCAAGTTGGCCAGCGGCTTGCTCCCTGGCGCGCACTTCATCATCATTTTTTGCTATATATACCGAGGTCCAAGGATGAGACGCAAATGATGACGCCAATTCGTCAACAGGCATAGTATCAATACGCCTCGTGAACACATGTGGTAACCATTTACCATGTTCCGCAGCCTCACGAGCGCGCTTTTCTCCTGGATCATGATAATACCCTTTCAGGTGTGCTCCCAGTAACGCCGCAGCCACGGTATTATTTGCAACCACCGCAGAGAGCACACTATTTTTCATCTCTTCAGAGTTAAAATACATACCGCACGCATAAGCAAGAGCGCCCAAAGTATGAATTATAATGGCCTGCTTACGTAATCGTTCTTTAGATATTGAACTTCCCAGTGTGTATAACAAATTTTTCTTCTGGAAGTCAATTTCCCCGTCTATCGCATCCTTGACGTGGCACAGCTCATGCCGTAGCGTAGCCTCAGAGTCAGAGTCGTAATCAATCCCGATAACAACATCAAGTCCTCCCTCGCCATCATCACTTACATACCCTAATTCATCACTCCCCAGATACGAAGAATTTTCTGCACCAGTGACAATCAGTGACAAATCGCCCCAGCACTGCTCCGGTATTTCAGCATACTCAAGATATTTTTTTATTCGTTCTTCAGAAAGGTCAACAACTTCACCAGGCACTAGCTCAGCACCTAATTTACGATCAAACTGAATCTTTGGAAAATCATGATCAACGGTCACAATACCTTCACAGGAAGGAAAATCTACTCCCAATTTGTTCACGCGCTTATTCATACATACCAACTCTTCCCGTGCCGTCTAGTAGCTACGTTGATTATGAAATTTCTCTTCAATGGTGTATAATTTAGCATATAATGCAAGAAAAGTCAACCATAGCATCCTGGCTAACAACCGCCACTAGCACGTTAAAGCAAGCCGATATCGCATCAGCCCGATTAGACGCGGAGCTTATTTTAGCTAATACTTTGCGCAAAAACCGAACATACCTTCACGCGCACCTGGACGAAGAGATTGATCCGCGACGTGTTGATATCGCCGAAGCACGACTTAGCCTGCGTCTCGACCGCGTACCACTGGCGTATATTTTGGGCGAAAAAGAGTTTTACGGACGGAATTTTAGTGTATCGCCCAGCGTACTAGTCCCGCGTCCTGAATCAGAAGAAATGATCAATCTACTACTAAAGCTGGCGTCACAAGACGACCAACCAAGGACGCTCATCGATATAGGAACTGGCTCTGGATGCTTGGGAATCACTGCGGCGCTCGAGTTGCCAGACAACTGGCATGTTGTTTTGTCAGATATTAGCCCTAAAGCACTCCTAGTGGCAGAAAAGAATGCCAAGAAATTGGGTGCTAAAATCTTTACGCAAAAACAATCCTTACTACTCGGCCAATTTGAAAAGCTCGACTGCATCTTAGCGAATTTACCATATGTCGACAAGGATTGGAAGAACACCTCCCCAGAGCTCCGTCACGAGCCGTCAGAAGCCCTGTATGCCAGCGAAGGAGGACTTAAGCTAATCCGAGAGCTCATTCAGCAAGCACCCAAGCATATGACCGACCAAGGACTGCTATTCATCGAGGCAGACGAGGAACAACACCAGACGATCATAGCCTTTGGTAATCAAAATGGCTTTTTACACTTGGAAACCAGCGGATTGATCGTGGTGCTACGACTTGTAAGCACCGAGCGTTAACCTCAGTTTCTGCTCTCTGTTATCTCTGATAACCGTCAGCTCGATAGTTTCGCCTGGCAGATATTCGCCAATCAAGCTTGTCAAACCACCATGTTCGCCAATGGTTTTATCATTAACCTTGGTGATGATGTCGCCAGATTTGATGCCCGCTTTATCTGCTGGACCGCCCTGCTGCACCAATTGCCCAGAAACACCACCAACAAAAGCACCGTGTTTGACTGATAGTTTATTTGCAGCCCGCGTTTCTGGCGTCACTTCCAAATAACGTATACCGATGTATGATTTATTGATCTCACCTTTTTCTAGAACACTCCGGATCAGTCCTTTGGCTGCGCCTATCGGGATAGCAAAGCCAATACTCTGGGCATCCTCGACGATGGCGGTATTAATGCCGATGACTTGACCAGCCATATTTAACAGCGGACCACCCGAGTTGCCCGGGTTAATAGCGGCATCGGTCTGCAGCAGATCCGTTAATGATTCAGGCTTCTGGTCTTGATCGTCGTCGCTATCTGACGAAGCCTGCAATGGACGGCCCTTACCTGAGATAATACCGCTCGTGACAGTGTTCTGGAATTTACCAAGCGAATTGCCGATAGCAATGACTTTCTGACCAACACGGACAGTGCTTGAGTCACCAATAGTCGCTGGCGACAGATTATCGACGCCGTTAATCTTCAAAAACGCAATGTCATTTAGTGGATCAACCCCCACTAGCTTGACGTTGGTGTGGCGGTCGCCCGAGCCAGTGATGATTTGGAAGGACCGTCCACCATTTACTACGTGCTTATTCGTCAAAATATAGCCGTCTTTACTGATGATCACGCCAGTTCCAGCGTTCTCTTGTGACCTAAAACCATTACTTTTTACAGTGATAATCGATACGACGCTCGGCGATACCTGATTGACGATTTTCGAGACATTTGATTCTTCGGCGGTAACAGTCAGATTGCCATCAACCGCTGGACCATGCGTACTAGCGAGCTTTGGACGCAACACCGTCAGTAGCAACACGCTGCCAATCATAATCATCAACAAAAACAGCGCTGCTATGGCAACCCAGATAGCAATCATTCGTCGCCGCGACAGCGTAATCACCTGCGCGCTGTTATTTGGCTGTTCTATCCCCACCTCTGTCATCTATCAAATCCTCGTTACCGTGTTGAAAAATAGTAATATAACGCCTATCACTGCTACAGAAAACAAAACTGGCGGCATGATCTCGCTCCGTACGACCGCGCCGTTTTTCTTCCATGACCGATAAACCCGCTCACCCAAGAAAGATATCAAAAGCAAAATAATAGTCACCTGCGGAAGTTTGATCATGGTGAGTCCTGGTATAGCATAGGCAAAGGTCCAGTAGTACGCCAGCCAACCAATCTCCGCAAACATAATTCCCCAGATAGAGCTCAGCAAAACTGTTTGATCTTCTTTGTAACTGACCAAGAAATGCCGAGCGGCACTGTAGCCAATGACCATTGAGCCAGCAACAACTGCAATGTCTGGCAACAAATAACCAATGGAGAATAACGCTACCGTACCAAATAAGATGGCGATGGCCGACTGCAACATCATTTGCCAGCGCTTTGACATTGGTTTGATGATCACCAGCCAAATGATATAAAAGGCAGTGAAAGCAATTTGCACGGCGATATTCCCCACAGACAGGTACAGCAATGCCACCACGCTCAATCCAACGATCAAGTCCACCAAGTTAGACTGAATATTTGTCCACCAAAAACGCGGCCTCACCGCCAGGACGCGCCACTTACTCAAAATAACCAATACTACCGCAGCTACTGGCGATTGGACCATGAGCGTAATACCAAATAATACCAAAGCTAAGCTGATGTTCAACAGATGGTACACCACCTCACTAAAAAATGATTTGCGTTTAACAGTTCGCAGTAGCTCCATATCTCTTGATTATATCACACTATACAGGCTATACTAAATAGGATGGATGCAACTTTTCTTGATAGACACCCAAAGATTCGTGACAGTTTGGGGCTCATCGTTTTTGTTGTTGGCGTGGTGGTCGGCACACTATTGATTAATACCTTTATTTTTCGTAATTTTACCGTTCAAGGCGCCAGTATGGAACCGACCATGTACACAGGTGATCGTTTGATTGTTAATCGACTACCAGTGACAGCGGCACAAATCAAAAACAAGCGATACGTCCCTGAGCGGGGTCAAACCATTGTCTTTAAAAACCCAAATTTTAACTCTTCAACAAATAAAGATGAGTACATCGTGAAGCGAGTTATCGCCTTTGCTGGTGAGCGTGTCACTGTTAAGGATGGCGTCGTTACGGTGTATAATAGCGCTCATATTCATGGGTTTAATCCTGATACTACAGTGAATAAAAATGAGCCCGGCCAACCAACCTCTGGCGATGTTGACACTACCGTACCAGAGGGGACTATTTTCGTCATGGGCGACCACCGACAAGAGAACTATTCGTGTGATTCCCGAAATTGTATGGGACCAATACCTTTGTATGACATCGTCGGACCAGTCTCTATGAGGATTTGGCCAATCACTAAAATCCGTGGATTTTAGCTACTTTTTCAGCAGTTGATGGATACGCTCAAAATCAACAGCATTTTTGAACGGTATGATGATTTGCCCAGCACCGCGCGTATTGGTGCGAATTTTAATCTTTGAATTCAGTTTTTTGGTCAAATTTTGAACGACTTCTTCATGAGGAATCTCGACCGGACGTCGCTTTTCAAATGGATTGTTTTTAGACTCTTTCCAGAGGACTATCGCCTGCTCAATGCGGCGAGCAGACCACCCTTCAGCAATGATTTTCTCTAGCAGCTCTTCTGCCACTTCTTTGGGCACATTGATCAATGGTCGAGCCTGACCTTCAGTGATTTTATAGCTAAAAACAGCTTCCTGGACGGCCTTTGGCAACTTTAGAAGGCGCATGGTGTTAGAAATGGCGCTAACCGATTTGCCACCAACTCGCTGCCCTATCTCGTCCAATGTCAAGTTGAACTGATCGCGCAGTTTCGCGTATGCCGTAGCAGTTTCCAAAGGATTGAGATCGCGGCGCTGCAGGTTTTCAATCAGAGACAGTTCCAAACGATGCTGACCAGTCAGCGTTCGCACCAGTGCCGGTACCTCGGTTAGCCCAGCTCTCTGAGCAGCACGCCAACGACGTTCACCTGCAACGATCACATAAGCACCTGCTTTGCCCGTCACTACCAGCGGCTGTAAAATACCATGAATCTTTATCGACTCAGACAATTCGTCAAGCGCCTCTTCATCAAACATCCGACGCGGCTGATCTGGATCGGCCATGACTTGCTCAATCGGTAATTGTTTGAGCTGACTAAGTCTGCCGTCTTGTTTGGCAGTCGGATCAAACGACTCATCGATCAGATTTGTCGGAATGAGTGAATCAAAACTACGGCCCAACCCCTTCTTCATTAACCAATCCTCCCTATGATTTCCTTGGTCAATGCCTTGTATGCGCGTGCACCCTTGGAGAAGCGGTCATACGCGCCAACTGGCAGTCCATGGCTTGGCGCTTCAGCTAAGCGAATATTCCGTGGAATAGTCGTCTGGAAAACTCGATCTGGGAAATGCTTTTTAATCTCCTCATGAACTTGCGTTGACAGCGTTGTACGGCTGTCCATCATGGTTGGCAACACACCCAGCAAGTCCAGTTGTGGATTGAGTCCCTTGCGTATTAATTTCATGGTCTCTAGCAGCTGACCAAGCCCTTCTAACGCGTAGAATTCTGCCTGCACTGGCAATAAGATATAGTTTGCCGCAATCAAACCATTAACCGTCAGCAAACTCAAACTTGGTGGACTGTCGATGATGATGTAGTCATAATACCCCTGTAAATTATTGATAGCCCGTCGCAGCCTGATAAACCGACCTTCAGCCTGCGCTAGCTCAACTTCAGTATTTGCCAAATGTGGCGTAGATGGAGCCAACGCTAAATTTTTATATTCTGTTTGAATGATGGCGCTTTGCAGTGTTGCCTGACCGGTGATCACCTCGGTCATCGTGCGCGATAGATTGGACTTATCAATCCCTAGACCACTGGTCGCGTTGCCCTGAGGGTCAAAATCTATCAGCAATGTTTTCTTACCACTTTTTGCCAAATAATACGCAACATTAACACTTGTCGTTGTCTTGCCAACGCCGCCTTTTTGATTTGTCACCGCAATGATTTTTGTCATTCGTTCCCCTTTTTACCTGCCCTAATTATAGCATGAGCAAAACAGAAATAACAGACACCAAAAAACCGCTTCTCTGGTGGAAGCGGCTCTTTCGATTATTTGATTGACGTAATCTGAATCTTGGTGTACTTCTGGCGATGACCAGTTTCTTTGTGAACGCGTTTTTTGCTTTTGTAGCGGATGACGCGGATTTTGTCGCCCTTGACTTCTGCTTCAGCAACTTTCGCCTTCACTACCGCGCCTTTTACGGTTGGCGTGCCAACCTTTGTTTTATCACCATCAATCACTAAAAGTGCGTCGAGAGTGAGTTCTTTTGTGCCTTCAGGGAGGAGATCCACCAAGAGGGACTCTTTTTCGCTGACAATGTATTGCTTGCCAGAGATTTTTACGACTGCTTTCATTTCGTTCCTTACAATATACTTACTATCAATGACCAATTATAACAGAGACGGACAATACATGCAACTAGTTTTTCTCTAGCTCGGCCATAACGTTATTTGCCCGCAGCCAACCACTTGGTGAACCGCACTCCATGTAGTCACCCTTGGCCTCGCCCACCGCGATGACGCCGCCGCCCGCGATGTACGCGTTGATGGCGTCGGTCAGCTCAAATTCACCGCGTTGCGGATTGGCGGGTAATGTCCGCGCCAGTTCGAAAATTTCTTTGTTGAGGACGTAAAAACTTGAATTACTGAGGTTACTTGGCGCTTCTTCTAACTTCGGCTTTTCAATGATGCGGACAAAATTACCCTGCTGGTCGGTTTCGATGATGCCGGTGTGCGGGATAAACGATTCCTCAACAGGATTACCTAACAAGCCAGCCGACAGCCCGCGTGACTCCACCAACTCTGCCAAATCAGCGGCATTTGAACCGCCATCGCTACGCCAGAAAAATTGATCGCCCATCACCACAAAGGCCGATTCGCCCGGTTCGATAAATTCGCTCGCCAAGCCCACGGGAATGCTCGTGCCATAACCACCAGTGCTTGGCTGAGTTAAAAAATGTATTCGCACATCGCGCAGCGGCGCTACTAGAGGTAATTTATCTTCTTTACCGGCACGTCGCAGATAATCGTTCAGCTGGATATTTGACCGATAGTAGCTTTGTACCTGAGTACTCTGCTCGCCCACCACGAAATAAATATCCTTGACACCAGCCCGAACAATATCTTGCACGATATAATCAACCACTGGCCGCGTCCCCACCGGCAACATACACTTTTCGATTGATTTGGTGATCGGCAGCATCCGCGTACCCCAACCAGCAACTGGAATGATAGCTTTAGTGATCATGTTTTCTCCTTACATCTTTAGTTCTTTGTGGCTTCGCTTCAAAATTTCCAACATTGCCTCGTAGCGCTGCTCATTGGCACTTAGTTTTGCATAGAGATACACGACATTGTCAACCACTTCAATGTTCACTTTGATATCTTGGTCGTACAACCACGCCATAAAAGATGGATTGAGCAGCTCAAAACTTGTCACTTGATTTTCGTCAGTTGCGTACACTTGATAACGCTTATTGAAATCGCCCCATTCCAAAGACACTTTGTTATATCCACGCGGGGCTTTCAAGCGCGATAGGAGTTTACCGCGCCGCTCCACTAAAATTCCACCATATGATTTTGGTAGATTGATTTGCCCGACCACGTATTGGTCTCCTGACTCGTCTTCTTTGGTACGATAGGTATATAACTGGACCAACAAATCACCTGTCCAGAAGCCAATGATATGGTTGTTAATGTCTGCATTCTTAAACCCAGCCTTAAACAACTGACCTCTGGTTGGCAGCAGTAGATTACCCCAATCTGGACTAAAGTACATCCTGTTATCAACAGCAAATTGTCTCAAAGACCGCACTAGCATGCTTTCCTCTTCCGTCGCTTGATCGATGCTGTCTAGTAGCCAAGTGTTTTCATGGCGCACAAAGTTCCATTGTTCGCCAAACTCCTCTGTCGTCGCCGTCAAAACATCACCACTTACTGTATCGATCAATTGATCATTTACCTGAGCTAAAATGCCAAAACTAACACGGTCTTGCTGGTCATTGGCGTCATCATGAGCAGACGTGATGATAATTTCCTTGATGCGAATGTTACTCATGCGATTTGCGCGGCCCATTTGCTGCAAGGCGTACAACATCAAACTGATGTGATTTGCATATCGCTGTGTGGTGTAAGTCCGAATTGACGCTACGTCCATCTGCTGCCAATCGCGCTGGAACTTACCAAAAATTGATGCGGCATACTCTGTTAACCGCTCTGGGCTCCACGCCGCGTCTGAAGCAGCTGCCTGTTGCACGGACCGTTGCGCTGCTGCACTGCCCTTTCGGAACCGACCTAGCTTATCAGCCCACGCCCCACCAAAGGCACCGATGACAGTAGATATCATCGCCACGATGAAAGCAAACTTTCCGCCCCAAAGATACAGCAAACTAACCGCAGTTCCAGCTGCCATACCCACTGCCACACCGGCAGCCTTGGAGCCTGTTTTCGAGCGAACAAAACCAGCTACGCCAGCAGCTACAACTGCGGGTAGCGCAAAGATTCCACCGCCACCAGAACCCCCAGAACTACTTCCGCCACCACCTGCTCGTGCCAATAGCGACATTACGCCAATTGCAAACATGTACCAATTATAACACTAACGATTGCCGCTGACGTGAGTTATTCAGAAAATTCTACTGAGTTACCTCTGTGGAGGTCTTCTTCAACATTAGTCCAAAAGCGCTGGATGTCAGTAATATCTGACTGATCCAAGCGAATAGCCTGGGGTTCTTGCTGCTCACGCGCAATTTCCTCCCCCAAGCCATCAGCCAATGGATCAATCGGTTCAAACTGAATGCGTGGATGAAAAAATGTAACTTTCATATGTTTGTTTTATCAATTTACCTAAAATATGATAGCACATTATTATCAATACGTCAATACCAGCCACATTATTTAGCAGATGAATTACTGGCGCTGAAGCGTAATCTGCAGCTCTGCACCTTCTATCACAACTGTGGTTGAATACGCGTCGCTTTGCCCAAAGGTTGCCAATGTCTCAGCAGCAATCACCTCCGCATGCTCATCAATCGCTTGACGGAGCTGCTCATCATCCGTCGTCAGCTGCAGCATAATCCGATCGTCCACCTGTAGCCCCGCTTTTTTGCGCGCGCTTTGGACGTGGCGAATGACTTCACGCACTAATCCTTCGCGCTTCAGTTCAGGAGTAATGACGAAATCATAGACAACGCTTGGTTGTGCTGATGATTCATTAGCTTCGAGCTCTGAACCAATAGCAACTTCTACTGATTTAACGTTCAACTCATCTCGCGCAATATCAACCAAGAACTGCGCGACTTCCTCTGATGTATTCTGAGAAATAGTGCTAACAAGTTTCGCGGAAGCAAGCGGCTGACGAACCTTGATTCCCTCTGCGGCACGCTTCGATAAACCGTCGTTCACGGCAACACGCAGTGCGTTCATATCGCGCAATATTGCTCTATTGACTTCACCCGCCGGCAACCAATCCTTCAAGTGAATCGATTCATTATCGCCCGTCAAATTGCGATACAACTCCTCAGCCAAAAACGGCGTAAATGGCGCCAAGATGTAGCTCAGACGCACCAGCACGTAATGTAGCGTGCGGTACGCATCGTTCTTATCGCCATCATCCTCAGATTTCCAGAAGCGGCGACGGCTACGGCGAACATACCAGTTAGACGCGTCGTCCAGGAACGGCAATATCGGGCTCAGCGCGTCAGGGATATTGTAGGTATCCATGTGACGCTCAACTTCTGCTACCAGCTGATGCAGACGACTAACAATCCAGACATCCAGCGGATTCGTCAACCCGCCAAGCGAATCTTTCAGCTCACCACTAAATTCCCAGCCATCGACTTCCGCATACATGGTAAAGAAATCATACATATTCCAAATCATACTGAGCTTACGCGCCACGTCACCAACGTCCTTATCGTGCAAGGCAAAGTCCTCGCCGTTCAGCAGCGGACTGCTCAGCAGCAAGAAGCGTAAACTATCGGCACTAAACTTATCCATCAGCTCGTTCGGGTCGGTAAAGTTACCTAAGGACTTACTCATCTTGCGGCCGTCATTGCCCGCCACCACACCAGTGGTAATGACGTTGCTGTAGGCGTTTTTGTGCTGGGCGCCGGCCTGACCAAAGGCACCAATTTCCGCCAAGGCGGCGTTGACGGCATGCACGTAGTAGAACCATGCCCTCACCTGGCCGATGTACTCAACGATGAAGTCCGCTGGGTAATTCTGCTCAAACTTGGCCTGGTTTTCAAACGGATAATGCAGCTGAGCAAACGGCATCGAACCTGACTCAAACCAGCAGTCCAGCACCTTATCAATACGGGTAAACGTTTCGCCGTCAATTTCAAAGGTGATGTCATCCACCCACGGGCGGTGATAATCATCCAGCTCCACGCCGCTCAGTTCCTTCAGCTCCGCATACGAGCCAACTACCTTGACGGTACCGCGGTCGCCCTTCCACACCGGCATAGCCGTCGCCCAAAAGCGGTCGCGGCTGAGGTTCCAGTCGGGCGCTTGCTCGATATTTTTGGCAAAGCGGCCGTGCTTCAGATGGCCTGGGAACCAATTGATATGCTCATTTTGCTCCAGCATCAGCGGCTTTTGCCCCTGGATGTCAAAGAACCAACTGGGGATAGCCCGGTACATGATGCGCTGCTTGCTACGCGGGTTAAACGGATATTCGTGGCGAATATACTCAATCTTCCACACCGCGCCCTTTTCCTTCAGATCTTTGGCGATGAATTTGTTGTTATCCCACACCTCCAGGCCCTTATAATTACCATCGGTGTAGTAGCCATTGTCATCGATGACATGGAAGGCGCTGATGCCGTGGTGCTTGGCGAGCTCAAAGTCGTCCTCACCATAAGCCGGCGCAATGTGCACGATACCCGTACCCGACTCGTGCGAGACGAAATCCGCCGCGTAAATGGTGTGGATCTTGTCATTTTCTGGCCAAGTCGAGCCCGTATCGAGCGGCTGGTATTTCTTGCCGACCAATTCACTGCCGGGGAATGTGCGCAATACTTTGTAATCTAGTGGATGGTGCTTTTCGTCCTGCAATACACGCTCCAGCGCCTCCTCGGCGATGATGAGCTTTTCGCCATCCATCAGCACCTCGCAGTAGGTCATACCTGGGTTGACGGCCAGCATCAGGTTGGCTGGGAGCGTCCACGGGGTAGTGGTCCAGGCCAGGACAGATACAGAATCTTGAGTTTCAACAAACGCTTCAATCGCCTGCTGAGTCACGGCTGTCACAGGGCGGCTCAGCAGCTCTTCTGGCGTACCCATAGCAAATCCTGCACCCTCATGCAGTTTGAGTTTTTCAGCGTCAACGCCAGTAATAATATAGATCGAACATGCAACATTTGTTCCATTTTCATGTTTGACAGTTTGTAGCAAAAGATTGTTCGAGCTTACTTCAAGTTCAAGCTCCTCCTGAAGCTCACGGCGTAGCGTCTCAATTGGCGACTCGCCCTCGTGGCTCGTCCCACCAAAGAGACTCACCATGCCTGGGTTTGTGATTCCTGGCTTATCGTCTCGTTGTTGTGTAATGAGTTTGCCATTTGTATCCACCAACAAAGCACCGACATAACTCCTTTCGCACTTGTCGAAACCTGCTGGTTTTTGCGCATCATCAACTATTTCACCGTTCAAAAGTTGCTTTACTCGCTGCTCAATTTCATCACGCGCTATCCGATTTTTTTCTACACTCTCGTTACGTGGATCAGCCACATCCCACCAAATAACATTATCACCCCTGAGCCAGTCCGGTGTCTGGGATTTCTCCGCTAGATTAACGATCAAATCATAATCACCCAGCTTATCGATGGTAAGCAGCTGCCGCTTATGTCCAGTGATGTCAATACCCACTTCTTGCATCGTCTCACTACTTCTGGCTGGCTTGCGGCTCATAGTTTCAAAATCACTCAATGTTGGAGCTTCGCCCCATTTTTTCTCTGGGTTCAACCCAGCAGAATCGGCATTTTGAGAGCCAGAATAGTGGTTATAAAATCCCTGCGCCATCTGCGAGCGAGCAGCATTTGCATTACATACAAACAAGACTTTTGAGTGTTCACTTAATACTATTTTGTGGCTCGTCTTACCATCTTTTAACTTAAACTTCACATACACACTCGGGTCGGTCACCGTTTGGTAGGCGTCGTTGTCCATGGTCACTTCGGCCTTGCTCACCGGGGTGGCGAACTTGGTGTCGTACATCAGCACCTTTTCGCCTTCGTAGATTTTGCCAGCCTCATACAGCTGTTTGAAGGCCCACCAGACGCTCTCCATAAAGTCCTTGTCCATGGTGCGGTAAGCGCCCGTAAAGTCCACCCAGCGGCCGATGCGGTCGATCACGCCCTGCCACGTCTCGCTATTGGCTACCATACTTTCGCGCGCCTTGGTTATATACGTTTCCAGGCTGATAGTCGGCAAAGGATTACCGTCTTTATCCAGCGGTGCTGGCTGGTCGCTACTCGTCACAATCTGCCGCCGATCCACGATATTTAGCTGCTTTTCGACAAAATTCTCCGCTGGCAGGCCATGACAGTCCCAACCCCAGCGACGCTCCACGCGCTTACCTTTCATCGTCCAGTAACGTGGCACAGCGTCCTTGACAATCGAACTCAGCAACGTCCCGTGGTGCGGCACACCAGTGATAAACGGCGGCCCGTCATAGAAAACATAAGCGTTATCCGCCGGCCGCTGCGCCACCGACTTCTCAAACGTCTGGTCGTCCTTCCAGCGCTGCACCCAGTCCTTCTCGTATTCTGCCGCCCGGCGGCGTGTGCCATGTGTGAATTTCATTGGTTTCCTCCTTGATTTGTATTCATTTCATGCGTTTCACTATTTAACTCATCTCGTAATCTCATCCAAATTTTGCCCAGCTCATTGCGACCATCGCGGTTTTCACCCCAACCCCAGAAAGCATCTTTTGGCGAATCCTCGACAATCTCCTCATTCAACGTCTCAAGTAATTTTTGCTTAACGTATGGGTTTTGCTCACATTTGGCGCGGACGATTTCTTCCATAATGTCGACTTTTATCTCATCCCAATCATGAGGTGCCTTGTCTGCATTTGCCTTGGCAATTTTATACGCCTCATGTGCAGAGCGCGCCTGAAAGATCTGCTTCGCCAACTCTGGCGCCGTGTCAAAAAAGTGCGCCGCCTGATATGCATGCTCACTGGTCGGCCAGCGACGCCCACGCCAGTCAACTTGAAAGCTCGCAAAATTATCAAGCACATAAAACTCTCGCGGATAGAATCCCACAATTGACCCGTCAGTGATGAGTTGCGGATCTCTAAATTGTTGAATATTACTCATGGCGTTGACCTCCCATAGCTTACTTTACCCCTCCCTATCATCCAAATCCTTTAGCTTCTGACCGTTAAATATCCAATACGCTGCACCCTGATATGCGCCACTGGCGTTACGCTTTCCTTTTTGCTGGAAAATATTGCGAGTTAGTGGCGATAGTTTATAGATTTCACCACCATACTCAACTTCTCTCTCGCCAACAACAGCCGCGCTAATCGACTTATCCTGTGCAAAAGTTATTACATCGCCGTTCTTTAGTCCTTTTCGATAAAAACTAAAAAGCGCTCCCTGTTTCCGTGACTGCGTCACTTCATCAAATTCACGTTCCTTATCAATATGCTTTGGATATACCACCTTCCCATCAAATGCCAGCAACAGCTGCTTAACAAGCTCACAGTCCAGCGCAAACAATTCACTATCGTCAACCTGATGCTTGCTAAAAATTTCGTGTAGTAGACTCTCCTTATCATCATAATCATCAAGTTCAATCGCAAAGAAACGCTTCAATCCAGGAACATTATGATAGCCATTGCCTTCAAGATACCGCATTCGCTCACCATAGTTCTGCGAGCCAGTCTTGCCAATTTTAATCAAACCAGAAACCGCAGTATTCATAATATAAACGATGCCCTTCATATTGTCCTTTCTCCAAACAAAAATCACCTCTTTTGACCTCGAGAATCCGCTGGAGGTGTTTCAAACGGACGGTACCATCTCGATTCCAAAAGAAGTGATTCTTTTAGCTCTTTATTCGCTATTTACGCAAGCTCACGGCGGAGTCTAGTCTCGGCTGACAGTAAGCCGATTTCTTCCCGCAGGCTTCGCGGTTGATAGCCGCTCATTTTGCACTGACCTCATCAGGAATAATCCCCATCAGACACACGCAAAAACGCCCTACTCACATTGTAGCGCGTTTTCACCAAAATCCCAAGGGAATTATTTAATTTCCAAACCGCCTAGGACACATTCACCCTTCAGGTAGATTGTCTTTTTAGCGGAAGGCTTTGACATAGTCTTATCATCGCTGCCACCCAAAACACCACGCACCTCGTTTTTGACGATCACATCATCAGGTAAGTTGATATTAATGCCACCGCAAAACGTAAAGACATCAATGATTGCGCCATCCTTAATGTTCGCCTGACGCAAATCTAAATCGACGCCACCAAATATCGCTGTTGCTGAACCACCAGTATAATCACCTCTCACTCGTGACTGTTCACCGTAAAAAATTGCCACTTTTTCATTATCATCAGTGCCCGACTTTTCAGCTCGCTTGCGATTTGCGGACCCAATACTAAACACCATCATTAAACCAACAGTGATCAACACCACTGGCCAAAACAACTTCCAGATGCTAACATCGATGATTCCATACGCGTTCAAACCAACCGACACGCCAGCGGCCACCAACAGCAAGCCCCACGCCCGCGTTAGCAATCTCTGGGAACTGACTATTGTCACCAATCCCGCCAGCACTAGGCCGGCTGCCCAAACCGTTCCCCAGAACACGTTCCAGCTATCAAACTTGATGATTTCGAGATTCCTCAGTAGTAGAATCCCGCCGAGCGCTACAATGGTAACACCAAAGAATGCTCTGACAAGAAAGTTTTTCTTCATACTTCTCATTATGACACATGGTCACGCGTTACCAAAGTAAAAAATTTTGCAATAATGTTTTCGTAAAATAGGGCGATACGTCTAGAACAACTGATCACCAAACTTTGCGATTATCGCCATCATGGCAAGAACCACTAAAACTGCTGCAAATAACATATCATATCCGCGATCAACAAATTTACCCAGGGTCTTACCAGGTATATTCTTAACCAAAACATTGTACCGTGTCATACCAAAGAAAATCAAAATCATACCAAGGTCCAGAGTCAAGCACCACGGGCACAGTGCGCCAATCACCAAATAGCTCATACCAAACATCCAGAAAGCAAAGAGCAGCCCCGCAATCACCCCGACTTGCGCGCATTGCATAAACCATTTTGGAAACTTTGTCCCCGCCAACAAAGCAACCGCTATAGTGATCATCACCGGCAAAGTTGCCAGGCCAATAAAGCTGTTCGGAAAGCCCAAAATCGCTGCAGACCAATGGTTGGCAACTGCCGAACAGCTCAGTGCTGAGTTTAAGTCACAACTAAGAACTGCTTCCGAGTTTTTGGCTAATACCAATGATTCAATCGATAAGGCCAGCGATGCTAACAGTCCCAATCCGCTTCCGACTAACAATGCCAATGCCGACATATGCCGTCGCTTCAAATCCTCGTGAAATAACCAATTTCGTACCTTTTTAAACATAAAAACTTACCTCGCTAATTGTTGGCAGCGGAGTTCCCCGCCACATATTTTGTAACTGACCGCTGTCACTCAACGCAATAATCGTCGGGTATTCCACAATGTCGTATGTCCTACAAAAATCACTACCAGCCGCCGAATCTGGATTGACTTCCTCCAAATCATGCCCTGTCTGATTTTTAAAATCCCTGAGATAATCAAACACTGCGCGAGCGTGGTCGCTCTCTGTTTTATACACAACAACAACGCGCATATCTTAATCCCTTTTCTCTCGTTGCTGAGCTAAAATTTTCTCAAATTCGTCCAATGTCTTGAAATCATAATACACACTGGCAAATCGAACATACGCTACCTCATTACGATCAGCCAAAGCGTCCAAAACTGCATCACCAATCTGTTTTGATGGCACTTCAGACTCTCCCAACGCATACAAAGCGTCTTCGACAGCACTCACGATCTGCTCAACCTCTTCTTCTGACTTGAAAAACTTACCAACTGATTGATGTACCGCTGAAGACAACTTAAACCGGTCAAACAGTTCACGGCGTCCGCTCTTTTTGAGCACTGCTAAGTTTGGTTTTTCAATCCGCTCGTACGTCGTAAATCTTCTACCATCAGCCGTTTCCCTGCGGCGGCGAATTGCCATGCCGCCAGCAACTTCACGCGACTCAAGCACCCGACTGTCACCAATATTCACTACTACCATAAACTACTCCCTGTTCTTCTTGCGACGGCGTAAGAATGCTGGGGTATCGTCTTCATCATCGTCCTCTTCTGGCGGATTGTCCCAAATGTTTGTGTCGTCTTCAGCAGCAAAATGTTCGGCAGCCTCTTTATGTTCTAGCTCCATGTCGATATTTTGTACCATTTCTTCGTCCAGATTGTCAGAATTGGTCTCGACTGGGCTCACATCAAGCGTTACGTCCCTGTCGTGGAAGGTCTCGCTGTCAAATCCTGTAGCGATGACCGTGATCACCAAATCATCTTCCATCTCTGGCTTCAACGTCGCACCAAAGATGATGTTTGCATTTGGAGATACCGCACTAGTGATGATTTCAGCCGCCTCCTGAATCTCTGCCATGCTCATGTCGTAGCCACCAGTAACGTTGAACAGCACGCCCTTAGCACCGTCAATCGACACTTCAATCAACGGCGACTCAATTGCCTGCTGAGCCGCCTGAGCTGCTCGGTTCTCACCGCTCGCCCGACCAATACCCATCAACGCTGAGCCAGCATTACTCATGATAGCCTTCACGTCAGCAAAGTCCAGGTTAATCAATCCGTGCTCGGTGATCAGTTCAGAAATACCTTGCACACCCTGACGCAGTACATCGTCAGCAATTTTGAAGGTTTCCAACAGTGGAGTGCGTCGATCAATAGTTTGCAGCAGGCGATCATTTGGAATAGTAATCAACGTATCAACTTGTCGACCCAAGTGAGTGATTGCCCAATCAGCATTCACTCGGCGCTTTTCACCTTCAAAGCTAAATGGTCGCGTGGCAACACCAACCACCAAAATACCCCACTCACGAGCAATCTCAGCAACCACATAACCAGCACCAGAGCCTGTTCCGCCACCGGCACCAATAGTTACAAACACCATGTCAGCGCCTTCAAGAGCGGCACGAATTTCTTCACGTGACTCATTAGCGGCTGCCTCACCAACAGCTGGGTCAGCACCAGCACCAAGGCCATTGGTCGTTGAATGTCCTAGATGGATTTTGACGTCGGCTTTTGAGTTATGCAACGCTTGTGCGTCGGTATTCATAGCGATGAACTGCACACCGTTGAGGCCGGCATCTTTCATGCGGTTGACCGCTGAACCACCGGCGCCACCAACACCAACAACTTTGATGCTAGCAAATGTCTGAACTTCGCTTGGTTGTATTTGTGGCATTATTGTATCTCCCCTCTAATCTCTATCCAGTATATCATCTTTGACCCTGGAGTGGTCATATTTATTTGAATTTCGCGAACAACCCACCTAAAAATCCGCCAGCTTTTTGAGCAACTTTACTAGCTTTTTTACCATGAGTTCCTTCAGAGCGGGACGGATTGGTGGACATTGCCAGCATCAATCCTATCGCTGCTGCATATTCTGGATCTTTGATGTCGTCAGTCATGCCAGCATAATCCTGCACTTTACCGATTTTCACCGCCAGTCCAATCTGTTCTTTGGCAAATTCAGCCAAGCCTTTTACTTTAGCGCCACCGCCAACTAGCACGGCTCCACTTGGCATTTTACTGATACCGCCTGCCTTTTTCAGCTCTTTAGCTACCAGTTCGAAAATTTCTTCATAACGCGCCTCGACGATTTCTGCAACTTCTGCTCGGTGGAAAACCTGCGTCTCTTTCTCATGTTTGATGTCAATCACGCCCGTGGTTTCACCGCCCAATTCACCATGTTGCAGTTTAACCTTTTCGGCAATTTCCAAATCAACCTTAAGGCCAATTGCCAAATCGTTGGTGACGTTCTGCGAGCCCATTGGCACGACTGAAAGATGTTGCAAATCACCCTCTTCGAACACCACCACGCCCGTTGTGGAAGCCCCGATGTCGATCACAGCCACACCATTTTCCATCTGAGATTCATTCAGCACCGCCTGAGCGCTCGCCAACACCGTTGGAACTATTCTGATAGCATCGATATTAGACATTTCCGCCAACTTGTGCAAATTCCCCCCGTGTGGCACCACTCAAGAAAAAAAATTCGCTCGTCGTCACAGCCTCGTCCCGGTCATGCCAACCGGGTTTTTGATATTATCTTGCCCGTCCAATCGATATTCGTACGGAACCACTTCCAAAATCTCACGATTTGCAGGAACTTTTCCAACCGTCGCTACATTCTCCAGACGCGCTACGTCGTCTTCCGTCACTTCACTACTGCTTGCATTAACAGCAACCATGCCATCTACTTTAGTACTGATGATGTGTACACCATTGACACCCAAAGCAGCTTGGTTCACTCGATGACCGCTCATTCGCTCAGCCGCATCAAGCGCCGTATCAATCGCTGCCGCTGGCCCATTCAAGTGCGTGATCACGCCCTTACGCATCCCGCTATTGGGAGCTTGCCCAACACCAATAATTCTTGGCACGCCCGTTGTCTCGTCGATGTGCCCGATAACACATCGCACTTTTTTCGTGCCGATATCAATTCCTACCGCATAATGAGATTGTTCTTGCATATGCTTACAGTATATAGGAATATGGGGTCATTTTGCAAGCTGTCAAAAAAGCATAAGCATGGTACACTAGACATATGAAACGTAGTACTTTTTCTCATAAACCTGGCTTTACCTTAATTGAGATGATCATTATCATTTCCACAATCGCCATTCTCTCAGCAATTAGCATCGTCGCTTATCAGTACGTTAAACAAGACGCTTATGACGCAAAAGCCAAAACCGCGCTACAACAGGTCGAAACAGGGTTTAAGTCTTACATAACCGCGGGCAATAAAGTACCGATGCGTTATTACAGTCCGTATGGTTTTTATGCTGATCCAGGAGGCGGATCAATCGAACAAGGCATTCCAATCAATAATGGGGGCGGCATAGGCAGAGCCCTAGTTAATGCTGGGTTCTTATCGAGCAATTTGCTGGACAGTCTCAAAAATGGCCCCCAGAAGAATACTGCTTTAAAGAACAGTATCGCTTTTGCACAATGTGGTAAAAATAAGGCATTCTTCTATATCGAGGTATACCGAAAAGGTATGACACAAGCGGAGCTTTGGAATAAGGTTCACTCATTGGAGTGTGAGAGGAAGACTAAGGACGATTGGTATGCAGAGCATGGATTAAGTCCTTCGCTCAGTATGGCTGCAACTGGCACAGTCAACGGTCCAGCGCGCTATATACTAGCAGAGATTGATTTCACCTAATATTCTGTTACAGTTTCGTCAAGATTTCTGTACCCGTTTCAGTAATTAGTACTGTGTGCTCAAAATGCGCGCCCAGACTGCCATCTCTCATGCTAATCGTCCAGCCGTCATCCTCAGTAACAATTTTCTCACCACCGAGGCTGGCCATCGGCTCGATAGCGATAGTGTCACCAGCGTGCAACACCGGACCAGTACCGCGCTGACCATGATTCGGAATCTCTGGACTCATGTGCATTTCCAGCCCCACACCGTGACCAACCAACTCGCGGATGATGCCCAGTTTCGCTTTTTTCAGCACCGCTTCAATGGCTGCTGAGATATCACCAACTCGTGTCCCGTCACCAGAGATCGCATCAATTCCCGCGTACAAACTCTGTTCCGTTGCATGCAGCAAATGTTTTTTAGCGCCACGCAGCTCTTCGTCAACCACCATGGTAAAGGCGCTGTCAGTTTTCATGCCGCGGTAGCCAATCACCAGGTCAAAACTCACTACATCACCCTTCTCAAACACATAGTCTGTCGGAAATGAGTGCACCAATTGCTCATTAGTCGACACACAAATCACCCCTGGAAATTTCACCTCATCCGTCAAATACGTCGCTTCCGCACCAAAATCCTTGATACGCCCAGCCACAAAGTCATTGGCGTCCAGCTCGCTCATACCAGCCGTTACCTTCCGGCGCAACTCATCATAAATCGTTGCCAACATCCGCCCACATTCGCGCATATCTTTCATTTGCTGTGGCGTTTTTTCGCCAGTGATCAATTGACTCATTTGGCACCCTCAACAATTCCGCGACTAACCAGTTCTTTTTCAATCTCATCATGAACTTGCCCTACCGTACCCACGCCACTCATATGGATGATTGGGATATTATTGTCATTCAGATAGTCCAAAATTGGGTAAATTTCACTCCGGTAAATACTAAGGCGCTTATCAATCGCCTCTGGTGTGTCATCAACACGACCACGCACCCGCAAACGTTCCAAAATCTCATCTCGTGGCACTTCCAGCACAATCACCAACTTCACATCCTGACCATGATGCGGTCGCGACTCGATCAGCCACTTAGCCTGTTCCAACTGACGAGGATAACCGTCCAAAATCACACCGTTAATGTCCTTAGCTTTATTCAACGCCTCGCCCATCAACCCATTGATAATCTCCACCGACACCAGTTCGCCAGATTGCATACGATGAATCAATTCGCCATCGTGCGTGTCGCGCAGCAGCTGCCCTGCACTCAGCCAACGCCAACCATGTCGTGCTGCTAAAATCTGCCCCTGCACGCTCTTACCAGCACCAGCCGGCCCAAAAAAGATAATCATGTTTCCTCCTATTTTGTCAGTTTTTCTTTAACAATTTTTGCAACCAAAGCACCGTCAGCAGCATTACCAACCTTCTGCTTTACTGCGCCGATAACCTGTCCCATCTTTTGCATAGAAACGTCATCCATGCTCGCTACAACATCTTCAACGATCGCCATAACTTCTGCTTCACTCAACTGTTCTGGCAAAAATTCTCGCAAAATTTCCGCCTCTTGCTCCTCAGGCTCTGCCAACTCCGCGCGACCATTACTGCGGTAAAGCTCCGCACTCTCAACGCGTTTTTTCACTTCACGAGCCAGAACTTTCTCAACTTCAGCATCACTCAAGCCCTCGTCACGCTTACCCAGTGACACTTCCTCATTCAAAATTGCTGCCTTAACATTACGCAACACATCCCCACGAAAACGATTGCCGCCCAAAAGAGCGGCTTTCATTTCATCAGTGATGCGCGCTTTTAGCGCTGACATTAACGCACTCCCAGGCGCATTTTTGCCGTTTTTTCAGCCCGGCGTTCACGACGAACGATTGCCTTTTTACGGCGCTCGGCCTTTGAAATTGGTTTCTCAAAGCGCATAACGTTTTTAGCGCGAGCCAAAACACCGCTCTGCAAAACCTTACGGTTGAAACGACGAATGATGTTTTCGTTCGCTTCCTTCTGATCTTTACGTGTTACTTGTACCATACTTCCTGCATTATAACAGATGAGGAAATATTTGACAAATTACTATTCCAGATCAACCGAGTATATCGCCGCCAAACTTGCTGGCTGGTTCATATTGGCGTGTGTGTGACGAAGGATATTCCACTGACTCACTTCTGGAAGGCTGGGTATATCACGCAACCACCCAATTATTCCCTGGACGGCAGGCCAATAATTCAGATAGCTCTGTTTTGGTATTAAAGCATGGATCTCATTTCGCACTTTTGGAGCCGCCACCCTAAAGTCCTTCTCAAACGCATTCCGCGTTAACCCAGACGGATCAACCAAGAACTGCTGAATCCAACCATTCTCGGGTGCTTCAAACGGACGGCCCAGCTCCTCTAGACTAAGTCCAACACCTCCTATGCATTCAATACGGTGAGGAGCTTCCACTGGGAGTGATATCAAGCCAGCTTCTTTAGCCGTTGGAGAAGCTGACTCCTTAACATACTTACTATTCTCTGCTCCTTCTTTTCCAAAAAAGCCAACAGCAATACCACCCAGACTCATATCCCGCGTACCCGTTGGGTCATGCAACCGCAACTCCGATACTGCGCCTGGGACCATATTTGCGACTACTCCCGTAGCCACCCTTGCTCCCAACGAGTGCCCAGATACATTGACCTTATCATAATCCTGAGCCACATGCTCCAATACCTTTGCATAATATTCACCTGCTGGTACATAGCTACCGGTCTGCCTGATTTCTTTTTGGACCGACTTTGGCAGCATACCAGAATTACCAATTCCCGGGCCATTCATCACCATATAGGCAACATTTGGATTTGCGTAAACCATATTAACTGCTTCACGCTGAGCGTTTGGATGACGAAAGGCACCGCCCCAGCCATAATACACAGCCTGGAGCTCTTCTGCATTAGGATCACCGATTATCGCGACCTCAATTCCAATGCCACCCAAGCCACGAATATAGCGTGGGTCTTTCAACTGCTCAATAACTTTTTCTTTCTGGTCCTTGTTGATATCAAGCCACGGGTTGACCTCCAGCTCTTCAATCCTTTCTGGCGATATCTGAATTATTTTACCATCATGAGACAACTTATTCTCAGTGCCCTCTGCTGCGGGCACTATATGGCTGACTCGTTCTAAACGAAGGCCGTCGTCAAAGCCATAATCTATTGTTGTATTACATTTTTCATTCATATGCGTAGTGCTCCAGTATGGATTATTCCTTAAACTAGTTTACATTATATCATATAAATTGATATAAATCAACCTTGTAGCCTCTGTGACGGCCCTAATGATGACTATTCCGCCTCGCCCACGTGTAGCAACCGCCCCTCAACCGTTCGCACCCCCCGCCATTCGTTGATGGTTGGCTGGAACCATGCCGCTACCTCGTCGCCCGGATCGCGGAAAAACCCCTCTGGTGCGTTGAACGCCAACATCTGTAGCACTGTACCATCTTTATCACGTAGCGCTAATTTAACGTGTTGCCCATCCGCGCCCATTCGCCGTACACTCAACACGTTTGCCGTGGCAATTTTCAGGACTGGCTCTGGATTGCCATTGCCAAACGGCTCCATTTTTGCCAAATTCTCCACCAACTCCTCGTCAATTTCCGAAAAATCATCAACTTCCACATCAGCTCGTGGCAGTAAATATCGCTCTTGGCTTGTCAGCTGCAGCGAATCATAAAACTCATTCACACGACGACGGAAATCACCAATTTTCTCAGTCGCCAGCGTCACGCCCGCCGCCGCTCCGTGCCCGCCACCTTTGATGATAATATCGTCCGCCGCCCGCACTGCATCGGCCGCTGAAAAATCACCAAAGCTACGCGCCGAACCGGTCGCCTCCTCACCACGCTCACCAATGATAAACACCGGCTTTTTATATTTTTCTACCAGTTTTGACGCCACAATGCCGATAACACCGTGATTCCAACCATCACTGCTCACCACCAGCACACGATCATTCACCAGCTTCTCGGCTTGCATACACGCTTCCTCAAAAATCGTATCCTGAATGCTGCGTCGCTTAACGTTCAGTTCCTCCAATTTCTCACTGGCCTCCAGCGCCGCCAGTCCATCATGCGCCACCAGCATGTCCAACGCGTGTTGCGCCGTTTCCAGCCGCCCCGCCGCATTCATTCGCGGACCCAGACCAAAGCCCAGATGACGGGCATTGACCTGCTCCGGCTCAATACCCGCTACCGCCATCAACGCTTTCAGTCCTGGGCGTTGTTGTTTTTTCAGAACCTCTAGTCCCCAATACACATTCGCCCGATTTTCATCAGCCAACGTCACGATATCACAGACCGTCCCCAGTGCCACCAAATCGAGCAGCCACTTTTCATAACCATCAGGTAGGCCATCTAGCTCAGTCTGCAGTGCTTGCACCAACTTAAATGCCACGCCCGCACCGCACAAATCACGGAATGGATAACTGTGTCCTGAGAACTTCGGATTCACCGCTGCCACGCTCGGCGGTGGCGTTTCGGCAACATTGTGATGATCTGTCACCACCGTATCAATCCCTAGGCTGGTGGCATACGCAATCTCTGCATGACACAAACTGCCGGTATCTACCGTCACGATCAAATCCGCACCCATGTCGCGCACCTTGTCCACCGCACCCATAGTCATACCATAGCCCTCGACAAACCGATTCGGGATGAAAGCGTCGACGTTCTTAAACCCAAACTTACCAAACGCATCCAGCAACAGCGCCGTGGCGCTCAGCCCGTCAATATCATAGTCACCGTAAATAACGATTTTTTCGCCCCGCTCCCGCGCTTGTTTCAACCGTGCCACCGCCTTTTCCATGTCGGGCAGCAAAAACGGATCATGTTTCACCGCTGCATAATCCGGCTGCAAAAAAGCCTGACGTGCTGCTCGCGTCGTCAGACCACGAGCCGTCAAAATCCGCTCGAATAAGGTCATCAATCTCTATCAACCGAGCTACGCTTCGGCCGTGCCGCATGTTGCTGCGACTTAATCAACATTCCCTGCAACTCCTTGAAAATTGGAAATTGCTTATTTGTGAAATACGTTCGCGAATTACCCTGTTTCTCGCTTTTGAGAAAACCGACTTTTTCCAATCTCTTTAACTCGCGCTGAATATTTCCTGGATCTTCTTTGATCAACTTCGCCAACCCACGTACGTGAGTGTGAAAATCAGGATATTTAGCATAAACAACCACAATCTTACGCCTCACCCGCGATGTAATAAAAACGTCTAACATAGTCCTGTGCTCTTTACTGCATCCCCTTCTTTACTTAACTCCAGTGTAGCACAATTTTACAACACCCGACAAGTCCTTTAGCGCCAATTCATAATTACTTGATTGATTTTTGCAACGGTCTCTTCGCGTGAAGGTAACTCATTGTCCTCATAATAATGATTGATTCCCATGAAGTTTTCCTTGACGTCCAATATATGCAGATCATCCACCGTGATGTGCAATCGATCAACAGCAGCAATACTACACACAGGCAACGCCACCACCAGTTTTTCAATACGAATCGATTTTAAAAATCCCAACGCTACGTCCAAGCTTGAAAGATTATCACCAAAGCCATCACTCACCAAAATAACCGTCCGATCTTTCAACAACGCCGCATCAACGATACCACCATCGCCCAGTAGCCGATTAATTCGTTGGTATGCCTGCTGTTTTTGTTGTTCCAGATAGCCATGAAATTCATTAGTATAATCTCGAATCTCGCCAGACGAAAAATCACTGTTGTAGGTAAACTTTCCGCTCTGAGAAACGGCGCCAAAACTCAACCCCTCTCCAGGAACATCGATACTCTCTGAGAGTAGCATCATCAAAACACAGTGCAACCTGACCGCGATCTGCTCACCGACCAACACACCGCCTTCGCCCAATGCCAGCACTGCACAGTTTTCATAACGATATTTTTCGAACAACTGCTGCCCCAACTCTGCGCCCGCCTGCATGCGACTCTGAAAATACATATGCTTATTGTAGCATTGATGAAGCGTTATAATAATAGCTATGCAATACTACGAGGTGTCTCCAACCACAGTCATCCGCGCCGACGCTGGCAGCTTTTCCTATGCTTCACATGAAGAACTAGCACCAGGAACTATTGTGACCATTCCCGTCGGCAAGAAGGTTGTTATTGGCGTTGTTTTGCAAAAAATATCGCAGCCGCCATACGACACACGGGAGATAATTTCGGTCATCGATCAGCCGCCGCTGCCCAGCCAATTACTATCACTACACACCTGGATGAGCCAATTTTATGTGACTCACCCCGCCACTGTCTGGCAAACGATTCTACCGCGTGGTATCACCAAAAAACGACGAAAATCCATAGAGTTCACCTCTGTCAATGTGCAAAATCGAATAAAAAATGTATTCACCAAAGATCAGCTCCAAGCCCTGCAAATCATTGATTCTATGACCAGCGGAACGGCTCTGCTACACGGCGTCACCGGCTCCGGAAAAACGTTGGTCTACGTTGAAGCATCCCGACGCGCTGCAGCCAAAGGAAAATCATCGATAATACTTATTCCGGAAATAGCCCTAACGGCTCAGCTGGTCTCAGCCTTCACAGAACATCTCGACAACGTGATCGTCACCCATTCTCGCCAGACTGAAGCTGAGCGCCATGCGACGTGGCTGCACGTTCTCACCACCGACAAGCCCGTCATCGTCATCGGTCCACGATCAGCCCTATTCATGCCCGTACACAACCTTGGGTTCATCGCCATTGACGAATGTCATGAACCCAGCTTCAAACAAGAGCAATCCCCCCGCTATTCCGCGCTTCGCACTGCTGCCGTGCTGGCACAGCACCACAATGCAAAACTAGTTTTGGGCAGTGCCACTCCTGGTATTGCTGACTATTATTTATCTGAACAGCGACACCGACCCATCATCACCATGCCCAAACCCGCTCGCAAAGATGCCGTCAAGCCCACTATTAAAGTCGTTGACACGACCAAGCGCAATAATTTTACTCAGCACTTCTTCCTATCAGACGCCCTGCTTTCTCAACTCCAACAAACCTTCAACGATGGTCAGCAAGCACTCATTTTTCACAATCGTCGTGGCACCACCACAATCACCCTGTGTCAAAATTGCGGCTGGCAAGCTGGCTGCCCTAACTGCTTTGTGCCGCTGACACTACACCAAGACAAACATCAACTTGTTTGCCACATATGCGGATATAACGCGACCGTCCCAACGGTCTGCCCCGAGTGCCAACATGCCGACATCATCCATAAAGGCATTGGCACCAAACGCATCGAAACAGAATTGAGCAAATTATTTCCTCAGCAAACCATCGCCCGTTTTGATGCGGACACTCCTAGCGACCAGACCGTAGAAAAGTTATACCAAGACGTCAAAGAGGGTACTATTGATCTCATCATCGGCACGCAAATGATCGCTAAGGGATTAGACTTGCCACACCTCCGAACTGTTGGCGTAGTGCAGGCAGACACTGGACTAACGCTACCTGATTTTGCAGCCGCTGAACGCACCTTCCAGCTACTTGCTCAGGTGGTCGGACGCGTCGGTAGATCACATCACCCAACAACCGTCGTTGTTCAAACTTACCAACCACAACACCCAGCCATCCAAGACGGCCTCACGCAAAATTACGCTGATTTTTACCACCGTACCATAGCCCAACGACAAGCAACCATGTTTCCGCCATTTACCCATCTTTTGAAACTCACTTGCGTATACAAAACCGAAGCTGCTGCCATTCGCAATGCTCAAAAACTTGCCTCAACGCTCAAATCAGTTGCACCAAAAACAGTACAAATTTTAGGACCGACACCTGCATTTTATGAACGAGTGCGTGACACTTACCGTTGGCAACTGTTACTCAAAAGCCCCCAACGTGATGATTTAGTCGCCATATTAGCCCACTTACCACCACAACATTGGCAATTCGAACTCGACCCGATTTCCCTCCTCTGATATACTTGATGTATGACTAGAGACGACATTATTGCCCTACCAAATCCCCACTTGCGTCAAAAATCTCATCGTATCCATGTCATCACTGATGATGTACAACAGCTGTCTGACGACATGACTAGCGCCGCGTTAGATTGGGAGGACTCACGACCACATGAAATCAGCGCCGCTCTCGCAGCAGTGCAAGTAGATCGCTTGGAGCGAGTCGTCATCGTCCGAGCTGACTTTGATAACAAGAAAACTCGTGACTTCATGACCTTGATCAACCCAGAGATTGTCAAATACGAAGGCGATTTAGTAGCTGATTTTGAAGGTTGCTTGAGCGTAAAACACATCTATGGCAAAGTACCACGCTACACCAAAGTTCGCGTCAAAGCTTTAGACCTGGAAGGCAATGAGATCCGCTTCAAAGCCGAGGGCTTTCTAGCACGTGTCCTACAGCATGAAATTGACCACACTAACGGCATCGTCTTCATCGATCACATCCGTGATACGCACGATGCATTTTACACCCTCGATGATTCTGGTGAATTACAACCGCTCAATTATGACACGAGTATCAAAGATAACACTGATCTTTGGGAATAACTATGTCTGAGATAGTATTTTTTGGCACCGAAGAGCACAGTCTCATCACCCTCAAAGCGCTGCATGAAGCACAATTTCACATTGCCGCCGTCATCACCAAACCTGACGCGCCCAAGGGTCGGGGCGGTAAACTATCAGAGCCTGCTGTCAAAACATACGCTCACCAACATAACATCCCTGTCTGGCAACCAAACAACCTCAAAGACATTTTGCCAGCCATTCAAACGCTCAAATCGCCCGTAGGTGTTTTGGTCAGCTATGGCAAAATTATACCTCAAGCAGTCATCGACTTATTTAATCCTGGCATCATCAATCTTCACCCATCACTCCTCCCACAATACCGTGGCCCATCGCCCATTGAAGCTGCCATGACTAACTTAGATTCCCACACTGGGATATCCTTGATAAAATTAGACGCCCAAATGGACGCTGGACCAATCTACCATCAAGAGTCCATCTTGCTCTCCGGTAACGAATCTCGTGATGAGCTGTACTGCAAATTATTCAATCTGGGTTCACAACGCTTGGTCGAATTATTGCCTCGCATCATATCCGGAGACATACACCTCAAACCACAACAAGATTCCATCGCCACCTACTGCAAATTATTATCAAAACAGGATGCACCCCTCGATCCACAGTCCCTCAGCGCCAAACAGGCAGCCGCACGAGTCAGAGCCTATCTCGGTTTTCCTCGCTCTACCATGATGTTTGACGGTCTCCGTCTCATCATCACCAAAGCTCACCCTGATATCACTCCAAAAACCGCCCTAGATCAGTGCTACCACGATGGACAATTCCTCATCATCGACGAACTCATCGCACCAAGTGGCAAAAAAATGACCGCAGAAGCGTTTCTCCGCGGTCATAAACATCAATAACCCGTATAACTAGGCTGCTGCTTGCGAAGTAGCAGAATCAGCTCCTAAAATCATGTCACGATTTGCCACAATCTCTCGCTTAAGCTCATCCAACACAGCAGCGACTACGTCTCGATAGTCTGGTCGGTTCACTTCCAGCCACTTTGTTGCCGCAAATTCGTCTCGTAAGCGCGGATCATCCATCGGCACTCCAGAAACCTGCACCAAACGCTGGAACATTGGATCTTGCATCAAATTAGGGACATGACGCGCCAAAAAATCATCTACCGCTCCCGGACGCTTATCAATGATGCCAGAAAACTCTTCCAGTTGAGCATCGCTCATACCTTGGCTCAACCGCTCACCAACGCGAAGCTCCAGCTCACTGTAGATGTGCTGCAAAAACGGCTTGCGCTGCTCCTCCGGCAATTGATCCAGCCCGAGCTCTTTGAGAAATTCGTCATTCAGTTGGAACATAGTCCTCCTTTTCTTTCGTCTATACTCTCCATAAATTATAACAGCAATCCCGAAAGATTGCCATTATAACCTAGTAGTTACCGTTACTCACGCACCATATTCAGTGCGTCATTGTGCAGTGCCTGCAACTCAGTCATTGTTTGGTTCATTGCATTCTGCACGATTTCTGTCAGATTGATGCCGTTGCCTTGGCACCAATTGAGTAGCATCGGCACATCTTCACTATCCAGCAAAGCCTCAAACTCTTCCAATTTCTGCTCACCCACAGTTGCCAACAATTGATCAGTAATCTTTGCTTGCACACTATTGGTCACATTCTGCCGCATCTGTTCTTTTGCTTCTGGTGGCAACATCCCAAAACCAGCTTGTGCCAAGAATTCATCAGTAATTTCAAACATTTATATCTCCTTTTTGTGTTATTGTATCTTACGGTTTACGTAACTATTCTATCTAAACTGGCTCAATACTGCCACAACCTTGTCAGCTTGAGAAATTCCGTCCACCGTGAGTGACTCGGTACCATTAAAGTTGGTAGTCCACTCAATTGCATGGCCATTTGCTTGAGCCACTTCTGCCAACCGATGCAGCTCACTTGTTGCATTCTCAACACCAAACTGCTTCACCGCCCAATCCCATGGATATTCGTAGCTACCAACTGGCGAGATAACTTCTGGTTGCGTAGTAGAACCACCGTCGGGAGTTTCTACACTAGGAGTACTGCCTGTATGCTCTGCGCCAGTAGTACTTTCACCCCCTGAAGCGTGGTTAATATTGTCATGTCCTGCTCCAGAAGCATGGCTTTCCGCACCAAATACGGTTGACTTCAGGATTCCTTCAGCGATACCACCTGCAGCGTAACCGATAGCCACTTTGCTCATTGCAGAACGGACCTTCTTGCGAAGTTGCTCCTGATACTCTTCACTCGATTTCTGATTCCTGTCAACATAAGCGTCAACCATAGATTCCATCATTTCATCAGTGTTTTTAGCATCTTTAGCAACCTGCTTAAACGCATCCCGCCAGACATCCTGTGAATTATCAACTGTACGCTCTTCGCCGCGACGTGATTCCAGTACAGATTGTTTGACCACTCCAGCAGTTACTAAGCCTGTACCCAAACCAACTGCCGTAGTGATTGGCCAAGTTGCGACAGCGGCAGTAACCGCACCAGCTGCTGCACCACCAGCACCAAGCTTCAGCCATTGAGATAGCGTGCTACCGCTGGTGGCCTTATCTCCAGCCTTTGTAACACCCTTTCTGAACCACGCTACAAGCTTGTTAACCTTGCCAGCAACTCTCTTGAATTTAGATTGCTCACCTTCATCAAGCATAAAGCGTTGGTCAAGCATCTCATCATACGCTTCCGTTGTCTTCTGATTCGTTTCCTGCATACCCTGGAAGGCACGAGCCGCCATCATCTGCGCAAACAATTCCTGCTGCTTTGCTAACTCCTCACCTGAGAGTTGGTTCAGCTGCTCAATCTGCGACGCCATCTCTTCCTTAGCGACAGCCAATTCACAAGCCTTTAGCTTATCTGCTGCCTCCTGAAGCGCTTCCTTACGCTTCTTTCCGCCAAACCACTCTTTAAAGAAATGTGATTCAACATCAACACGTGCTTTAGCAAACGCCAGCCTTGCCGCGTCCAGCTCCTGCTGTGCCCTACTCTTTTCAGCTGACTGAGAAGCTTCACCCTCATCATACTGATCGCCAAGGTACTTATCACGCTGTGCTTGCTCGTACAGGCTCAAACCTTCAGGATTCTCGTCTGGAGTCTTAATTTTCACTGGAGCTTCAGGAGACAATTGAGAAGCTTCGCCCTCATCATACTGATCGCCAAGGTACTTATCACGCTGTGCTTGCTCGTACAGGCTCAAACCTTCAGGATTCTCGTCCACTGAAGGCTTCGTTTGCCAAGCCTTGTTTTGCTCTACAGCTTCTTGGTAGTATTTACCAAGCTCAGTGTCGCCTGAAGTATTTCGATCTATTAGCGCTTGCCTCCAGCGGTAATATTCCTTAGTAGAAGAGTCAAGCTGACCTTGATTAGCTGCTAAATAGTCCCCAGTAGTCGGACGTGGTGCAGGCGTTTCTTTATTCATTCGTGGTGGTTCCTTTCACTTGGATGCGCCAAGATTAGTTGGAGTTTTTCTCTAAAGAAATACTAGCACAAATTGTTAAAAAAGTCAATAACCTTGCTTAAGTATTCTATCTAGAGCGTCTTCTTCACCAGCTCACGCGTAAAGAACTCGAGTTCATCGCCTTCTTCTACTGCAATTTTCTTGGCAGTTTTCAGACTCAAGCCGCACATTTCACCTTCAAATACCTCTTTGGCTTCTTGTTGCTGGCGCTGTACGCTTGAAACCTCAACTTCGGCTATCTGTTCGCCTTTACGCTTCAAGCGAGCCAGGAGGCCCTTTGAGACCTTTCCACGCATCATTTCACCGCCAGCGATCACCTCTTCACGCATCGTACGGAACACACCCTTCACCTTAAGCGCACCGATCTCTGTCTCTACTACCTCTGGAGCCAAAAGATTCTCCATGGACAACTTTGCATCGTCCAGCAGTTCATAAATCACTCGGTATAGGCGTACTTCCACTTTCTCACGAGAAGCCAACCGCTTAACAGCAGGCGGCAGGTCAACGTTGAAGCCGTAAATGACAGTATTTTCACCAGTTGCTAGATGAATGTCATTTTCGGAGATATTACCCACGCCATGACCAATTACCCGCAATTCAACTTCACCATTTGTCTCGATCAATTTCAAACTATCAATAACCGAGGTGAGAGAGCCCTGCACATCAGCCTTGATGATGACGTTAAATTCTTGTGCATCATGCTTCTGATTCATCATCTTCAGGATGTCAGCGCCTGTCACATTGGTAGTT
>CAUOVX010000004.1:0-32075 GCA_963508115.1 uncultured Candidatus Saccharibacteria bacterium
ATGTCGCCGTCCGCCAAATTCGTCAAAATCGATGCCAAATCACCTGCCTTTTCAATGGCCGGGCCGCTGGTGATGCGCAAATTCGTCCCCATCTCATTGGCGATCACCGTCGCCATGGTGGTCTTGCCCAGTCCCGGCGGGCCGTACAGCAGCACATGATCCAGCGGCTCGCCGCGCTTCTTGGCCGCGTCAATCGCCAGGCGTAAATTGCGCTTCAACCGTTCCTGACCAACATACTCGCTAAAGCTCTGCGGACGCAAACTAACTTCAATCCGCTGCTCCTCGGTATCATCACTGTGCGAGCTGGTGTCGACTATTCTCTCAATTGCCATACATTCATTATATCATCAACAGCGGGCTGAGCTAATCGCTTGCAAGCCGACTACGCAGCGCCTGCATAATTTCGCGAAACGTCTCGTCACTCACTATGTGCACCGCGTCCTCTAAGTGCCGCGGCCATTTTGGATCAGGAAATTCCTCGCCAGTAAAGGTAGCACCACCAAGATAGCGCGGATGTAGATGCCAATGTACATGTGTCGGCTGACCAGCCTTAACTGCATTATTCATGAGGCATTCCCAGTTACACACATCGGCACCAAACGCTTCTTTGACTGCCCGTTCAAGTTGACGAATCACGTGGTGTAGCTCTATCCAATCTGCCTCGTCCAGATCCGACAACGTTTCCTTGTGCTGGCGCAGAGTGATAAATGACTTACCCAAATAGCACTGATTATTGTCAAGCACCGCCACCCAACGTTCGGTTTGCAATATGACATTATCGTCAGCCGCCGTCTGACCAACCAGCAGCGGACATATTTCACAGTCCTTCTTTGTCGCGCATGTATTCATGATACCTCCTGGTATGGATTATACCAGTCATACACTATTTATTCACACTTACAAAGATACACCCGAGCTTGCAAGAACAGTTTTGCCAATATGGTACGGAGATGACAACTTCTCACTATGAGCCATAGGCCAATCCTGAAATATTTCTTGGCTCGGTTCATCCAGTTCTGGGTTAGTGATGAACTGTCTATTCTCGTCAACCTGGCGCACCATCTGCTTAATCACTTTTTCTGCAACACCACACTCTCCCATGTCATTTTTCAGATGTTCTTTATAGTTCGGCAAAAATAAATCCTCCAATTTCTGGAATTCCCGCCACGACAGCTTACGACATTCCTCAACCCGAAATCGCATGGTGTAATTCAAAAAATCTTGACCGCCTGATCGCCAGACATAGCCAAGGTCAGCGTGATGCAATAATTTTGCCTGGATGCTATCACGACAGATTTGTTCTTTTGGACCAGGAATGGTGCCGATGATCGCACGTTCCATAAACTGGTGCTCAGCTGAACCAGGTTTGTACTGCTCATCGAGAAACGAGACCGAATAATGTTCTTTGGTAACATAACCGTCCGGCGGTGGACCGGCTTTAAAACCAGCATCGTGTGCTGCCGCTGCCACTAGTAGCAGGTCTTTCTGATCCGAGCTCATCTTGCCTGCTGGAATCACCTCTGTCAGTAGGCGCGTCGAGTGCATCACATCCACACCGTGTGCCGGCTGGTGATATGGATAATTTGGATAGGTAGCTAGTAGACTCACTGACAACTCAGCAAGAGACTCCGCCTGTTCTTTGCTATCAAATAGCTTTGCAAGTTGCTCCTTTGAGGTATATCGGTCCAGCACCTTTGCTGATACTGTCAATTCTGCATCGGTCACTGTTGGGTCGTCTTGGTTAGCACGGTTTCGTTGTTCCCATAACTTTTCGTCAAGAATTTTTTCAGCAGTAGTTCTATTCACAGCCCTATATTATATATTATTTGTAATATTTAGTCAATAGTACAGCGTCGTGAACCCTGCAAGCGAGCTAGCCTGAACGGATATATTTCAACCCTTATTATTTCTTCAGTGCCTCGGTCACCCGCTGCGCCGTTGGCAAATTAGCATCAACATTTTCCAGCGCTTTAGTAGCATCAGCCAAGGTGTAGCCCAGTGCCATCAACGCTTCCAATGCTTCGTCAGAGGTGTTCAGTTCAGTTTGGACTGTAGTATCTGCTCGACCATACTGCGTCGGCAAGCCAACCTTATCACTCAAATCAACCACCACGCGTTCAGCAGTTTTTTTGCCAACACCAGCAGCTTTTTGCACAAACGCACTGTCGGCATTGGCGATGGCGTTGCGAACGTGCTCCGCGTCGCCCAGGCTGAGAATTGCCAGTGCCGCTTTTGGGCCAACCCCCTGAACGGTGATGAGCATTTCAAATAACTTCTTTGCTGCTAGACTTGAAAAACCAAACAATTCTTCTGCCTGCTCGCGTACATGATGATAGGTATAAAACTTGACATCCTGATCCAGCACCACCGCGTCAAAATCGCCAGCCGCAACACTAACTTCATAGCCAACACCGTGAACGTCAATCACCAACGATCCATTAAATTTCTCGGCAACTTTTCCAAAAACATGTGCAATCATACACTAATTATACCCGATTCATCGCCGCATGAGTAATTGCTGCCGCCAAGGCATCGGCACAGTCGTCTGGTTTTGGCACGTCCTTTAGCCCCAAGTTTAAGCGCACCATTTCCTGGACTTGTTTTTTATCAGCCTTGCCATAGCCCGTCAGTGTCTGTTTGATTTGTAGCGGCGTATATTCGGCAATCGGCAGCCCTGCCTTTCGGCCCGTCAACATCGCTACACCACGCGCTTCTGCCACGGAAATCGCCGTCGTCACGTTACGGGCAAAAAACAATTTCTCAATCGACATCACGTCAGGCTTAGTCTCAGTAATAATTTCCGTCAAGCTATCAAAAATCTCCTCCAGCCGCTCATCAATCGGCGTATGAGCTGGCGTTCTGACGACCCCCGCCGTGACCAGCTTAAACTTACCGCCCGAAAAATCAATCACACCAAATCCCAAAATCCCTGTGCCTGGATCGATACCAATAATTCTCATGGTATGTATTATAGCAATGATTTGACTACTCGGTCACTAACTCATCGCCGCAATCTGCGTATCAATTGCGACAGCTCCCATCGCCACTGCCACGCGCCGTAGCCTACCGCCAATAAGCCAACGCCACCAAATACCCACCAACCCCAGGTCGCGCCAGCAACCTGTTGAACACCCGCTGTCGCTGAACCAACAACTGGTATGCTGGCGGTTTTTATTTTCCGACAACGCCGGGTGGTTGGATTGCGCTCAAAACCTTCTGGGCAGTCTTTTAGAATGTCATCGGCAGCGGCAATTTTCTTACAGCGGCCAGTCGCTGGGTTGCGAAATTGACCATCAGGACAGGGCTTCAAGGTTTTAGCAGCAGCCGAGGCAATTGAGCGGCACCGACCCGTCGCCTCACTCCGGTAATACCCCTCTTTGCATGGCGTTACCGTCTTTGCTGCTTCGATTTTCCGACAGCGACGCGTTTCAGGATGCCGATATTGACCAGCTGGACACGGCGCCAACACATCAGACACAGTAGCCGGCGTTGGAATTTTCACGCATTTACCCGACTCATTACGCATATAGCCACTCTGACAATCCGCATATTCTTTAAATACATTGGTAGCACTCTCAGTCACCGCAAACGTTTGCACCCATTCACCGTCAAGCAAACTCCAGGAGGCACCCTTTGGCATGTTGTCATATTCTGTTGCGTCAATTTCCGCGCCAGCCTCGTCCAGGATACGCACCTTACCTTTCATTTTTGGCAATTTTAATTTTGTACGTTTTACCTTGACCGCCCATAATTCACCAGGCTTCAGCTCAATATCACCAAGTACTTCTTGTGAATTATTACTACTAGTCTCCAACTTACAGCCAGCTGTCGTGATAGCCTTGTCGCTCACATTCACCAGTTCGATAAACGGCTCGTCAACGTGAGAGGCGACTTCATTCAGCTTCAAGCCTTCACATTTGTTCAGCGGTTTTGGTGGCTCAGGAGTTTTGCAATGCGGGCGTGCGTATGGCGCAACTTCCTGATCATTATCTGTTTTGTTCAACGAAAAGTCAGACAGATTATTCTTCGAATCAACGATGAGATTACCAGCAAAACAGCGCCAGACAGTTTTGATACCGCCAGTCACGGGTGCACCCAAAAACTTTTTTGCTTCACCCCAACCAACAACATCAGCAGGTGACCCGTCAGTCCGCGACAGCACCGCCGACCCTTCGCCCTGAATCATATTCGGTACCTTGTCAAACTTCACCGCTTTTGTCAGCGCCGTATCATTTGAAATCACCAGAAAATCATTAGCCAAAACTATCTCATCCTTAAACTCTTTTCCGCCAGTTTTCACATCAGCCTTATAGTGTTCAATTTTCCAACCCGCTAGCTTCACATTGCTGTCTGTTGGATTATACAGCTCAATATATTTCTTGTCGGGGCTAATTTTTGAAATCAACAATGGTGCTGTTTTTTCGCGTGCTTCGTCAGTTGTTGGTGCTGGCTGAGAGGTTGGATGTGCCGGCTCGGCAGCTAGTGGATTAGTTTGTGCTACCGGTTTTGCAGTCGGTTGCTCGCCAACTGAGCTTGGCTCTGGTTGAGACGAAGGCACAGTAATAGCCGGGTTGGGACTAGATGGTAGTGCGTCGTTTGCTGGCGCCTCAGCTGTCTGTGATGTGTCACCACTAGACGCTGGCTCAACTTCCAGATTATCAGCCGCCAAAACTGACGGCGACGGCATAATCAATGCCGCGATTAGTATCATAAGTAGTGTGTTACGCAAATATTTCATGCTTGCCCCTTGCTTATGGTTAGCTACTTTTAGTGTAACGTACTTTTTGCCAAAACAAAAACCGCCCCGAGAGCGAAGCGATTTTTCTGATGCTAATGTTATTCTGCTGTGATATTGGCATTGGTGTGTACATTCACCACATCGTCTAGGTCGTCCAGCGCATCAACCACCTTCATCAATTTCTGTGCGGTTTCTGCATCAGCGATCTCAACTGGTGTATTAGCGATGTAGCGCAGCTCGGCGTCTTTCACCTTCAAGCCCTGCTCGGCCAATGCGTTCCTGACGCTCGCCAGTTCCTTCAGCTCGGTGTAGACAATAATCTCGCCGTCTTCCTCGACCGCGTCCTCAGCGCCAGCATCTAACACTTGCAGGAGCAATTCCTCACCCGTACCTTCCACAGTGATTACGCCCTTGCGGGTGAATTGAAATGCCACACTGCCAGCGTCAGCGATGCGCCCGCCATTTTTGACCAGCGCGGTTTTCACTTCTGGCAATGTGCGGTTGCGATTGTCAGTTGCTGTTTCGATGATAATGCCGACGCCGCCCGGACCATAGCCTTCATAGGTAATTTCTTCCAGCGCTGCTGCGCTTTTGTCAGCCACGCGATCGATTGCTCGCTGGATATTAGCACTCGGCATGTTGGCAGCCTTGGCCTTTTCGATCGCCATTGCCAAACTTGAATTCAATGTTGGATCAGTGCCGCCACGCGCCGCGATTGCAATTTGATTACCCAACTTCGTGAAAATCGCACCACGCTTCGCATCAACAATCGCTTTCTGCCGGTGCGTCGTTGCCCATTTACTATGTCCTGACATACATTCTCCTACCGTTTATCTATGTTCAATCTGTTAGTATTATATATCAAATACAGACGTGAGACAATTTAGACTGGCAAGCCCAAAGCTGACAACACGTTTGGCACATCAATTTCACTGTCTTTTTGTACGTGAACAACCGGGTAGCCATATTGCTGCGCCTCAGCCTGAATTCGCTGATCGAACAGCCGCGCCCACATAATCTCATATTCTTTCAGCTCATCAGCATATGTGTCAGCGTCCGCATATAGACCACGACTAAATATCGCCTGCCTTAACGCGTCATCGCCTTCGTCAGTCAAGAATATTGATCGTACATCGCTAGCGGTCTGTAATGACGGTAGCAGCGATGGTAAAATATTAACACCTTCCAATACAAAACCTTCACGCCAGGTAAAATCATCCTCGATTAATTTCTTATTGCCAGGCCACGCTTCAACGCCATGCATATATTCTCTTTCAGCTATCTCTTCTGGTGAAAATTGCTGGAAAAACTCAGCTGCTGACAACCCGTGCGCTGACAATAAATGCGGGTGCTGCTCTGGGCTTGCCATACCCTGCATTATCAACCGTGTTTGATCAGTTGACAGCCACGGCAATGCCAGTCTCCGGGATAACTCCCGCGCCAAGGTTGTTTTGCCGGTTGTTGGCATGCCGCCAATCAAAATTATCATTCTTGTCATGGCATCTATTATATCATTCGACTATATTCACCCTCCCAAGGTCCAATTTCGTCTGCTTCTTCATCCACCATATAGCACCAATCATCGCCACATACATCAAACCGCATTGCCACCAAGTGATATTCACTTCCATCTGCGCCCACTCCAAGCTCGCCAGCCAGTTGGCCACCTGAATCATATAGCTCAGCAGCCAGGTCGTCGGCAGAGCAATGGCCGCACCAATCATCGGCACTACGGCCAGCACACCCGACGCAAAGGTCAATAGCATCGCCAGCGGCACGAACGGCAAAATTAGCATATTAGCGATCAGCGCTACATTACTAACCACGCCGAAGCTCATCATCAACAGCGGCAGTGTCGCAAGCTGCGCCGACAGCGTCTCAACCAGAATTTGCCGAAACGTGCCAGGTTCTTTGTCGCCAAAGAAATACTTGTGCAACAACGGCGCCAGAATAATCACGCCCGTAAACGACGCGAAGCTCAGTTGCCAGCCCAAATCGCCCCAGCCAAATTGCGGATTGACCATCAGCGTAATCGCCGCCGAAACTGGCAGCAGTACCAGCGGATGAATCGTCCGCCCATAATACCACGCTGCCAGGCTTAGTCCAGCCACCAGCCCAGCCCGCGACATGCTCGGACTCAAACCCGTTACCGCCATGAATCCAAGAATCATCGTTGCCGCGCTGAGCATTGCCAGATATTTTGACCGCTTGGCAAATAACCGCCGCGCCAGTCGCACCAAAATCGTCAAATTGTAACCGCTAGCCACCACGATGTGCGTCAGACCAGCAATCTTCAAATTATCGCTCAGTTCCGTCGGCATGGCTCGCCGTAGCCCCAACAAAAATCCCAAACCTAGCGCCGACTCAGACTCTGGAATATGTTTGCGCACCCGCTCAGCAAACCAGTCGCGCACCCCGACCGCCACGTCGCCAGGAACTGGACGCTCAACGCTGCCAATTTTCGCCCGATACATACTCGCCGAAAAAGCCCCAAATCCGGCTGTCAATTTTCCTTGAACCTGAACGATGTCATTGCGTTTGATGGGGCGCTTGTCAGCCGTCACCACCCACAGTTGTCCTGCCAATTTCTCGCCATTGACCCGTAAATCACTCAGTCGCAATACCGTTTGTCCTTTCTTGTCGATGTCAGTATCTTCCAAAACACGGCCTTGAATAACGGCAGTTTTGCCAATCAGCGAATCGTACACCTCCAAACCGGCTCGGCCCAGCTCACCGCGCCACAAGCCAACTAATCCACCAGCGATAAGCGCCACAATCATCAACGCCCGCCATCGCCAGACCATCACCACAACCATTAATCCTAACCCGAGCACCAAAGTCCGCCAGTCAAACACCGTTGACCGCGACAAATGATGAATAGCAATAACACCAACTGTCAACCCCAAACACCACGCCGCCACCAGCCAAGAAATATGCAGCTCCCTGGTCAGATTGCGTATCATCATATGTCTTTAGTATGACATATATTCTTGAAATGCACATGTTAAAAAGAAGATGTTTCAACGTTAGGATATTCTCGGGAACATATTCTTTGGAATATTCCACGTAACTCATTCAGTCTGTCAGCTGAAGGTAGTTGATCTCTCCCGATCCCCGGAACTATTTTAGGTAAGTCCAAGATAAATCGCACGGACTGAGACGCCGACTCATCATATGGATCAATATCGTTTCTGGCTAAAATTTCACTCAATTCTCCCCAGAAGATTTTTTGTAGCCTACTCTCTCCTCCATATGTTTTAGTGAGTTCAGACTGGTTAATTCTCTTTCGTGAATCAATAACAATTTCCCGCAGTCTTTTAATACACTTACGAAAGTCCTCTTCATATTTACGGTCAAGGCTCCTGATCTGCTGAGTAACTGTTCTTCGAGGGTCACCACTTGATAGCATACTAGATGCATTCCTCCGTAATTCATCATCTTCATGACCAATTACCTTTGATAATAATGCCCAGCCTGATGCCACCAAAGTCCCCTTTCTGTCTACCGGCTGCCGTTTAGAACCTTTGCTATCATACTGCTGCAGTAGTCTTTGTGACTCCGCTTTATCCTGTAGGCATTTCATATCTTCAATTGCAGTATCACGCCAATACGTAAAAGATTTTATACTATCACCAGCACTTCTTTTTTCGTCATAACTAAAGTCACCATTACCGTCAAAATCATCCAATATTCGTTCAATTAGCGCCGGCAAGCCGGCAGACTGATAGTCCTGCCATTCTGTAAATCCATATTCTTCTAAAATTTGATCAGCCCGGTGCCAAAAACGATCAGCTCGCTGTTGTTGATCGACCGGCATATTACCAATAAAGTAGATATTACCCGCTCCCTGACTATCCGCCAAACCAGTCTGCATATCACCACTAACATACGAGTCCGGTGCTAACAAATTAGGCCTCACGGCTCTCCTTCCCATACTCGAGAAACATTCACTCAGTCCTTTAATCTGTGCTCCAAACTCTTTTTTACGACGCTGGCGGTTATATGCAATGCTCAAGCCACCAGTTGCTATTCCTGCCACCACTCCAGATAGGCTAATGGTTGGAGCAAAGTTAAACCATTCCAGCGCCCCACCAGCAGCACCCGCCAGTGTCGCTCCTCTAACTCCAGCTAAGCCCATATCAATGGATAATTTTCTCCTATATTCTTGCTCCAGGAGGTCACCAATCTTTGTTAGCACATTCCCGACACCTACTCGGTAACGAGACATGCCACTCCATATCGTCACCGGGTTTTGTCCCAGCTGGATATATTGAGCATATCCAACTGGCTCTTTGGTAGTCGGGTTAGTTACTTCTTGGCTGCCAGAAAAAATTGGGACACCACATCGCATCCCAACAAAATTCTTCAAATCATCACTGTGTTTTTCTACTATTTTGGTATATCGGGGCGGTACGTTTAAGTCGTCTAGATACTTCGTCATGTCCAAAGTTTTCTGCCACACCCGAATAATATCACTGCATATGTTCGTCATCTGGAGGGCCCACCGGGGCTTGAACCCGGGACACCCTGCTTAAAAGGCAGGTGCTCTAACCAACTGAGCTATGGGCCCATCAAGAATGAACTTTTTCATTCTAGCACATAATACGCAGTATATCAATGCTTCTTTGGACCAGGCTTGGACTTTGTTTTGACAGTGTGCAGTAAAAATAAATCCGCCAAACCCACCCCCAAGCCAGCGGTAATAATATATTGGCGCCAGGAAGTCAGCTGCCGCACTACTGTCTGTGCCGCACCATCAACCGCAAGATATTTCGCCAAGACACCGACCAATAGCGCCGCCACCAACAAAGTCACGACAGCCGCCGCCACCAGCTTTTCATGTTTCTTGTGATATTTTGGGCCGCCAACCATCAACATTCCCATGGGTACGAGCAGCAATATTAGCGCCGCCACCACGCCATCAGGCAGCCATGGCAGGTTGATGCCCACCCCGCCCAAAATGACGCGCACAGTTTCCATCCACAATTCCACAAAAATATACCCAGCAGCAGCCGCCAGGGCCAGTGGACCGATGCGCCTACCTGTCACCAACACCGCCACAAAAATGACTACTAGAACCGCTACGAGCAACACTGCTACATTCATTGCGTCGCCTCGGTCGTAAATTCTACTTTGGCGCCTTTGACGATGCTCGATTTTTTAGCTACACCAGCAGCCACTTCCAAAACGTAGCGTGCCGGCACTTTGGGTTTATATATTTCATACGGCTCAGCATCAGGCTGCACCTCATGCTCAATGTGTACTACTTTTTTGTCTTTATCTAACCAGATGATATCGAGCGGAAAACTCATATTGCGCATCACCATTTCCCACTTGTCATCACCCTCAAATTTAAACAGCATCGCTTGGTTTTCCGTCAGACCAGACCGATCGCTCAGACCCTTATACCGCTGCTCAGCCGTTTCCGCAATTTCAGCCTGCAATGTCGCCTGGCCAGCCCTAACCACGACTGGGCGAGGTTTATTGACATCGCACAGCAGAGTATAGGCACCGTAAGCGATCATCACAATGATCATAATCATGATACATCGAGAAATGAAATGATGCCCCTTACGAGCTGTCTGCATAAGCTCCATAGCTCAATTATAACACTTATGTTTTATATATAAACCACGGGCTAATCAGGAAAACAAACCGCGCTTTTTGGAGGTGTTAAATTGTTCCAAAAGTTCACGTTGTTTTTTGCTCAATTTGGTTGGCGTATCAACGATGATACCAACGATATGTGGGCCACGAGCGTCATTTCTCAGGTGTGGCACGCCATGCCCTGATAGCTTAAAATCAGTACCGCTTTGGGTGCCAGCCGGAACTTTCATGCGCACTACACCGTCCACCGTTTCAACATCAATTTCCGTACCCAACGCCGCATCAACCATAGAAACGTGTTCTTCTGAAAGAATAATATCGCCTTCACGGGTAAACTTTTTGTGAGCTTTGACTCTTATCTGAACATACAAATCTCCCCGCTCACCATCCTGGACCGCTTCGCCGTGCCCGCGCAAGCGAATAGCCGCACCATCATCAATACCTGCTGGAATTTTGACCGTAATCTCGCGGTTCTTACGCGTCGTTCCCTTGCCGCGGCAAACTGAACATTTCTTTTCAGGGATTTTACCTCGACCATTACAGGTTGGGCAGGTGATAGCTTGTTGAATTTGCCCAAAGATAGAATTCATCACCCGCATCTGCTGGCCAGACCCTTTACAATCATCACACGTCTTCAAACTATATCCAGGCTCAACACCCTCGCCTTTACAGTGTTCACATTCATCATCCATCGTCAGGCTGATTTTTTTCTCAACACCAAAAATAGCTTCTTCAAAGGTCAAAGCAACCGTTGTTTCTATGTCGCGACCGCGCCGTGGACCACCTTGCCGCCCAGCGCCGCCACCAAAGAACTGACTAAAGATGTCGCCAAAGCCACCGCCAAAATCAAAGTTGACACCTTCTGCACCAAAACCGCTAAAGCCTTCAAATGGATTGCCGCCAAAGCCACCGCCCGAAGCTCCGCCGACACCGGCATGACCAAATTGGTCGTATCGCTGCCGCTTTTGTTTGTCTTTCAGGACTTCATAGGCTTCATTGACCTCTTTGAACTTCTCTTCATCACCACCTTCTTTATCAGGATGATATTTCACTGCAGCTTTACGAAAAGCCTTTTTGATTTCATCTTCAGAAGCGGTTTTAGACACGCCTAACACTTCATAATAATCACGTTTGGTCATGTATTCTATTGTACGGTTCGTTAGCACTCGTGTCAATAGAGTGCTAGTTAGATAGCCAATTTACATAATCTTTTGACTTTTTTTATATTCTGTGATATACAGAGAAGCATAGGCTTTGTAAAAACATAAATACAAGTCGAAGCGAGGATACTATGGTACAAACAACAGCAGTCTTAGAACGGCAAAATACCAACCTTAGCACAGCTCCATCGAGCTTTGAAGAGCTGGAGAAAAAGTTTTACTCGCTTGAAGAAGAAAAACAAATCGAAAGTTTAATGCCGCTGGCTAAAAAACTGGCCGAAGAACCAGAACTAGCTGAACAATTTGGTGTGTTCAAGTGGCTAACCATAGGTGATTATGACCGCGAACAACGAAATGCTGGTAGACACCCTTGGCCAGAGCTAGAAATTAATGGTGAAAAACGTATATTTTCAGTGCCGATCATCGCTGGTGTTGTCCGCTGGGAAGACCGCGACGGAGAGCCTCAGTACAGTGCCCTTTCGGTTATGAAAGATAACTGGCGCGGCGACCCTGACGCCTGGCTGATAACAGAATTTGACTTTGAAACTGCAGAGACCAAACGGCTTGAAACGCTCGGCACCACGGTTGATGCCGCCAATCAAGCCAACATTGCCATCAAGCCGCGGAATTATCACAACATGCCACCATTAAGCCGCCCAGCGGTTGGCAAGACGCCAATGCATCAGCTGGAAAGAATTGCCGTTATGCTTGATCCGACCTACCATTCGGTGCACGCAGAGTATCATGAGCCCTACCAAGACCGACGTGAAGTTATGGACATTGAGCTGCTTTGGGAAGCAATGTCGCGTGAGATTGGTGAGCGAGTTGATGACCTATTCCCAGAGTCTGATGATATGGAAACCGCTCCATCAACAGGCGCTCCCAAAAAACTTGCTGCCTACACACTCCAGCAGGTTATGAAAAAATAATTCAGTAGCGCTTCGTCAAATATGTAACTCGGCTGCGCACAAGGCTGCGTGGAGTTCACTGGCGCTACTGTACCGGTCTTCATATGGTCTAGTAGCAATTGCTATGATCTCCAGCAAATCCTTTTGCTGAGCAAGCGCAGGTTTGATACGGTATTCTGGGTGATCACTGCCTGATTCCCAAATCAAATCATGTGTTAGCTCATGAAATACCATACCGATGGCATACACATCAAATCGGTAATCAATGAACGAGCCTGACTTGGCAATCTCTGGTGCATGTTCCCTGTTCCAGCTTGAATGCGGTCTAGTCTGCACATACGGAGATCTAACCTGGTTATAATCAAATAGCGTCAGTATTGGCCGGCCCTCAGTCTCATCGTAGAAGATATTCGTTGATCGGATATCATGATGCACTAAACCTCGTTCGTGAAGGTAGCCGGCAGCCTCTGTCACCTGTACCATCATATCGAGCACTGTCCTGGCGCCAATCTCACCATCATTAATCTTTTGTTGTACAATATGTTTCTGCTTATCTAATGTAGCGCCCATGATCGGGTATATTTCGTGGAGCGGCTCTCCCTGCGCTGCCCGAATAGCCAGCGGCGCCAGGAGATGTTTTGGTTGCTCGTCCATCAATTGTTGCATCAGTTCGACCTGGGGGCTAGCTGCGCATGCCAGTACATGTCTGCCTACCTTATGAACTCTCCCTTGCTCATCAACTGTAAAACACGAAGAATATGTATCAAACTGGTGCATAACTACTTATATAGCAATTCACTGGCAGCGGCGCAAGCATAAGCCTGGTCCAGACAATACAAAACTACCCCTTGAGAGGGGTAGTTTATGTCACGAGTCGATGCCGAGATTATTTCTCGTCGACCACCTCGCCTTCGACTGGCTCGTCTTTGTCGGATTTTTTATCACCCGTAGACTCATCAGCCTTGTTGTCCTCAGCAGCTTGCTGGTACATTTTGGCACCGATTGGCATGATAGCGTCCTGCAGAGCCTTGATTGCCGCTTCTAGCTCATCTTTGTCATCAGCGTCTTTATGCTTTTCCGCTTCCTTGACCGCTTCGTCAATCGCTTTCTTGTCGTCCTCAGAAATCTTATCCTTGAACTCATCTGGCATTTTCTTTGCCTGGTAGATGGCGTTTTCTAGCTGGTTTTTAGCGTCAACGGTTTCACGCTTTTTCTTGTCCTCGTCAGCGTGCAGCTCAGCTTCTTTCTGGGCTTTTTCGATATCTTCCTTGCTCATGTTGCCAGAGTTTTGGATGGTAATTGATTGCTCTTTGCCGGTACCTTTGTCTTTAGCAGTAACATTAAGGATACCGTTGGCGTCGATATTAAACGTCACTTCAATCTGTGGCACACCGCGTGGTGCTGGCGCGATGCCATCGAGCTCAAAATGCCCCAGGCTCTTGTTATCTTTAGCAAATTCGCGCTCACCCTGCAAGACATGGATTTCTACTTTTGGCTGGTTGTCAGCGGCCGTCGAGAATACTTCACTCTTGCTGGTCGGCACAGTGGTATTGCGCTCGATCAGCTTGGTCGACACACCGCCCATCGTCTCAATACCAAGACTCAATGGCGTCACATCTAGCAGCAGCACGTCCTTAACATCACCAGCCAGCACACCACCCTGAATAGCCGCACCAACCGCCACCACCTCGTCTGGGTTAACGCCTTGCATTGGGTCTTTGCCGAACAGCTTCTTCACCCGCTCAACCACCGCTGGCATTCGGGTCATACCACCAACCATGACGATTTCATTGACGTCAGATTTTGATAATTTAGCGTCTTTGAGTGCTTTTTCAACTGGCACATCAAGGCGATCCAACAAATCTTTCACCAAATCTTCCAACTTGGCCCGTGTCAGACTCAGTTCAAAGTGCTTTGGTCCGTCAGCATCAGCGGTGATAAATGGAATGTTGACTTCGTATTCAGTGACCGTCGACAATTCCTTCTTGGCCTTTTCGGCTTCGTCCTTCAGACGCTGCATGGCCGCATTGTCTTTGCGTAAGTCGATGCCTTCTTTAGACTTGAAGTCATCCAGGAAGTAGTTAACGATGACGTTATCGAAGTCCTCACCACCGAGGTGGGTGTCACCATTGGTCGCTTTCACCTCAAACACGCCGTCGCCGAGTTCCAGGATGGAAACGTCAAACGTACCGCCACCAAGGTCGAACACCACGATGGTTTCGTCATTTTTGCCTTTTTCGAGGCCGTACGCCAAAGCTGCCGCCGTTGGCTCATTGATGATACGCTTAACTTCCAGGCCCGCGATTTTACCAGCGTCTTTGGTGGCTTGGCGCTGCGAATCGTCAAAGTAGGCTGGCACGGTGATGACCGCTTCAGTAACTTTTTCACCCAAGAATGCCTCAGCATCAGCCTTGATCTTGCTAAGGATCATAGCTGAAACTTCTTCTGGTGTGTATTCTTTATCGCCCATCTCTACTGCTACACCGGTACCTTTTTTAACAATCTGGTATGGCATGATATCGAGGTCTTTTTGGACTTCCTTGTCAGTAAACTTACGGCCGATCAAACGCTTGACACCGTAAATAGTATTCTTTGGATTGGTCACTCGCTGACGCTGAGCCACTTGTCCAACCAAGCGCTCACCCTTTTTATTAATTGCCACCACTGATGGCGTGGTACGGTTACCTTCGGCGTTAGCGATAACTTCTGGCTTACCTGCCAGCATATACGCAAAGGCACTGTTAGTTGTACCGAGGTCAATTCCGATAATTTTACCCATATGATTCCCCTTTCTTATTATAATCACATCTGGTTTTTCTTATATTCATTTTAGCACTCTTTTATGTCGAGTGCCAACTATTTCAGTATAAATAATTAGCACTCGCGTGTCAAGAGTGCTAATTATTTATTTAGTGTCTTTATTACATCTTTTTGCGAATGAACCAAACTCCGGCACCACCAGCTGTTACCGCTACTACTGTTACAGCGATGACGCTAGCACCGGTATCTGCCAAGTAGCCGCCCTTGTTGGTCGCCTGAGCGTTCTTGCCAGTACCGTTGGTTGTCGCACCGCCGGTGTCAGTAGGTCCGGCAGGATTACCAGTACCACCACCAACGCCAGGGTTAGTTTGCTGTTGGCGCTCGTAGACACCGACTGGGTCTACGATGGTACCATTTGCAGCCTTATCTTCATCACCAAAGCCACCGTCAGTCAGATCATACGTCACCGTCGTGTGCTTACCGTCAGCAGTCGTGCCAAATATAACGCGATTAGTAATATCTTCTTTGATGGCGCCATTACTTATCTTGACCACGGCTAATTGACTATGATCAGCGTAATGTTTACTCAGGGTCAGCGTCACGCGCGTTGTGTAGCCGACCTTGGCAGTCTGGCCGGTACAGTTGATGGTAAAGCCAACGATGTCACGCAAGACACGGCCGTCATAATCATTCGGAGCAGCTGCCACTGCGGCTGAAGCAATGTTGTAGCACTGGGTGCCAGCTGTAGCAACAGTCACCGTACCACCACCTGGCTGCGCAACAGTCGCTGAAGTGGTTGGCGTGGTTGGCGTTGGCGCTGGATTGACAACAACAGCGTTCAATTTTGCTTGCAGCGCTGCTTTTTTAGCAGGATCTTGCACCTTATTCACTAAGACCTTAGCGGCATCAACGGCACTTTGTGTTTTATCAGCTTCTGCCTTGGCAACTGCAGCCTGAGCAGCGTCTTGAGCGTCTTGCTCTTTTTGCTTGGCGCTAGCCACTGCACTGTTGAGGTTAGCGATCGCTGATTGAAGGTCTGACGCAGATGGATTTGCCTGGTTCAAGATGGCCTTAGCAGCGGCAAGAGTTGAAGCAACTGTCGGATCAGATTTGATGTATGATGGTGTCGCTTCTGCAGCAGTGATGGCTGCTTGCAAGCTTGCTTTATCAATTTTCAGTGCATCGAGCTTGCCCTGTAAGGCTGTGCGTGCATTGTCCAGCTCAGACACTGAGGCATTCGCGTTATTTATAACTGCTTCAGCTGCCGTGACCTGCGCTTGAAGAGCGGCGATAGTGCTACTGCTCATGCCGGCAACCGTGGCTGGATCTTTAGCTTTAGCGATCAATGCAGTGAGGGTTGAGCGAGCACCAGAAATAGCGTTGGTTACCGCATCGAGCCTTGCCTGGAAGGCGGCCTTCTTGCCTGCGTCACCTACTGCATCAACTTTGGTTTTAGCGGCAGCAACGTCAGATGGACGCTTGGTTGATTCAGCATTGGCTACTGCTGCTTCAGCCGCGGTAACTTTCTGCTCCTCTTCACTTGGACCAACCGGTGCATTGTTAGTAGTCGTGTAGATGGCGCCACCGTATGCTGCTGCAGCGATTTTCGAGCCGTCGGCAGAGCTGGCAATTGCTGCCCAGTTTGGCACACCAGCAGACGTCTGAGCCACCCAGGTTGCGCCACTGTCATTTGAGCTGTAAATGTATCCACCGCCACCAGCAGTTGCTGAAAGTTTTTGACCATCGTCAGAAATAGTAACCGCAGTCCAGTTATGAAGTCCATCAGCCGCTCGCTCAGTCCAGGTTGCACCAGCATTGGCGGAAGTGTAAATCCTGCCACCAGTTGCTGTTGCTACTAATTTGTTGCCATCGGCGGAACTAGCAACTGCTGACCATTTACGAGAGCCTGAGTTTGCCTGTGCAGTCCAAGTTACGCCAGCGTCGGATGAGGTAAAGACTGTGTCATCCTCAACCGTTGCCACCAACTTGTTGCCATCGGCGGAACTAGCAACTGCTGACCATTTACGAGAGCCTGAGTTTGCCTGTGCAGTCCAAGTTACGCCAGCGTCGGATGAGGTAAAGACTGTGCTGTCTTTGGCCACAGCTACTAACCTGTTGCCATCGGCGGAACTAGCGATTGCCGTCCAGTTGTGAGACCCAGGGACACCACGTGCGGTCCAGTTTGCGCCAGCGTCGGATGAGGTAAAGATATAACCACCCCAGTCGTATAGTGCAGCCAGTTTATTACCGTCAGCAGAGCTGGCAACTGCTAGCCAGTTGCGGTCGCCCGCCCCAGGGTGCTCAGTCCAGTTCGCGCCAGCATCGGATGAGGTGTGAATCTTACCGCCCCATGCTGCTGCAACCAATTTACTGCCGTCAGTAGACCCGGCGATTGAGGACCAATTTTGAGAACCTGCCGCATCACGCTTAGACCATGCTGCACCCGTCTTTGGTACAGGTGTCTCAGCCGGCTGTGTGCCCGCACCCTTTTGGAATACACGAACGTAGTCGATCAACATGGTTTGCTTCGGGAAGCTATCTGAAGGAGAGATTGGTTTCTGATCCGCATCTGCCTCCACGTAGTCGTTTATGATAAAGCGCCATCCCTCATCAAACGTCTTTTTAATCAATGATGCGTCAGCTAATTTTGTCAGAGGAGCAGCTGGTGTACGTTCAATCTCCTTGCTGTCAGTAGGACTGGCGTGATAATGATACGCGGTGATTGGCTTGTCATCCACGAAGTATTTAACCGTCTCACCGTCATACTCAACCGCCCACGTATGCCATTCATAGGCCAATGTACCTGGCTTGGAGCCTGCTCGGTGTTCATCGCTGTGGATAATTCTCCTGGTTCGCCAACCATTTTTCCAATTGCCAGAAACGCCATGATGGTAACAGGTAGCATGGGTGCTTGACCAGGTGTATGCCGGCGTGTAGGAGTACCATTCGATGATATCTAGCTCACCGTATGGGTCATTGGCGTTAGGATTATCATTACAATTCTTTAATGAGACACCATTAACCATCCACAGTGATGGCCGTGTACCGTTTTTTCCATTCCAATTGAATTTGGCACGAATCTCGGCGCGGAAAGGTTTTGTACCATCCACCACCTTCGTCTTATTCGTCACCCGACCGCTAAGGTATCGTGTCATCTTACCACTTGGACATGGCGTTTCGCTAGCATTAGAGTCATTCAATGGTTCATCAAGATTTGCAACACAGTGGCGCTGCGTTTTGATCTCTAGATAATCATTGTTGACAACCTTGACGTTGCTCGGATTGTAGGCTAGGTGATTATTGCCATAATTATCTTTATTTTGTTTGAATACGTCCCAGCTATCAGGCACTGAGGTGCCTTTAAACTCCTCGCTCCACACAACGCCCCATTGACTTGCATTAGTGCTACCGTTGTACAGTAAAGCTAACAATAAGATACCACCAGCTGATACTAGTGCTACGAATAATCGTTTCGCCATCCCCTTTTTCTCCCTGTGTTTATGTTAAAAACTCTTGCCAAAAATTATAGCGCTAATACGTTCTGATTGCAAGCATTGTTGTAAATAAAACTATTGATGTCTGGGGTGAAATACAGTAAATTATCGCCGCGTGACTTTGACCATTGCATCGCGAATCACCGCGCCGTCAAGGGTATAGCCAGCACGTAGCTCTTCAGCAATAACCTCTTTTTCGCCGTCAGCTGCTTCATCAAATTGCACTGCCTGATGCAGTTCAGGGTTAAACGATGTTCCTGGCTTGGCATCAATTTTCTCCAGACCAATTTCTTTGAGTTGCTTGTCGAGCTGTTTGCCCAAACCAGCCACGCCTTTTGCCCAGGCGTTATCTGCTAGCTCCTCCGGCACATTAGCAATCGCTCGCTCAATTGTGTCAATCACTGGTAACAGTTTCATCACTGACTTGGCCTGACCCATGCTGTGGGCTGACTGCTTTTCCGCCTCGACGCGCTTGCGGTAATTCTCAAAATCGGCCCGTGTCCGCTGCAAATCCAGCGTCAACTCGCCCAACTGCTGCTCCAAATCTTCAGCTTTTTTAGCCTTACTCTTCGTCATTTTTTCCTCCTTCTAAACGGCCAAAACGGCTTCTCGCCATACGTACAGGGAAAAAGCACTACCATAGCCATGAAAATAATAATCAAAATAATCACTACTAACCACGTCGGCAAACCACTTAGCAAACTGCCGATCCATTCAGCCATTACAATACCTCCTCTAACATCGCACCCGTTCGCCTCACCAGCTCCATCGTTCGACGGTAATTCTGCCGAGTCGGACCAATCACGCCGATGTAACTGCGATCACTAAACGATGAACAAAACTTACTGATGATCAGGGTCGCGCCGCTGGCTTTACCGATTGGATTTTCACTACCGATGAACACATTGAGCGGTTCGTTTGGCGCAGCTTCAATCAGCCAGGGTTCGATGTTATCAATCAGCCTAGCGATGGCCTGCACGTGATTGCCCTCGACGAACTCTGGCTGAGAAAACAGCTGTGTCATGCCATTCATGTACAGGTGATCACCAAACGAGGCAAAGCCGAAATTGCCCGTCAGCTCAACCAGACTATCAACCGCGCTGCGGATGGCTCTGTCAGATTTATCAACGTGCGAATTAACATGCGCTTCGATCGCCCTCGCACTGCGATCGATACCACTTGGTAGTTCAGTCATTTGAGCGGCAGTGATACCATTGACATAAAACCGATAGCCTTTGTCAGTCGGGATGCGGCCGGCACTGGTGTGTGGTGCCTCGATAAATCCCATCTCCTCGAGCTTGGCCATTTCGCTGCGGATGGTAGCGCTGGACACACCAAACAATTTGGCGAGCGTCACACTGCCAACTGGTGCCGCAATTTCAGCGTACTGTTCGATGATGGCGGCTAAGATAGCCTGCTGGCGTTCAGTCATGGCTATATTATAGCGTACATCTGGCACTCATACAAGTAGAGTGCTAAATCGTCTTCTGTTTGGTACGACGCGCAGTGGTACGAGTGTGAGTGAACTGCCTGGCTGCGTCAGACGATAACATCAGGATGATCGTGATATTAATGCCGATGAACGCCAGGGTGCCAACGCTTGTCCAGGTAATTTTGCCGATAGTCAAGGTGAATGACGTCGCCAACACTGACAGGCTCGACAATATCATCAAGAGTAATCGGTCTTTGTTCGAGCCGCGGAACGTACCTCGTGACAGCACAGCTGTTATTGCGACCCAGCCCGCGCTCAAACTCAGCACTCCTCGAATCGTCCACTCCGCTCCTGTGGCGGCCACAGAAGTGTCCAAGCCCTCAACGATAAAGTCCTGGGTCGTCTGATGTAGCAATTCATCAAACAGCAAAAAATCAAACAAGGCACCCATCAGAACAATCGCTATAGCCAAGGCCGTAAACAAAATAGCAAACGATATTTGCGGCGGTCGGCGATTCCATAATTGTTGCAGCACCGTATCGTGCTCTTCTGTAGGAATCACATATTCATGCGCAGTTGCATCCAAAATAACCCCTGCTCTTTCGGCAATTGTCTGCTGATTTGCTACAATTGCCGCCAGTTCTAAGACCGGCAAGTCACCATCCGTCTGAATAGTGTCGCCCCCGCCATTGCGCGAGTGATAACCCGTCGAAAAGTCTTTCAAATTTGTCACTGCCACCTGTGGTGTGTGTTCGGTGACGGTACTCACAATATAGTCACGCTCGATGTCAGTATTTTCATCAATTTTATGAGTAACTTGCAAGGTAAACAATGACAGTCCGACACTTTTGTCGTATGTTCCTGCCGCCAGCCAATCAACCTGATGACCACCAGGCAACAACCAACCCTGAGGGCAGCGCCAAAACCGCACATGATGGCGCTTACCAGGACTACCATCGACCTCCTGCTGATAGGCAAAGTCTTGACGGCGACCAAACAGGAATAACGATGATACAGGAGCTGAGGCGTAGCTCCTGCCAGTCAGCGTAAAAAAGATAATTTTCCAAGCTGACCGAACGGTGATTTCATCAGCAATCGTCCAGCCAGCATCAATCATCGCTTGATGTAGCTGGGCTTCTGAGCCTCTGAGCGCCACATTGACTGGGTCACCCAATAATCCATCAGCAGTCCGCGTACGGCCAATGAAATAGTTTGGCACATACAAACTACTTAAAATACGGTGCAAGCGAGGCAGTGCTAGATATGCCATGATAACCCAAAACAGTGCAAAAAACGCCACCAGCCACCAACCGCCAGAATACCAGCCCTCACGCCAAACCAACCAACCAAACCAAAATGAAGCCAAACCGGCCAATAAGAAAAACGCTTGGTCGATCAGCGCAGACAATGACCATGGCGAACGACGCAGGGCCGAAGCTCGTTTTTGGATATGGTCAGAAACCTGGTGACGATAACTCATACGATACCATTATACTGTCGAATATTTTCTAAAAGCCTCCTTGCGGACAAACGGGCTTCATCATCTTGCCGATTAAACAAGTCGCCACGTTCGATGATGTCATGACATACACGAACCGCTCGATCAAGGTCATCATTAATAATAACATGATAATACGGTACAGAAAGTGCTTGTGTCATTTCTTTGACAGAACTAGCCAACCGTTTCGGCCACTCAGCGTGAAATGCTTCCTCAGTAGTATACCGACTTTTCAGACGAGTAAGCCAGGTTTCGTAGTCGGGAGGTATGATGAAAATTGAAATACTTTGCGGAGCTAGGATTTCATATTCAGCAGCTCCCTGGACATCTACATCTCCTATGACTGTCTTATTTTGTTCATAGGCCGTCTGAATCTCAGCTGCCGAGGTGCCGTAGACTGTACCATGGACAAACTTAGCCTCAATAAATTCTTGATTTCTCAACATTTGTGCAGCCATGGTCGAGTCGATGAAATGGTAATCGACACCGTCAACTTCTGGGCGGTTATTGTTGATGCGCGGCGCACGTGTTGTGTGCGAAACGATGCTGCTAAAATCTGGAAGCTGCAATAATCGCTTTTTGATAGTGTCTTTACCGGCGCCAGAAATGCCGGTCAGTAGGGCAATCTTGGCTTTCTTGATCAGCTCGACGGTTGGCTCAGTTGGTTGATAATCAGCAATCAACTGCTCCAATTCGTCCATGCGTTTAGCTGTTCCTACGTTTGACGATCCAAAGGATACCTGCACCAATACCGACAGCTGCGAGTGAAGCGAGCGGCCAAACATTGTCACCAGTGTCAGCTAGGTAGCCTTCGCCAGTTGGCTTTGTTGGCTGGGCAACTGGTGCACCAGGATTGGTTGGCTGAGCAGGAGTTGGTGTTGGAGTCGGAGTTGGCGTTGGTGTTGGTGGAGTTGGTGGTGTTGGCGGTGTTGGCGGAGTAACTGGTGCCTCTTTGACAGTCGCGGTACTGATGAAGCCATTATTCATAGCTGCGGCAATGCGAGCACCGTCGCTAGACATCGCGATAGAGGACCAAGCGCCAGTTGCAGCCGTGGTCTGCTCTTCCCAAGTTACACCAGAATCACCTGAAACGTATATCGAACCGCCAGTGACGGTTGCAGCCAATTTGGTGCCGTCGGCAGAGCTGGTGATTGAAGTCCAGGCACGGTTGCCAGAACCGGCTTGTTCTTGCCAGGTTACTCCTGCATCATTTGAGGTGTATACTGCACCGCCATTGACAGTCGCGGCGAGCTTAGTACCATCGCTTGAGCCGGTGATTGAAGTCCAGGCACGGTTGCCAGAAGCGGCTTGTTCTTGCCAGGTTACTCCTGCATCATTTGAGGTAAATACCGCACCACCGTTAACTGTTGCAGCCAATTTGGTGCCGTCAGCAGAGCTGGTGATTGAGGTCCACGCATGGTTGCCTGAACCAGCCTGCGGTGTCCACGTTGCGCCTGAGTTACTGGAAGTAAATACTGCGCCGTTTTTAGCTGTTGCAGCCAGTTTAGTACCGTCAGCAGAGCTGGCAATCGAAGTCCAATCAAAAGAACCGCCGGATATACCATTGCTTCTCCAAGTCTGGCCTCTGTCGTCTGAGGTTAAAATGTAACCACCCCAGTGATACACACCAGCAAGTTTAGTACCGTCAGCAGAGCTGGTGATTGCAATCCAAGCACGAGAACCAGAATCAACTTGCTCTGTCCAGGTTTTACCTGCATCATCTGAGATGTAAGCTGAGCCGCCAGTCATAGTCGCAACGAGCTTGGTACCGTCAGCAGAGCTGGCAATTGAGGTCCAAGCACGGCTACCAGAGCCAGTCTGTTCTTTCCACGTGACGATTTGTTTTGCGTTAGCTGACTGACTAAACACCGCAACCACCGCAGCGATTACTACCAAGCATCCCGCTTTAGCAGCGCGGGCTATCGTTCTTTTTCTATTACCCCAGAGCGACCCCATATAAATAATCTCCTTTTTATTGTTTTATGACAATGTCTAATATAATCACTGCCAGTATATCACGATAGCGCTTACGTTAGCAAGCATATTTTGCCAAGTATTGACGACTTTATAATAGTTCACGCAAAATGGCTTGCCAATCAGGAAATTCATCTGAGCCAAACCGGATCAATCGCCCTGAAAAGTCGCCCGCACCGTTTGCTGTCCGATCATCGATCAAGATATCACCCTGGCTTAGATGCTTGACCGACGAAAAAACAACCTTGCGAAAGAAAATATTTTCCCGGCCGTCACCACCAAAATACCGTTTCACCCACGCCAGCTTATCGCCCAACGCCGTCGGATTTTCCCATGGTGATGACGACAGAATGTATAGATCATATTTTTCTTTCAAAGCATCAACTGCCTCAAGAGCCCCCGGCATCGGATCCATCAGCGCAAAAACACCCGGAATATTGTCATACTCACCCGCAAACTTCTCGAGCATCTCAGGCGAAACCTTCATCAAGGCAGACTCAAAATCTACCAACACACCATCCATATCGATATGAATAATTGGTTTCTTCATCATTAATCCCTCTTTAGCATCACTGTAAACGCTTCTGACGGAATGTCAACCTTGCCGAAGCGTTTCATGCGCTTTTTGCCGCGGGCTTGCTTGGCGAGGAGTTTCTTCTTGCGGCTGACGTCGCCACCGTACAGATAGCCAGTAACGTCCTTACGGTAAGCGCCGATGTTCTCGCGGGCAATAAACTTGCCGCCAATCGCCGCCTGCAATGCCACCTCAAAGCTCTGGCGTGGCACCACGTCTTTGAGTTTTTTGACGATCTCGCGGCCCAAATGCTGAGCTTCCGAGCGATGGCACATCACACTTAGCGCATCGACCATCTCGCCCGCCACATAAAAATCCACCCGCACCAAATCTTCTGGCTGATACCCCGCCAGCTCATAGTTAAACGAACCGTAGCCGCTAGTTACCGACTTCAATTGATCATAAAAATCCGTCAGCAGATTTGCCAGCGGTGCAGTAAAGGAAATCAGCGCCCGCTCATCGATGTAGCTGAGGTTTTTCTGCCGGCCGCGCTTGGCGACAATCAGCTGAATCACCGCACCGATATAGTCCTGCGGCACCACAATTTCACCGTCAATCCACGGCTCGCGAACCTCGGTGATCTGCGCTGGGTCGGGCAATTCGCTAGCCGATTTGATATCCAATTCCTGGCCGTTCGTCAAACTAACCTGGTAATCAGTGCTCGGGTTGGTGACGATCAGATCCAAATTATACTCGCGCTCCAGCCGCTCACGAATGATATCCATGTGTAACAAACCGAGGAAACCAATCCGCACGCCATAGCCCAGCACTGGCGAATTCTCCGGCTCAAACTGCAGCGCCGAATCGCTCAGGCTCAGCTTCTCTATCGCTTCTTTCAGATCATTATAATCCTCGTTGGACACTGGGAAAAAGCCCGCGTAGACAAAGGGCTTGACTTCTTTATAGCCTGGCAGCGGCTGGACAGTAATTTTTTCAGTCATTGTGTCATATTATAGCATTTTACAGAGATGGCGTCGAATTACTATAATCTATGTTCATCACGGAGTATACGACGTGTGGATATCAACTCGCCTCGAAGGTGAGGCTAATGGATACATATAGGGCAGTTCTCTGTTTGGCACAATGTCATAATATCGACGATGCCGATCATCATTAAATTCAGGCTCATTGCCCTCAACAAAATGTAGCGCTGGATGGTTCCTCGAAGTAGTATCACGCCGCACCAGCAACCCAACATGCGACCACGTTTCTGACGTGACGTCTGGCTCCAGCCCGTACTTGGCAAGCAACAAAGCAATGATAGGCTTGCGGATGACCGAGGTATTTCCTGGCTCAAGACCAAGTGCAGGAGTTGCCTCTTCAAAGAAATATTCCAACATGGAAGTGCCAGCCCGATATTCAGACGGAGCATCACGAAACAGCATGCCAGCGAAGCACGCCTTTTCGCCAAGCCTCACATAGCTAAGCCGCGCCATGGGCTTCTCCGCATTTTCCCCAAACATAATTCTTTCTACTCCAGACGGCGCAGTTCGCGCATGAGCTGGAACGCGGTCTCCACTGGCAAACGTAATTGGTGGTAAATCATTCATAGCTAATCATAATATTTTCTTACTGTCACCGTATCGCTCGTCCCTTTGAGGACAGCGATAGTGCCGTCAAGCAATGACTCGACAGCTATCTGTGACAGATTATCAGATTATACTATACCATCTTAAGTTAATTATGTCTATGAAATAGCGTCTTTGTGAAACGATTCTACTGATTAGCATACCGCTCGATACGCTTAGCCCGCAGTGTTAGCATGTCAGTCAAGTCCTGCAGATATACTGTGTACTGCTCAACGGTCTGAGGCAACGGTGACGATTGGAAATTATCAAAATCTGTTAGTATGTTAACTTGGTATTCGTCATCAACAAAATCTTGCAACAAGAAAAAATCGACACAGCCCCGAAAATCACCAAACCACTCAAAAAAGTCACCATAACGATCAAAAACATCAGCCAGCGGACTGTCTTCACCCCGATACCAGCGGGCAATACATTCTAACGTTAGGTCAAATCGATCACCAATTTTGCGATGCCAGCCTCTCGCACGATTGATGGTTTGCGTACCGCCGCGTAATTCGCTGGGGAAGATAATCTCTGAACCGATCGTCCAACCAACATCCTCTATTATCGTCAACACATCTTGCGACATCTTCTCAACAAGTAATTTATTACGCTTCCAAGATCTAAAAGTAGCCGCCATATTATCGCTCGAAACAGGAATCTGACACCGACCGTCACTGGCTATTAAGTAGGCTCCCTGATCCAGCATAGTCAGTTGACAGCCATCAGGTAGCGGTTTAGTCCATAGCTCAGCGTGATAGCGTTTTAACGTCAGGCTGTGCTGATCTGGATCTCTACCATGAGCATCTTGACGACAATCAAACCAAGGATCAATCATCGCTAGCCTATATACTTCTTCAACGTCACCGTATCACCCACCCGCGCTTCACGCGTGGTTTTGAGGTTGGTGACAATGTAACCAATTTCACCAGTGTCCAGCGATGGGTCGGGGATCATGCCAGGACTAAGATGACCAACTTCCAGCGCCAAGCCGTTCGCACCAGTTGCCATCATGTGAATCGCTTCGCCTTTTTTGATCTGGCCGTCAACCACCCTGACGTACAAAATCACCCCGCGGTAATCATCATAATAACTATCGAAAATCAGCGCCCGCGTCGGAAGATCAGCCAACACAACATCAGGATGCTCGACCGCCAGTGGCGAAGTCGGCGCTGGAATTCGCTCAACAATCGCCTCCAAAACTTGATCAACATTCTGTCCAGTTTTAGCGGAAATATGAATAATCTCACTCTCGTCACAGCCTAGCAGATTGATCACCTGCTTGGATACGCGCGGCACATCCGCCGCCGGCAAATCAACCTTGTTGAGCACCGGGATAATCGTGAGATCCTGCTCCATCGCCAAGTACACATTCGCCAGCGTCTGCGCCTGGATACCCTGGCTGGCGTCAACCACCAACACCGCCCCCTCACAAGCCTGCAACGAGCGACTAACTTCGTAGCTAAAATCAACGTGACCAGGCGTGTCGATGAGGTTGAGATCATACGACCCAGCCAGTGGCAATCCTTCCGATGAATCGATAGCCCTGTCGCTGGCGCTGCCTGCGACATTCGATTCAGAGGAAGCGGTTGCCGCTGGCTGGCGGTAATGATACTTCATCCGCACCGGCGCAAGCTTAATCGTAATACCCTTTTCACGCTCGAGATCCATACTATCCAGCAGCTGTGACTTCATCTCGCGCTTCTCCACCGTACCCGTCATCTCCATCATCCGATCAGCCAGCGTCGACTTGCCGTGATCGATGTGAGCGATGATACAAAAATTGCGGATAGCTTCCATCAGCGTCGTTTCCCGTCCAAGCGCACAAACAAGAACTTATTCACTTGCCTGATGATCGGCTCAACCTCTGGTAATTTGAGCATCCGCGACATCAGACCATAAGCCAAGAAACTCACACCAGCAATAATCATAAACTTCGGAAAGGCTGAGAAGAAGCTACTGTCGCTCTCACGGAATGGCAACACCTGTAACATCAAATAACAAACGATTCCTGCTACCGTTGATGCCACGATCATACGCAACACCGCCGCCACGAACGAAGCGTCAAACAAGTGCGGAATTCGTTTTTCTAACACAACAAATAAAATCACTACCTCAATGACAGCCACTGTCGACTGTGCCCACGCCAGTCCATAGGCGCCCATTTTCAGCACCATTGATAAGACGATTGCCAGTACCACATTCAAGCCAATAGCCGCAAAAGAGATGTTTAGTGGTGTTTTTGTATCCTGCTGTGCGTAAAATGCCCGAGCCGCCATGTGGTAGATGGTACGGAACAAAATCGCTACGACCAGACATCCCAAAATACCCGCCATCATCGGGTCTCCGGTGTTGCGGATAAAGTGAACAACATACCCTCGCGTGAAAAATGTTATGACGGACACTGGCAAGGCCATCCAAATGATCACCCGTAGCAATTGACGCAAATCTTTTTGAAACAAATCCTGGCGATTATTACCCAAATGCTCGGTCAACTGAGGAAAAGCTGCGTTAGAAACCGCCACACCGATGAGGTTGATCGGCATCATGTGTAACGTTAAAGCCTGCTGATAAGCACGAATAACACCATCACCCAGTCGGGAAGCCAAGTTCACTTCCACCAAGCTAACAGCGTAGTCCATACCCTGGTCAACCGAACGCGCTGGTAGTAAACTCAACACTTTGCGAAAACCGCGGTTACGCCAGTGCAGTTTAAACTCATAGTCAAATCCCAAACCGACCAACCCGACAGCACTAACGATGAGCTGCATCACCGAACCAAGCACCACACCCAGCGCCACGCCCATGATGCCGCCCTCAAAGATCTGCCAACCAAAGATATTGATACCATTCGTAAACCAGACGGTACCGATGATGATACCAATGTTATAAATCATTGGCGCGAGAGCATAAAAGGTGAAACGCCCCACCGCTTGCTGGATGCTAGCGATGACGGCAGCAATCGCAAAGATAAATGGGTTGACAGCAATCACCCGCATCATACTGACAGCCAACGCATGACCTGATTCACTCATTCCCGGCGCGATGAAATATCGCATCAACGGATCAGCAAAAATGATGATGAGCACACTAGCAGCCAGGGTGGTCAGTGCCATGAAATTGATCATGCTGGAGCTGATCTGCCACGCTGACTGTTTATTTCCCTTGGTCCAGCGCTCATTAAACACCGGGATGAAGGTCACGCTCAGTGCACCCGACACCAAAATAGCAAACATAAAGTCCGGCACCATGAACGCCGCAGTGTACGCGTCAAGACCAACAACATAACCAGCCAGCCCTGCTTCTTTGTTGGGCATATAGGCAGCGTTCAGCAAACGGTCACGCCAAAATCCCAGCAGGCTGCTCAGCAGCATAGATCCTGCCAATAGACTGGCTGCCAATTTCACGGTCAGCCGCTGATTCACTTTGGTGACTGCTTGCCGAACTCGCCCCATAATCGATTATGCGTGAAGTTTTGCTTCCTTTGGCAACTTAGTACCCTTGAGTATCTCTGCCACTGTTTCTTCTTCCAAGGTTTCGTCCTTGAGCAGTGCCGCCGCCAGCTTGTCCAGATGTGAACGATTGGCTTTCAGAACCGTCATAGCTCGCGTCTTCGCTTCATTGATCAGCGCTGCCACTTCTTGGTCTATCTGCTTCGCTGTTTCATCTGAGTACGGTCGCTCACGGGTCATCTTGTCAAACATCAATCCACCATTATCTTCGTGAAAGACTTGGTCACGCAGAGCCTTACCCATACCTTGCTCAATCACCATATCGCGAGCAATCTGGGTCGCGTTACGCAAGTCAGATCCTGCCCCGGTAGTGATACCATCATCACCATACAAAATCTGCTCAGCCACACGTCCGCCCATAGCCCGGGCCAAAATGTCTTTAAACTCATAAACGTTAGTGTAGCTCTTGTCCTCTGGCGGCAAGAACCAGGTCACACCACCAGTACCGCCGCGCGGAATGATGGTAACTTTGTGAACTGGGTCAGAGTCCGGCAAAACGTGACCGACGATAGCATGACCAGCTTCGTGATACGCGGTCAATTCTTTTTCCTTGTCGCTCATGACCTTCGCTTTGCGCTCCGGACCAATCGCTACTCGTTCAAAGGCTTCGGTCAATTCCTCGTTAGTAATCTTTTTCTTGTTGCGCCGTGCAGCGATGATGGCAGACTCGTTGGCGATGTTTGCCAAATCAGCACCGCTTGAACCAGCTGTCTTTGCTGCCAACGCGTCCAAATTAACAGTGCCGTCAGTTGGCTTGTTCTTAAAGTGAACTTTCAAAATAGCTTCGCGGTCTTTGCGCTCTGGTAGCATGATATTAACTCGCCGGTCAAAACGACCAGGACGCAGCAACGCTGGATCCAACACATCTGCTCGGTTGGTAGCCGCCAGGACGATCACATTCGTATCGCCGTCAAAGCCGTCCATTTCCACCAAAATCTGGTTCAAGGTCTGTTCGCGCTCATCATGTCCGCCACCCATACCGGAGCCACGTTTACGACCAACCGCGTCAATCTCATCGATAAATATAATACATGGTGCATTTTTCTTGGCCTTAGTGAACAAGTCACGAACTCGTGACGCACCAACACCAACAAACATCTCCACAAACTCCGAACCAGAGATTGAGAAGAATGGTACGCCTGCTTCACCAGCAACGGCTCGTGCCAACATGGTTTTACCAGTACCTGGGTGACCGACCAACAATACTCCTCGTGGAATCTTGGCGCCAAGCTCGCGGTATTTCTTTGGATTTTTCAGGAAATCAACAACTTCTTGCAAGTCTTGCTTGGCGTTATCATTACCAGCAATATCTTCAAAGTTAACCTTTTCTTTGTCTTCGCCATATAACCGCGCTTTTGACTTACCAAAGCCCATGGCTTGGTTATTTTGCCCTTGACTCTGTCGCATCATGAATACAAAGAAACCGATGATCAAAATAACCGGCACAAAGGTGATGGCAACATTCCACACCACTTCACCAGTGCGTGACTGCGGCACAACCTTGACCTCAACCGGCGCGTCTTTCTTGAGACCTTGCTCATAAATACTGCTGTTTTCTTTGATGGATTTTTCTGTTGGCTTATCTTGGTCTTTAACCGTCACCGTCAGGTCGTTGCCCTGGACTTGGATGAGTTTAATGTCACCCTTGTTCGCTCGGCTGACCACATCGCTCAAAGCTACTTCCTTCAAATTAGCGTGCTGCGCAGTTGACGCATACACTGCCAAACCAATCAATACAACAATTGCCCAAAAAAGGCCCAGTCGCATAAACTGACTGATTTTATTCTTGCCATTCTTGTTCGGCATCTTTACCGCCATAATCTGAAAAATCCTTTCTACCTAAATCAATCTTTTTGATTATAGCAGTTTTTAGTGATAATTTCATCTCTAACCCTTCACCGATCTGCCAGACCGTACCGGGCTTACCCGTCTTGAGCGCCACCACCGCCCGCTCGAGCTGCGACGTCAGCAGGGAAGTAGCAAATGCATTTCGAATATATTCCGCCAGTAATTCCACTGCTTCAGCCATATCGATACTGATGAAGAAGTACCGATTGAGCGGCTCCGTCAAAAGCTGTGCTGACTCGTCAGTAATCGCCTCTGCTAGCTCCAACTGCTCTTGCCACAAATCGTGTAGCTGCTGTTTGGCATCATCCGGCAGGTTCATCAGTTTACGCCGCAAACGATTACGCGTATAGATATCACTGGCGTTGGTCTCGTCCTCAACCCATTCCAGTCGGCGCCTCACTGCATAGGTTGTGAGCTGTTGTTTGGTCCAATGTGTCAGGGGTCGCATGATCCGCGAATCACCAAGCACCGCCAGCCCTCTCCAGCGTGTCCCTCGCGCCACATTCAGCGCAATCGTTTCAACCACGTCGTCCAAGTGATGCGCGGTCACCAACTGTGCGTTATGTTTCTCGGCCGCCGCCAACAAAAACGCATAGCGCCGCTGCCGGGCAATCGCTTCATTAGCTCCCAGCAGTTCTTCTCTTTTGCCTGCAAACAAAAACCCATACCGTCGAGCCAGTGCTTCAACAAACTGCGCATCAGCCCTCGAATCAGTACGCATACCATGATCAAAGTGCAAAACCACACATTGATGCCCTTTATGTGCCATAAGATCCAGCAACACAACGCTGTCAACCCCACCACTGACTGCTACTGCATATTTCATCTTTTCCATTATAGCAAAGCATGAGCGGTTTTGATATTGATAAAATCAATTCAGCTCTTGGTGAAACGACAATACCATGCTATAATCACCCTCAGACGTGGCACCGTAGCTCAGCTGGTTAGAGCGCAGGACTCATAAGCCTGAGGTCGGTGGTTCGGGTCCACCCGGTGCTACCA
>CAUOVX010000005.1:0-31356 GCA_963508115.1 uncultured Candidatus Saccharibacteria bacterium
AACCCGAGACCTCATCCTTACCATGGATGCGCTCTACCAACTGAGCTATCGCGGCGTCATACTCACAGCTGATTATACCAAATTATCCTGTCGGTGAAAAGCGTTTGCTATAATAATTATCAGGAGGAACTATGGCTCAATTTAGTTTTGATATAGAAAGCACGTTTAATAAACCAGAGATGAATAATGTTCATCAATTGGTAGCGCGGGAAATTGCCAACCGCTTTGACTTTAAAGGGACGCCAGCTGATGTTGAGTGGCTGCCAGACAAAAAGGGCTTCAAAGTCATCGGCGCCGATGAATTTCAGGTGCAATCAATCATTGATATGATCGGTCGACAGCTTGCCAAACGCAATATGACCAGCAAAGTGCTCGACCTTGGCGGGGCGCACAATGCCGCCAACATGCGCGCCTGGCAAGACGTGCCGTTCAAAGACGGTCTCAGCCAAGAAAACGCCAAAAAGATCACCAAGCTCCTGAAAGAAGCACATCCCAAAGTAAAAACCCAGATTCAAGGCGACAGTGTGCGCTGCACCTCAAACAGTAAAGATGAGCTACAATCCGTCATGGCGACGCTCAATCAAGCAGATTTTGATTTTCCGTTGAGCTTTGGCAACTATCGGTAACTGTTCGCCCGCCAACAATAAATCCGCGCCGGTTCTGTGGCGCGGATTTTATCGTAGTTATTTGTTGTAGATTAGCGCAAGCTGCGACGGCTCATCACATAAGCGCATGTTACGCTCACCAGTCCACCAAGTCCCAAGATGCCGCTAGCGGTGTTCAGAGTACCAGTGAGAGGCAATTCCTTAGTGGTTGGCGCAGTAGGAGTTGGCTGCGGCTGCGGTATGGTAGCAGGAGGTGTTGTTTGATTGGTGGTTGGTGGTGTCGTCGGCTCAGTCGGCGTTGGTTGCGCTGGCTTATTCGGCTCATTCGGTACTGATGGCGTAGGTGTCGGCTGCGTTGGCTTATTTGGCTCATTTGGCGTTGGCTGAGTTGGTGGATTTGCTGGAGGTGTCGTCACCGTGTAGGTTTCGGTTGTCGCGTCATCACAAGCGTCTGGAGAACCAGTGATGGTCGGCGTGTCGACACAAGCAGTGTTCTTGTGCTTGCCCTCAACGAACTTCGCATACTTAGCGGTCAATGAGAATGTTTGTGATTGACCAGCAGGTAAGTTAGCGATGGTGTGTGTCCACTTAGCACCATCAACCTTACCGGCACTGCTGTTTGACAGAGTCACTTCTTTTGGTGCAGTGTCACTGACGACAACATCTTTCAGGTCTATTTTACCAGTGTTTTTGACGGTAATTTCATAGGTGAAATCACTGTTGACTGCTACTTTGACATGCTCTTGTTTGTTGACTGTTTTGGTGATACTAACTGACGGCTTTGGTTCTTCTGGCTTGGTTTCCTCAGTGATGGTAAAGCTACCCGTACAATTAGGGCTGGTTACTTCGCCAAGGCTAGTGACAGCTGTTGCTTGAGCTTTGTATATACCTGGCGTCTTGAGTTCAACACCTATACCAGTTTGGTCACCGGTCACACCACCAGCGTCAACAAGTTTGCCTGATGGGTCATACACTCTGATGTAAATGGATTGGATGGTGGCACCATTTTTGGCTGACGCCTTGGCACTCATGTGATAGCGGTTGCGTGACAGTTGAGTGATGGTCAAGTTATCACAGGTAGCGGCTGGCTGTGGCTTAGGCTGTGGCGTTGGTTGCGGCTGCGGTGTTGGTGTCACCGGAACAGTCTGTGGCACGCTATAGGTCAACAAGTTACCGCAAGAAGACATGATGCGGAATTTACCTCGAGCAGCCGAACTGCCTTCCCAGCCCATGTACCAACTACTGTCCCACAACTTCTGCGGACGAGAGTAAATGGTGCGTCCGGCAACCGTGTGGGCTTTTTGACCCTGAGCCTCAGAAAACCGTGAAGTCCAACCCCATGACTGGGCAGAGGAGTCAACCTCATAACGCACCTTGGTGCTAGAAATATTCACCAATTCTGCTCTAGTGATACCGTTATAGGTTAGTACGTCGCGGAAATTGTTGGTATTTTTGTCATAATGCGCCAAAATTGCTTCTTTGCTGCCGACACCACCTTGGATCATGTCGTCTGACGCGGCTTGTGCATAATCTTGGAAGAAAACTACTGATTGCAGCACCATGGCTATCACCATCATACCGATGCCCAAATGTTTTACGGTTACTTGTTTTGATGTCGTCGCTGCTTGCTTCAAGCGAGCTATATATGTTTTCCACGACTGCCTAGCCATACCCTCACTCCTTACTGCATCATCTCCACCTGATGCGTTATATCTTACTATTACTACCGTATCATATATTTTACAGAAGCACAATGAATGAACATTTGATAATTGCTTGAACTAATTTGCATAATCTGTTATATTGTATAATCGAAGTTTAAGTACAAATTGTTAAAGGGAAACTATGGCAAAGAAGAATACGAAACGCAAGTTGATCGCTTTGGTGAGCGACAAAAGCAAGCACCGAACTTACTACACGACAATCAATACACAGAACCGCACTACCAAAGGTCAAGGTAGGTTGACGCTGCGTAAATACGACCCAATCGCTCGTCAGCACGCGACCTACACCGAAACCAAGAAAAACCTTGGTCGTAACGAAGTTAAAGCTCGTAAAAGCTAGTTTCTTATCACGCGTATCATTAAAAACCCACGTGTACAACCGTGGGTTTTATATTGTTGAATGAGCATGCCTCGAGCGCCAATAGATATCCCGCAAAGCATTCATCACATACAGCGAAGCTTCGTATGGTGAATCGTACGGGCTGAAATAAGCGTGAACATCACCGTCAGACGCCCACTTAGTGCACATGTAGTAGTAGTGATCAGAGGTTTGCAAATTACGCCAGTCGCTGATCAACTGAGAATCGCCAGACGCCAGTACTCGCGGCGCCAGCTGATACACATAGCGCAGAGCTTCTTGTTGCAAAGCATTGCCATTCCAAGCCGTCAAATCTCTCTCGCTGTCAGCCCAGGTGACAGTTTCCGGCATACTCACGTCTCCGACTGGTGCGTTCGATAGAGCTTGCGACACCGTATTAAACTGACCGCCAGCCGTTATCCATTTCCCAACAAACTGCTCAAAGAAGGTGAATATACCGTGTTCTTTCCACTGATGCTCACCAAACGTTTCATAGTCCATGAACAAATTGACCAATGGGCCGCCCGATGCTGTGAGCCATGAGCTGTAAGTTTCAGCCGTCAGTGGCCAGCCACTCCACTTTTTGTTGCTAAACCGAAAGGCGATATCATCACTCAAGCGATAGTTCTTCAGTAGCAACCTTGTGTGCGTGGCGCCTTTTGGTTGATAGACATAATTCGGGCTGCGCCAACCCAGCACTTTATCCCAGCCTTCAGCCAGCACACCGTCATACCCGTGTGCTTCCGCCCAGGCCCCAAGCTCATCATTGTATGCCAACTCAGTGTTTGCCAAAACGTTGGGCGAAACGCCAAATACCTGCTTGATTTTCTCAGCATGGAGAGCAACTTGTTTCTCAAATTCAGACTGATCGTAGAAAAAGGCCAGGCTGTGATGGTAGGGGCTAGCCAGTAGCTCCACGCGTCCTGTTTTCACGAGTCGCTGAAAACTCTCAATCACATCTGGCGCAAATTGCTCAGCTTGCTCCAAAAATACTCCAGACAAACTCAGCGACAAACAAAACCCTGGATGTTCATGCAACAACTTTTCCAGTAGTGCGTTCATCGGTCGGTACGATTTGTTTGCCACTTTGAGAAAGATCTCTTTATTGTCTTGGTCGCCGTCACCACTGAAATAATCATGACGATTTGCTGTATCGAGTGCACCATAACTGCGAACGCGCCATGGCTGGTGGGCGTGCAAGTATAAGGTGATTACTGGACGGCTCATGCACTACCGCCTTTTGTTCGAGCCTGCTCGTACAATTTCAAACAATGCTGAGCCGCGTCATGCCAGGACAGTTGGGCATATTCTGTTTTGACATCTTCCTTGAGAATCTCCAAAAGAGCAGGCGAGCGCGCCAGCATGACAATTTGTCGTGCCAATTTGTTAGTATCCCAATAGTCAAATCGTAAAATGTTATGAAGCACTTCGCCGACACCAGACTGACGACTGATGAGAAGGGCTGTGTCATGATGCGCCGCTTCTAACGCCGTCAGTCCAAACGGTTCTGACACTGAACTCATGACAAATACGTCGATCAGATGATAGGCATCGCGCCACTGCCGACCGCGCACAAAACCCGTAAAGACCACTTTGTCACTAATGCCCAGGTGCGCTGCCAAAGCAACCAGTTCGTCGCGCTGCTCGCCACTACCACTCAGCAGTAACGCGATTTTTTGGTGCTGGTTGATAGCCTCGGCCACCGCCCGAATCAGATAGGTCAAACCTTTTTGCACTGTCAATCTAGTCAGTGCGCCAACGATGATATAACCTTCTTTTTTCAAGTCTTCCAAGTATTGATAGGTTCCTTGGTCGTATTCGTGTGGTGGCAGTTCATCCAGGTCAATGGCATTGTAGACAACTTCGATTTTCTCTGGTGGAATGTGATAATTCTTGACAATGATATCTTTGGTGATGTGGCTCACTGCAATAATTCGGTCAGCCATCAACAACCCTTGCTGCTCGATTTCATGCACCAATGGATTGCCTTCATTCTCACCAGAACGGTCAAATTCAGTCGCGTGCACATGCACGATCAGCGGTGCATTGCACTGCTGTTTAGCGATGATGCCCGCTTCCATGGTTAACCAGTCGTGAGCGTGAATAGCATCTGGAGGATGCTGTTTGACAAATTCTTTCACAAAGCAGTTATATCGTCGCTGCACCGCCCGCATACCGCCCAGCCCGCAATCATACGCTTGCTTGTCCGAAGTGCCCAAATCATCATAGGCGCCAAAACCATCTTTTGATGCCTCCAAGTGCGTCGCTGCGTGCACATTCATGAAATCAATATTCGGATGCTCGGCAGAGTAGGGCACAACAAAATCGATATCCACACCACAGTCAGCTAGTGCCCGTGACATCTGATAACATGCGACGCCTAACCCTCCGCTATTATGCGGAGGTAATTCCCACCCAAGCATCAATATTTTCATACCTACTATTTATCATAAAACGATGCTTATGTTTTTTCAATAGTTTTTCACGGTTTTTCAGGAGTATTTCACGCAGCGACCTGTCAGATAGACTCCTCAAATCACCCAAAATGAGTTGCCGAGGACGGAAAAATCATGTAAAATAACGCCAAGACACAGGGGAGTAGCTCAGTTGGTAGAGCACCGGTCTCCAAAACCGGGTGTCGCAGGTTCGAGTCCTGTCTCCCCTGCCATAGAGCCGTAGAGCCATAAAATAGCAGAGGTTTTCCCTCTGTTTTTTTCTCACCAGGCGTGTGGTATACTGATTTCATGAAACCATTGCAGTTATCTTCGCCGCACTTGATTATCATGGTCGGCGCACCGGGGGCGGGAAAAACACAGTTTGCTACTGAATTTGCCAAAATGTTCAATGCGCCAATGTTAAGCAGTGACACACTGCGTGAATTGTCGAGCGATGACACACTGATTCACAAAGCTGCAATCGATTTGCTTCGAGAGTTACTCAAGCCAAGACAGACAATCATTTTCGACGGCAACACCGAAAAGCGTGCCTGGCGTTCCGACATCGCCAAAGTCGCTCGTGAGGCTGGATTTAAGCCATTGTTTGTGTGGGTGCAGACCGACCCCGCCATGTCCAGAGCTAGATGGCTTCGTTCACACAACGGCGATGAAGCGCTGTTCGAACAGAAATTACGAACTTTCTCACCACCGCATGCCAGCGAGCCCTACATGGTTATCAGTGGCCGCCACACTTACAATACGCAGGCAAAGACGCTTTTGAAAAAACTCAGCGACGCCACCCGTCCAGCTGCTTCTATACGTACTCAGCCCCGATCGATTGGCGGACGAGTACGGGTTCAATAAACAAGGAGCGAGATGCCAACCATCACTGATCCTGAATTTGGCGAGATCACTGTCACCAGGCGCGCACTAGCCAGTCACGTCAGTTTGCGCATTGCTCCCAACGGTCGCATCCGCATCACCATGCCGCTTCACGCGCCACTAGCTTCCGCCAAACTGCTCATTAAACGGTCACGTCGCAGCATTCAAAAACTCATCGCCGAGCAGCAAGGCGACTTTCCATACAGCACGCCTCAGCAAATCGGCAAAAGTCACAATTTGTTGATGGAACAGGGAGAACCCGCCGTCAAAACTGTCGGCACCAGCATCATCATCAGCGCAAGAGACGACCAAGATTTCGCTGACCCCATCTTTCAACAATCCATTCGCGACCACGTCGTCAAAGCCCTGCGCAAAGAAGCCAAAAGCTATTTGCCGCGCCGCCTCAAATTTTTAGCAGAGCAACACGGTTTTCGCTACGACAAAACCCGACTCACACATTCGTCCAGTCGCTGGGGCAGTTGTTCCTCAAACGGTACTATCAGCCTAAATATCGCCCTCATGAATCTACCGTTTGAACTATTGGACTACGTCCTCATCCACGAACTGTGCCACACGCGCCAGATGAATCATTCGCAAGCATTTTGGCATGAGGTAGCCGCCATCGACCCGCACTATAAACGACACCGCGACGCCCTGAAAAAATACACTCCACACGTATAATGCTTATGGTATACTGGTACATATGCAGGGAGGGAATCTTATCTATGCCATCATCATTTTACTTGTCATATCATGGCTGATGTTTCTAGCAGTCGTCGTCATCGCCTATCGTGGACGACACCAGTCACGCCAAGAGCTACGACGTAGTCGCTCCCGTGAACGGCTGGAACGCGACCGCGTATTGACGCTAGTCAACAACCTCACCGATGCCATCATCAGCATGGACGCCCACGGCATCATCGGCCTCTACAACGCCGCCGCTTTGAGTCTGCTTGACACCAACGCCAGCATCCAAGGCGTACACATTGATGAGCTATTAAATTTTGAAACTAACGACAAACAGCCAGTTCCTGTGTTTAAGGAATTGCGAAAATCGCCAGCCATTCGTACCCGCGACGACATCATCATGCCCCTTGAGGGCGGTGACCGCGTGCGCTTGTCAGCCACTTTTGCGCCAGTACAGGGCGGCAGCGACACACTCACTTCGGACGGCTACGTCCTCATTTTGCGCGACATCACTCGCGTCAAAAGCTTGGAAGAAGAGCGCGATGAATTCATCAGTGTGATCAGCCACGAACTACGCACCCCCATCACCATCGCTGAAGCCTCACTCTCCAACGTTCAGCTCATGATGCACCGCGGCATGACCGACAAATTGGACGATTCGCTTGCCGAAGCCCACAAACAAATCATGTTCCTGGCACGCATCGTCAACGACCTCAGCACGCTGTCTCGCGCGGAGCGTGGTATTGCTGATGAATCAGAGCTCATTAACGTCACTGAACTAGCCGAGAAGCTCCGCCACGAATACGAGCCGCAAGCCACAGAGAAAAAATTAGCATTTAACCTGGACGTCAGAGCAGGCGTCGGCAATGTCAATGTGTCTCGGCTATACCTTGAAGAATTATTGCAAAATTTCATCACCAACGCCATCAAATACACCCAAAAAGGCTCGGTCACCCTCATCATGAAGCGCAGCGCTGGCAAAGTCTACTTTGGTGTCAAGGACACCGGCATCGGCATCGGGCGCAGTGATCAAAAAAAGATTTTTGACCGCTTCTTCCGCGCCGAAGATTACCGCACCCGCGAAACCAGTGGCACTGGACTAGGGCTCTACGTGGCGGCCAAGCTAGCCCGCAAGCTCGGCTGCACCATCAAACTGGAAAGTCGTCTCAATCACGGATCAACCTTCAGCTTCAGCCTGCCACCGGCAAAGCCCGCCAAAAAGCGATAATACCGCTCAAACTTGCAATGCATGCATTTTTTGTGCTAAGCTATACTTGACAGTCTGTGAAAAACAGACTTTTTAATTTGGGAGAAACACATGGCAGAAAAGGGTAAGCAGACAGGGAAAACCACCGTACGCCGCATCAAGGCAACGGATGATTCCCCTAAAAAAACCATCAAAAAGAAACCAACCACCAAACCAGCACACGCCATTCAAAAGCCTGAGTCAGATTCAGGCATGCGCGACTCATTTGTTGGTTATTTCAAGGGAGCATGGGCCGAACTGAAGCTAGTTCGTTGGCCAACCCGCGCCAACACTTGGATCATGACAGGCACCGTGATTGGTTTCACTTTGCTGCTTACCACACTAATTTTATTACTTGACGCTGGATTTAACTGGGTCTTTGAGCAAATTTTGAAATAAAGGTAAAAGGAGTTTTTTATGGCAAACAATCGTTACGACTCAACCCGTCAGTGGTACGCTATTCACACCTATTCTGGTTACGAAGAGAAAGTAGCAGAATCCATTCGTCAGCGCATCAACGGTGTTGACATGGCAGACAAAATCTTTGACGTCATGGTCCCGAAAGAAAAACAAATCCAAATCAAAAATGGTAAACGCAAAGTCGTTGAAGCCAAAATCTTCCAGGGCTATGTGTTGGTGGAGATGAATTTGACTGATGAGACGTGGTACATCATCCGCAACACGCCTGGCGTGACTGGATTTGTCGGCGCCGACACCACGCCAACACCCGTTTCTGACAAAGAAATTGCCAAAATCAAAAAGCGCATGGGCGTCGAAGAGCCAAAGCATCAGATTGATTTCTCAGAGGGCGAAGTTGTTTCCATCACCGATGGTCCGTTCAAAGGCTTTGACGGTGCGATCGCCGAAATCGACCCAATCAAAGGCAAAATCCGTGTCATGGTCAGCATGTTTGGACGTGACACTCCAGTTGAACTTGACGCGTTGCAGGTGAAAAAAGTCTAACGCGCGGGACCAGACAGTCCAATTTATCAATTATTATCAAAAGGGTGGAGAGGTTTTACCATGAGTACACTAGAAATGCCACAACCCAGTGATGATAACTCCAATAATAACGAAAATATTGTACAGCCCAGTGACGACGCTGCCCAGGAGGCTACCAAACCCTCAGAAGAATGGTTAGAAGCACTGGGTGAGCCTGATGGCAATGAGTTAGCAGATGCCTCTCGTAAACATCTAGTCGCCATAAATAGTTTAATCACAACCTTTGGAAAACTATCTGCCAACCAGACTATTGATGAGCAACAGCGTGTCTTAAATAAGTCCAGCACCTTATTAAATATGCAGTATCTCCCAGCACTACGAGAACTTGCCACCCATTATTTACAAGACTTACCGACAACGCCAAAGCAAAAGGAATCTTTGCTCGCTTGGTTTGCCGATCTGATAGAAAGCGATAGACAGGCGGCTATGGCTGCAGCACATGCCATCGCTCCACACAGTATACCAAAAAAGCAGGCAGACCTACCAGCGCAAGCTACACTACATGTAAACCAACTGTACGAGGAGTCCATGGAAGAGTGTGAAGAAGACCTCTCATGTATGCCTGCTTATTTTGCTGCCAATTTTGCAATATCCCTGGGGCAACACCAGGCCAATATGATAAATTCCACATACGACAGCTTACCTGTCGCATCAAAAGAGGCGCAGGCACCAGAGGACGATACTCCTCCACCTGAAATTCCAACCAGCCTTGAAATCAAAGACCCAAAAATAGCTCGCATGTTGATGTTCTCAGAAATTGGCAAAGAAGCCGTCAAAGCCTTGACTATCGCTGGCGGCGTGGCAGCTGGCATCGTTGCCGGCAATGTCATCACGCACTTTTTCTCACGCAAAAAATAATGCATCGCGCATCAAACTACCAAACGTCTTTGGCCTGTACTACTTCACTGGTGTGTGCCAGGTAATGCTGCAGCAGAAAAATAATCAACGCCACGGTGATAAATCCCAACAAAATGATCACCACCCAAAGATTACCCATCTGCAAAATACCAGCCAGCAAAACCGGCCCTGTCGCCACGCCACAAGCCAGCACTTTGCCCACCAACAACGTCACCAAGGTAACGGGACACTGACAAAACCGCACTGACCGCTTCAACATCCGCGAACCGCCGCGCCCTAGCCAATAGGTAAGAGCGGTGAGGGTGATGACCAGTACCAACGCCGTGGCAATCCCCAACGCAGCACTCAACAACTGAGCCGTCAACGGTTCTGGCTCTGTCGGCGCTGTCTGCATCAATGGTTCTGCAGTGCGCAAATTCACTGACAGTCCAAAGAACTTACCGCGACGCATCAGCCACACTACAGCGGACAAGGAGATGATTGCGTAAACAAATAGGAGCAATGTGTAGCCCACCGCACCAAACGCGTTGATGATGCGCTTAATGGGGAGCGGGCCTCGCACGTTCATGCTTGAATTATACCATACTTTTTTGTATAATACCTATGTTACGCACACTTTCAATACGCTTCAACTAATTTTGAAAGGGTTTATCATCATGGCAAAGAAAGTCATCGGAAATCTAAAACTACGTATTCCAGCCGGTCGTGCTACCGCTGGGCCTCCAGTTGGTTCAACCTTGGGTCAGTGGGGACTAAACATGATGGATTTCATCAATCCATTTAACGATGCCACCAAAGATCTGATGGGCAAAGACGTCATTGGGCACATTCAAGTGTTCGAAGACCGCACTTTCGCATGGAAATCATTGGGTCAGCCAGTGGACGACATGATCCGCGAAAAAGCCGGCATCCAAAAGGGTAGCGGCAAGCCACACACCGACAAAGTTGGTAAAATCACCCGCGCTCAACTGGAAGAAATCGCTGAAGTCAAAAAAGACCAGCTCAACGCCATCGACACAGACGGCGCCGTCAAAATCATCGCCGGTACTGCTCGCAGCATGGGCGTTGAAGTTACTGACTAATCAGTTTCTCACGTCAACTACAAATTACTCTCGCTCAGGCGGGAGTAATTGTATGTTATGGCTAAATATGATATAATATGGGTATGGATCTGGCAGAATTTGCAAAGCTATCAACAGAGAACGAAAGGGGACTCAAAGACACCATCACATCCGTTGTCGGTGCAGTAGCCATTACCTCTGCTTTGTTCATTCCGCCAGCGATCATACTGAAGGAAGCGGCCGATACCGCCGCTAATTCTATTCACCTCAACACCGAACCTACCGCAACACCTTCAGCTGAGCAAACCTCATCGACCCAAGAGCCAGACCAAACACCACCGCCAGCCCCCAGAGGCTTTTTGCAAACTATTATTGACAATCTTGGCGGTTAACCACCAGTGAAATAATTCAATGTTCATCACCAGCACCATATCAGACCCTAGTGTATCAGAGGCACTTACCAGTGCCAAATTGGTCGTCCTCAGAACCGACACCATCTACGGCATCGTCGCTTCCGCTGCCAACCGCCACGCCATGGAGCAGCTACACCGCGCTAAACATCGTCCAGCTAACGAATCATGCATCATCCTGGTCGCTGACATCTCCGACATCCCGGGTTTAACTGCTACTCAACGTCAGCACTACCTACAGCTGAATGCCGAGCGACCGACCAGTATCATTGTCCCAGCCAGCAACGATTTTCCGCACGCCGCCCACCAAAACGGCACACTAGCTTTTCGACTGGTCACCGGCAATTTAGCACCTCTCATCCGCCAAACCGGTCCCTTGTTGGCACCCAGCGCCAACCCAGCTGGCATGCCACCAGCTAACAATATCACCGAAGCCATCAAGTACTTCGGTGATATGGTGAGTGTTTATGTCGACAGCGGAGAAGTGACAACTGCAGTCGCGTCACGCATCATCAAGTTGCAGGATGACAACATCGTCACTATTCGCGCTTAGTGCGCCCTACATCTGCACAAACGGACGCGCCAGCTCGATGTCGGGACGCAGCTCTGAGATACGCATCAGCTCATTGTACTTAGCGATGCGCTCTGAACGAGACATTGAACCAGTCTTGATTTGTCCAGTTCCCAAGCCAACAGCCAAGTGGGCGATGGTGGTATCTTCCGTCTCGCCAGAACGGTGGCTCATGACGGTGTTCCAACCAGCTTCTTTGGCCATCTTGACTGCGGCGATGGTTTCGGTCAGCGTACCAATTTGGTTTGGTTTGATAAGGATGGCATTGCCAGCTTTTTGTTCAATGGCTTGCTCCAGACGCTCGACATTGGTGACCAACAGGTCGTCGCCAACCAACTGTGTAGTGCCGCCCAATTCCAGCGTCAGCTTTTGCCAACCACGCCACGCTTCTTCATTCAGCCCATCTTCGATGGAAACGATTGGGTATTGTGCGCGCAGCTCCTTATACATTTTGATCATCTGGTCAGTGTCCAGCACGCGGTTTTCCGTGGACAAATTGTACTGCTCAGTCTGGCTCTGATAAAACTCACTGGCAGCCACGTCAAGTGCAAAGGCAAAGTCACGCTCCAGCAAGTACCCAGCCTGTTCGATGGCACGGCTAAGCAAGGTGATTGGCTCAGAATTACCGTAACGAACGCGAGGCGCATAGCCACCTTCATCACCCACAGTCGTTGGGTAACCCTCTTGTTTGAGAACTTTTGCCAGCACGTGAAATACCTCGGCGCTCATGGTCACTGCGTCTTGAATGGTTGATGCACCAACAGGGATGATCATGTACTCCTGAATATCCGTCGCACCCAGTGCGTGCTGACCGCCGTTCATGACATTGACCATCGGCATCGGGAAGCTCATCTGTGGATTGCCAGCCAAGGTGTTGATGTAGGTGAACAGTGCCACACCACGTGACGCTGCTGCTGCTTTAGCAGTCGCCAAGCTGACTGCCAAGATGGCATTGGCACCCAAACGACTCTTATTTGGCGTTTCGTCTAGGGTGATCATCTTTTGGTCGATAGCTTCCTGGTCAAACGGACTCATACCGCGCAGTGCGTCAGCAATTTCCGTGTTGACATTTTCAACCGCCTTCAAAACTCCCTTGCCACCAAATGGTAATTCATCGTCTCGCAGTTCTACCGCCTCATGAGACCCAGTACTCGCTCCAGACGGCACCGCAGCCCGACCAAAACAGCCATCACTCAATATGACATCTGCTTCAACCGTTGGATTACCCCGGGAATCTAAAATTTGACGTGCTCTGATGTGTGTAATTGTGATAAAGTCCATATGATCTATTGTATCAGACCACGCGATAGACCACTAACTGTAGTGTACGTCAGCAAATCCTGTCTCACCTGAATGGGTTATTATACCCGACATACAGCTAGTTACTGTCACCGTCTTACCATCCCGTGAACCGCGCATCTTAAGAGGCCCTGCGCAGTGACTGGTAAGACGGTCTACGCCAGCTTGTAATTTAGCTGACTGCCTGTCAAAGCTGTCTAATATCTCCATGACCTCTCTTTGTTTATGGGCTGTAGCACTAGTAGCCATTTGACCTATCTGGTCATCTGTCAATGACACCAAGGCCTCATGGCCCGCCTCTCTCATCATCAGTAAACGCTGTTTTACTTGTTCAGTATCTATACTCAGGCCTTCTTGTACTTCTTGGCGCATACAAGCTATTCCCCCAAGATTGTGCTTTAGTACTGGACAATCTCGACACTTCCTAGGGACCGTAGCCATATCTTCGCCAGTTAGACCTGCACCAGTCATAATGTCATCAAAGGTCGCATCTACGTTTGCTTCATCATGCCCACCAGGTGTGAAATTGCTCTTCTCGCGTTCCATAGTAATTACACATATTATCACATTGTTGCCAAAAACGCAACTATTCCATTAAATGAGCTCACTGCTATTGATTTTTCTGCAATTCACTGGTATAATATATACATGAGTGAAGCGTCATTTACCAGTCCCCAGAAGCGGCCAATTGATTTGGGCGGCCTGATGGACATAGCTTACAACAGGGAAGCTGTACCAGACGAGGCATTACAGACAACCCTGAACCATCAACTATTCACCCCTGACTTACTGAGCAAGCCAGTCGATATCACCGCCATAACCTCTCACCCCAACAGCGAAGGCGAACCTATATTAGGCGTCGAACAATTTTCAGAGGCAGTCGCACGGTTTGAAGTCAGCTCAGAGCTGGGCGAACGCACAGTACGTCTGGCGCTCGACAACGGCGATAGTTTGGAATTGTCTCACATTATGGAGATTCGCCAACAAGAACCAGAGGAGCCGTCGGATTACGCCGAGCTGATTTATGATACTGGTGGGCTAGTCAACCGAGTTTTGTCGAGGAAATCATTCAACAAGCTTGACCCCGAACAACAGCAGCTCATCATACAACGACTCACCGAAAAAGCTACCAGAGAGTTTGATGAGCTGCTTGCCGACTCAGAGCATTGTCAAGCCATTGTGAATATTTTTAAACAAACCGAGCCAATCATCGCTGACAAACTCGCTGTATTTGTACCTGTTGTTTTAGAAGACGGGGAAGCCAAACTGCTGCCCAAACTTCATATCGAAATGACCCACGGCGCAACAAAGACCATTGTGCCATTTGATCAACTGGCAGATATCGACCTCATCTACCCTGAACAAGAAAACGACGACCAGTCAGTTGACTACCTGGCGACTTTTCAAGACGAATGGCGTAGTCAGTCAATCAAAGCAGTCGAATATGTACTCACGGACACAGCCACTAACTTGAGCCAAGGCGACAATTCAGCTGAAGATATAGCTGAATCAATGCGGACTGAGACCGCAAAGCAGTGCGCACAACTCATGGCTGATGAGAATTTTTTGACGGAACATATGCTTGAGCCAGGTGAGTTTCATGTTGACGGGATATTCTACGCTGACAACGACGGTGAATGGCAGGAGGTGTTTGACGACCATACCATCAATGCCAAACCAGAGCTGCACTGTAAGGAAGTATCCGGACAGTGGCGATTTGGGCTACGACTCGTCCCGATAGATGACAGCTCACGAGCGGACCTGTTTGTGGTGCCGAACAACACCTTCGTCACAGCCTTTCGGCGTTCGACACACGAGCCTCATTGAAAACAGTCGCCAAAACTGATATAATCAGCGAGAATAACAATCAATGTTGGGAGGTGAATTCGGGAAACGCCGAGCACCGATTGCACCACAGAAAGGATATCACTCATGGCCAAAAAAGCCGAATTGCTGGAAAAAGCAGCAGAACTAAACCTAGAAGTCAGCGAAAAAAACACCATCGCTGAGATTGAAGCTGCCATTGCTGGCGCTGAAAAACACGAAGTCCGTGAAGCGCACGTTGCCAAAGCAGGCAAGCGCAGCCAAAAAGCTTTGGACGAAGCTGAAGCTAAAGCAGAGAAGGAAGCTCGCAAAGAAGCAGGTGACACCACTCCACAGGACGAAGACGCTGAAGCACACATCAAAAAGGGTCCAAAGCCAGTCACTCGACCACGCCTAGAGCGCCGCGGCAAAAAATACCAAGAAGCTGCCAAAAAGATTGAGAAAAATAAGGTTTACACTCTGGAAGAAGCCTTGAAGCTGGCGACCGAGACCAGCCCAGTCAAATTTGACGCGTCAGTGGAACTGCACGTTCGGCTCGGCGTTGACCCACGCCAGGCAGACCAGAACATTCGCTCGACCGTGTCACTACCTCACGGTACCGGTAAAGACGTACGCGTCGCAGTATTTGCGCCAGAAGAAGAGCACGCCGCTGCCAAAAAAGCTGGCGCCGACATCATCGGTGATGAAGAATTCTTGAAGCAGCTGGACAAAGAAGAGCTGAACTTTGACATTTTGGTAGCAACGCCACAGTACATGCCAAAACTTGGTAAATACGCTCGCTTGCTCGGCCCACGCGGTTTGATGCCAAATCCAAAGTCTGGCACCGTAGCAACAGACGTGGCAACTGCTGTCACCGAAGCCAAAGCTGGTAAGGTTGAATACCGCGTCGACAAACAGGCCATCGTTCACTTGAGCGTCGGTAAGGTGTCGTTTGGTGCGGACAAATTACTAGACAACACCCGCGCATTTTTGAGCAGCCTGAACGCCCAAAAACCAAGCAGCCTCAAAGGCGCCTACGTCAAAAGCGTCGCCGTGACCACTACCATGGGTCCTGGCATCAAGGTCGAAAACAACCTCTAGATACGGTTAATTTGACAGTTGACCCATCAAATCCCGCCGATCATGGCGGGATTTTTACTGGGGTGATATCGCCGAGATAGCCGTGGGGGTATTGCATTTTTCTGTATTTTATGCTAGAATACTAAAGCCCGTTGGATGCTGATGTGCTAGAGTCTTCATGATTCGCTTGCCAGCCCAGCTGGCCGCGAACCAAAGAAGTACTTTAACATCTGTATCCTTTCAATCCCTATACGCTAGGAGATCCCATGACACAAAAGCGACATGGGCTAGCAGCGCTGTTTGCGCTGTTAGCTATGGTCTTCGGGTTCTCGGGGGTGGCAGCCGCTGCCCCCGAGGGCCCCGACACGACGACGACAACGTCGTCGTGTACTCCTCGGCCGATCACGGCCGAGGAGATTAGCGCGGAGTACATCCGCGCTGTCGATGGTTCTTCCGAGTTCAGCGCTTATGAGGGCGTTGAGTTCGGATTTGGATTAGCCCTCGCTGAGGGCCACTGTGCAGGTGACAGCATCACCTTCACACCGCCGGCGGAACTGGGGGATTACGGTGCCCCCATCAATCTCGCCACCGAAAATGGCGAGATTATCGCTCACGCCGTCTACAAAGGCGGTAAGGTCAGTATCACACTGACCGATGCCGTTGAGGTGGCCAACCATTACGCCTTCGAGGCGTATGGCTGGTGGCGCGTCGACATTGACGACACGCTCGTTCCCGGGGAAACCCGGGACCTCCTGTGGGAGATCGGCGGTCAAACCCGCCGGACTGAGATCCACGTGGGGGAGTGTCCGGGCTGCAGCCAGCCCGGGCCTGGAGCCTCGAAATGGGGTGTCGTTCACCCGAATGATCCCTCATTGGTCGAGGTTACGTTAGTAACCCCGACCGCTACCACGGACGCCCAAGAGTTCATCCTGAGAGATGAACTCACGTCCCAGGGTCAAGTTTTCTCTTGCGACAGCAACACCGTGCTGTCGCAAGCAGGAACTTACAAAGAGTCAAGTGTATGGGGCAGACCCCTATACACTCATCGCACGACAGTCAATACAATAGAGTGCTCCTCCACTGTATTGAAGATGGGTATAACCCTAAACAAGGGTGAGAAAGCCCGCGTGGAATTCTATCTCCACATTGATCCCACGGACCCTGGTCCGTGGACAGACAGCGCAACCATCACCTCCCAGGAACGCTCCTGGGACGCCTCCGCCACGGTGCGGCGGCCGGAGGCCGGAGGTGGCGCAAGCTACCTCCTGAAGCCGCCGGAGCCGTCGCCGACACCGTCGGCAACGCCAACACCGGAGCCGACTCCGACGCCGGAACCGTCGCCAAGTGCGACGCCGGCCCCGTCGCCCACGCTGAAGCCGACCCCGGAGCCAACCCCGACTCCAGAGCCGACACCAACGCCTGAGCCGACACCAACGCCTGAGCCGGAACCAACACCGACTCCGACCCCGGAACCGCCGCCGACACCGTCGGCAACACCATCGGTGACGCCGACGCCCAGCGCGTCAGCAACGGTCACGCCGAAGGCAACGCCTTCGGCGACGGTGCCGGCCGCCTCCCCGACCCCCACAAGGGGTCAGGAGGTCGTCACGCCCCCCGCCCAGCCGCCGCACAAGCGGCCGGGAGGCGGGCTGGCGCACACCGGCACCAACGGCGACCTGCTGATTAAACTATCAGCAGGTCTGGTTGTCGTAGGACTGGGCTTTGGCGGTTTCGTCGAAGCCCGGCGGCGTCACTCCTCGCGCAAGGAGTGACATACCACCGAGGGATGCTCGTCATCACGACGGGCATCCCTTGGTGAGGCAATAAGATACAGAGAGGAAGGAGGTTCGCACCGCCCGCTCCACCACGGAGCGGGCTTTCTCTTTGTTTTGATATAATATGCCTGTTGCATTTCGTTGTCATTTCTGCTACAATGGTGAGGAACATTACCAAAGACAGCGGCGATCTGGCTGATAAACAGATGTAAACATGCCGCCGAGGGATGAAACGAACAGTTTTATTTGACGTCTTTGGTAGTGCGAGAATCAAAGACGTCTTTTTGATTCTCCATTACCGCACGTTAACAAATTGGCGAAAAGAATGAAATTAACTCAATCAAAGAAAGGATTTTTATGGCAATTTCACGCGATAAAAAACAAACTTTGATTGCTGAACTAACCGAGCTTCTGAAAGACGCTAAAGGTACAGCATTTGCGCGGTACCAGGGGCTGAGCGTGGCTGAACTACAAGAGCTACGCAAGGCTGCCCGCGAGGCAAACGTGGTCATCAAGGTGGTCAAAAACCGCTTGGTACGCGTAGCACTAGAGGGCGTCGACACCTACAAAGAAACCGACACTGACCTCCTGGTTGGCCAGTTGGTCTACGCCATCAGTGCCGAAGACGAGGTCATGCCAGCGAAAGTTTTGGACACGTTTGCAAAGACGCATCCAGCACTGCAGTTGGCTGGTGGTTTCTCAGGTGAAGGCCTCAGCATCAACGAAGCTGACATCAAAGCATTGGCGGGTCTACCAAGCAAAGACCAGCTGGTCGCCGAAGTGGTGGCGCAATTGCTCTCACCAGTCCACGACACCGTGGGCGCGCTGGGCGGCAATTTACACGGTCTTTTGGATGGCATCGAAGCCAAAGCTACGGTTTAAGTTTAGCAATCAATTAATAATGTAAGGAGACATATCATGGCTGATATTAAGAAATTGGCTGAAGAACTGACCAAATTGACAGTTCTGGAAGTTAACGAATTGAAAAACCACTTGAAAGAAGAATACGGCATCGAGCCAGCTGCTGCAGCTGTCGCTGTTGCTGGTCCAGCTGCTGGCGGTGACGCTGCTGCGGCTGACGAAAAAACTGAGTTCACCGTTACGTTGAAGGACGCAGGTGCTCAGAAAGTTGCAGTCATCAAGGCTGTTAAGGAAATCACCGGCTTGGGCCTCGGTGAAGCTAAAGCTATCGTTGACGGCGCACCAGCACCAGTCAAGGAAAAAGTTTCAAAAGACGAAGCTGAAGCTGCAAAGAAGACTTTGGAAGACGCTGGCGCTAGCGTTGAGCTCAGCTAATTTCATTCTGAACATGACGCCAATTTGTTTTCGAAATCATTATACCGCCCTATACCATGGGCGGTATTTTGATTGCAAGGGTAAAATTTGCAACAGTTTTGCAAGCACCCCTTAAAATGCTGTGGAAATCTAAAATAACTTGCTTATGTAAGCCTTGACCGAACCCTTTTCCTATGCTATATATAGAACGAGAACTATCAAAAATAGACAGGGAAATGCGAGAATCACTATGTCTGAATTACCAGAAAAACAAGTAAAGCGGCTGCGCTCATTGATACAAGAGGCAGAAACCAATTTGGCGGCGGCAAAAGAGTTGCTGATCAGCATCATCGGTGATGACGGTCAAGTTGTTACGCCAAAAACCTCCACCGAAGATGTGACTGGCAAGGTCGTCGAGGGCGTGTTTGACGGTCAGACCATGCTCGGCCCAGACGGCAAAAATTACCCAATCCCAGCCAACTACGCCTCAAAATCAAAGCTGGTTGAGGGCGATATTTTGAAATTAACCATCGCTGACGACGGCAGCTTCATCTACAAGCAAATCGGTCCAGTAGCGCGCAAACAAGTCATCGGTACACTGGTGCAACACGACGGCGTCTACTACGTCGAGGCTAATGGCCGTGAGTATCGCATTTTGCTCGCCAGCGTCACCTTCTTCCGTATCAACATCGGCGACCAAGTCACCATCATCGTGCCAGAGGACAATCCTGACGCTACGTGGGCAGCTGTTGAAGCAGCACTGTAGACTATTTTTGCACTTGAAACCGTCCGCGCAGTTGTCGGGCGGTTTTTGATATAATTGTGCTATGCCTGAGGAGTTTTTACTAAGCTACGCTAGCTTTGACGCTGAGAATCGGCCATTTTTAGAGTGGCAGGTTGACGGTAGGGCTGAGCGTGGTGATGTTGTGGGGCAGGAGTTGTCACTGGCGTTTGATGTTTCGACCAAATATTGTACGGGCTGGCTGGATTTTGACAATCACTGCAGCCAGGCTTGTCCTGACGGCGCGACGGTCGATGAGAAATATGAAAATTGTCTGAAATGTCGTAACCGAACTGGGTTTAATCCAGCGTTTTATCACGCCGATTCGGTGTCGGCGCAGCAGCAAAAAATCAATCAAACTCCACATTTTTTGTATTTGGCGTATTTCTCGCCAGAGGTGATAAAGGTCGGCATTTCGCAGGAAGCGCGCGGTATTCGTCGGCTGCTAGAACAGGGGGCACGGCTGGCATTGAAACTGGAGACGTTCGCTTCGGCGTTGATCGCCCGGCAATATGAGGCGAAAATTGCCAGTCTGAGTGGCATCATGGAAACAGTGGCTGCCAGTAAAAAACTGGGGCTGATCAAGCAGCCGCTCGATGATGCGACGGCAGAACAAGCCCTAGCTGACGCATTGGTGTATATTCAGCAAAAATTGGGGCTGGATTTCCCAAGCCGAACGCTCATTATGTGCGAAGATTATTTTCATACTGAGGGTCGAGACCTCAGCAGTTTGATTGATATGACAGGTAATACAGTCTTGGCTGGCACGGTTGTTAGCGTCATCGGCTCAGTGCTCATCACTGAATATGACGGGCAACTACTGGCGTATAACGTGAAAAGGTTTATCGGACACCGGGCGCAAATAGCGCAGGGTACGGTTGATCTTGAGATACCTAACACGCAACTGACGCTGTTTTGACAGAACATGGTATAATATGAAAAACGGAGTTTATATATGAGTAGCAACCACGCAAGCAAAAGGGTTCTTATTTATGGCGATTCTAACGTCTGGGGAGACACGTTTGTGGGGCCGCGAGTGCGGTATAGCGACCGATGGGTCAACCGTCTAAAGCAAGAATTACGAGGCAAAGCGCACATCATTGCAAACGGACTATCGGGCCGTGTAGCGGGAGATTTCTGTAAGGCAAAGCCGTACAAAAATGGTAAACATACGTTTGCAGAAGCGTTGCAACAGGCGAGCAATGTGGACATCGTCATCATCGCCCTTGGCACTAACGATTTACAACAGCAATACGGCAGGACGGCACAAGCTATCATCCAAGATTTAATAGATTATCAAAAATTGACTCACGGTGCTAACATCATATATATCCTACCACCAGCATTTTCAACTGGTGAAGATTCTGGTCCAGAATTCACCGAACAATCAGAAGCTATACGACAAGAAATCTTGCAGAATAAGGAGGCGCTTGGTGAGTACATTGAGCTGCCGTTCATACCACTGTCGGATGGTATTCATTTTTCAGCAAAAGGACATCGCTTAGTGGCGCGCGTTGTTAAGCAAGCTTTGAAAGCGAGGCAGGCATGAACAGGGGAAAGAAACCGCTCTTACAGACCATAGGGCGGGAAATGGCAATTACGACACACGGGCTCGACAACATACCAGAAGGCCCGAATGTATTCGTCGCCAATCATGCTTGCATGCGCGATATCTTTGCCATACCAGCAAGTCTGCCGGAGGATTGTGACGTTGTTATTAGCTCACGATTGGCGTATAAAAATAGCTCTGTGGACACGGCAGTGCGGCGACTAGTAATAGAAAATGCACTACACACCATACCGCTCGAGGTGCACGGTGGCAAAGAATATTTAGAAGTCGGACTCAAAATGGCCAGACAAGCATTGCTTGACGGACGCTCACTACTAATCTTTCCAGAGGGCGCATATACCGGTGACGCTCAAGTTACCAAAGGCCGAACGGGCGCATCGCGGATTCTATTTGAGGCAAACACAGAGGAAGTGAAACCCAACTTATTGCCAGTAGGAATTCATTATGAACCATGGCCTACCGATCTGGACGCATATACACCTCAAGACGAACAGATCCATGTTACCTTGTGTGACCCCATTGACTATAGAGCAGCCCATCAAAGCTATGCTATTTCAACAGATCATGAGTCTCGCCGCCGGGCTTTACGTGCGCCAATAGACATGGCCATGCGAGCCATCGCAGAAGCGACCGACTTGCCGTATATTGACAGACCAATAGAACTCTGGCCGAGAAAGACCATGATTTTAGAAAGCGGCGAAGAAGTTCCCATTTCTGACCGCTAAAGAGCTTACTAATCCCGCACTTTGCGCTATAATACATAAGTAATGAGTCAAGCACTGTACCGCAAATATCGCAGTCGCAGCTTGGACGAGGTGTTGGGGCAAGATCACGTGACCAACATTTTGCGCCGAGCGCTGGAGCAGGGGAAAATCGCCCATGCGTATTTGCTGACGGGTCCGCGCGGCGTGGGAAAAACCAGCGTAGCGCGCATTTTGGCGCATGAGATTAATCAGTTGCCATACGACGAGGAAGCCTCACATCTGGATATCATCGAAATTGATGCCGCCAGCAACAACGGTGTTGACGACATCCGCGCCCTGCGCGAGAAAGCCCAAGTCGCGCCCGTTTCCGCACCGAAAAAAATCTACATCATCGACGAAGTTCACATGTTGTCCAAGCCTGCCTTCAACGCGCTGCTGAAGACCCTGGAGGAACCACCGGCGCACGTAGTATTCATCTTGGCTACCACCGACGCCGACAAGCTGCCCGCCACCATCCTTAGTCGCGTCCAACAGTTTTTCTTTCACCCCATCTCAGTTGACGTCATGGCACGCCAGCTGACAGCCATCGCCGAAAAAGAGGGCTTTGCCATCGAGGCGGACGCCGCACGACTAATCGCTGAACGTTCGCGCGGTGGATTTCGCGACGGCATCAGTATGCTCGATCAATTGTCAATCTTGGCCATGCCCGACCAGCCACTGACCGTCGCCATGGTAACGGAATACTTAGGTCTGAGCGACGCAACCACGCTAGAAGAACTCCTTGATACGTATCAATCAGAGGATACTGCGCGCATCCTTAGCATTCTGCAAGAGCTAGAACAAAGTGGCATCAGCCCGACTGTGGTGTCGCACCAGCTATTGTCAATCGCTCGCGCCAGACTTCGCACAAATCCAGAGCTTGTTGAACTCATCCAGCAGCTCATCGAGGTCGATCGCCATTCGCACCCCGACCTGAAATTATTGACTATTTTCATGAAACATCATGTTCAACCAGCCGCGCCAAAGAAAACGGTCGCTCAGGCTGCCACCGCAACACCAGCCGTCATCTCAACCTCAGCCGAGCCAACTCCATCGGCAAAAAAATCACCGAAAAATCAAAGCATCAAGTCAGCTGAACCAGCCAAAAAAGCGCCCGAAAGCCAAGACATCAAGCCAGCTAAAAAGTCGTCCACGAAACCACGTAAATCTAGCACACCGCTGGAACTGGACTGGCACAGGGTAATCGAACAAGCCAAGGAGAAATCAGTCGGCCTATCATCACTGCTCCAGAAAAGTCAGTGGGCGTTTGACGGAGATAAACTAACTATTTTTGCGGGCAGTGCATTTTACAAGAAAAAATTGGATGATGCCAAAAATCGACCGCTACTAGCAGAAATCATCACTGCAGAGGCGGGGATGGAGCTAGAAATTGATATAATCGGAGAGAAGAAACCACCTGAAGACGAAAAATTGGCGGAAATCGCTGCTATGATGGGCGGTGGCGAAGAAGTGAAGTTGGAGGAATTATAAATGAGTGAAGCAAGTCAACATACATCATCTGGTAAATTACCGCCGCAAAATTTGGACGCCGAAAAGAGTTTGCTGGGCGCGATATTGATTGACGAAGAAGTCTTGGCAGATGCGACTGAGCACGTGCATCCTGCTGATTTTTATGATAAAAATCATGGACTAATCTTTGCGGGTATGATGCGCCTGTTTGAAAAGCACAAGCCAGTCGACCTGTTGACCTTGACCGATGAGCTGAAACGCAAAGATGAGTTGGACCTTATCGGTGGCTCGGCGTACCTGACAGAGCTCACCAACTACGTGCCGACCGCTGCACACGCTGAAGCCTATGCTGAGATGGTGGCGCAAAAAGCCGTACGACGCCGACTCATCAAAGCCAGCGCTGACATCACTGAGCTTGGCTATGACGAATCGACAACCACTCAGGAGCTATTGGAGAAAGCCGAAGCTGAACTATTTAGCGTCTCCGACCAATCGCTCAAACAAGATCTGATTAGCCTGGAAAATATTCTGACTGATAGTTTTGACCGAATCGAAGAACTACACCGCAACAAAGACACGCTCCGTGGCATTCGCACTGGTTACCGCGACCTCGACAACATGACCGCTGGGCTGCAGCGTTCCGACTTGATCATCCTGGCGGCTCGTCCAGCCATGGGTAAGACCACGCTGGTGACCAACTTGGCGTACAACGTGGCAACAATTGAGAAAAAGCCGGTGCTATTTTTCAGCCTCGAGATGAGCAAAGAACAATTGGTCGACCGCATGCTGGCGGACGCTTCAGGAGTTGACAGCTGGAATATTCGCACCGGAAACTTGAGCGATAATGATTTTGCCAAATTGTCTGAAGCTATGGGCGAGATGGCGGAGGCGCCGATTTACATCGATGATACACCGGGCCTCAGCATTTTGGAGATGCGCACCAAAGCTCGCCGCCTGGCACATGAAGGCGAAATTGGCCTGATCATCGTCGATTACTTGCAGCTGATGCAGGCCACCAATAATCACAACGGTAACCGTGTCCAGGAAGTGTCGGAAATTTCCCGCGGCCTAAAGTTGATCGCTCGTGAGCTTAACGTGCCGCTGATCGCCCTGAGTCAGCTGAGCCGTTCCGTCGAGTCGCGCACGCCACCAATTCCACAGCTGGCCGACCTGCGTGAATCCGGATCCATTGAGCAGGACGCCGACATTGTCAGCTTTATCTACCGTCCAGGCTACTACGAGCCAGACAACCCAGAAGTTCAAAATATCACCGACCTCATCATCGCCAAACACCGTAACGGTCCTGTCGGCAAAGTCCAGTTATACTTCCACCCAGAACGCCTCCGCTTCATGAGTCTCGACAGACGACATGATTAACGAAACATGCTATAATAAACCGCAGTGAAAAAGAAAACTCTGTCTCATCTGTTTCTTTACCGTTGGCGCTATCTTTGGGGCTATAGTGCTTTGATACTGATATTTTCTGCAGTCATTAGCGTGGCATTGTTGTACGCGCCAGGTGGCATCAGCCAATCAGAAATCAACATGGTCGCACGAACCAACTTGCTCATGGAAGGCAATTGGTCCATCGTCAATCTGCCACTACACGCGTTCCAAGCGGCACTGTTCTTGCTATTTGGTGTCAGCACACTCACCATCAAGTTACCAGCCATCACACTGATGTGTTTGGCAGCTCTGGCACTCTTTTTCCTCCTCAGGCACTGGTTCAAACCAGGTATCGCCGTGCTGTCACTTTCTCTCATGATCGCCACTGGTCAATTCATCTACTTAGCACAAAGCTTCACCCCTGGCATCATCTACATCACCACGGCGTCATTGATTTTGCTGTTCGCCAGCCTCATCATCCAAAAAGCCAAGTTCGCCCAACTCTGGAAAATCCTCCTCGCCGCCGTCATGGCCGCTAGCCTATACACGCCATTTTTCTGGTACCTCAACCTTGGTCTCATCTTGGTAGCATTATTGCACCCATATACACGCTACATCATCGTTTCACGAAAATATCGCGCCAGCTGGACGCCAGCATTCATCGTCTTTCTGCTGGTAAGCGCGCCACTGGTGTATTTCTGCCTGAAACATCACAGCTTCTTACTGGACGTATCAGGCTGGTCATCACTCAACTTTGATGTCTTAGCAAACCTCAAGATTATCGTTCGAACCTATTTCTGGCCAGTGCCATACATCTCCAACGGGCAAGTACTGCCAGCCATTGACGTCAGCACCGTAGCGCTAATGTTCCTTGGTATGATCATCACTTTCCGCAACTGGCACACCGCTCGGTCCTACGTGGTCAACATTTGGCTATTTTTGTCATTGCCGCTACTCGCCCTGGCGCCTCAAGTCAATATGATCATCTCTGTGCCAATGTTTATCTTGCTGGCTACTGGCGTAGAACGACTGCTGTATGAATGGTATCGATTATTCCCAAAGAACCCATATGCGCGCGGCACCGGACTCGTACTAATGATCATCTTGGTCGGTGTCATGACCCTAAGCGGCGTCAATCGATACGTCCACAGTTACCACGATCTACCCGACGCCGTGCGCGAACATTCCAAAGATTTGAGTCTTGTGCGTGACACACTACTGCGCGACACCGCAAACAAGAAATATATATTCGTCGTGGCAGCTGCCGAAAAACCGCTGTACGACGCTTTGTCCAGCCACATGAATAAGCATAATAGGGCAATATCCATCAGCGACGGCCTACCAGCAGAGGGTGCTCAAGAAGAACTAGTCGTCACGCGCGCTGCTCGCCAAAATATCACTGGCATCCCAGGAACTATCACGCGCGTCATCACCAATGATTGGGCTGAGGCGGGCGATCGGTTTTATGTCTACAAACTTAGTGAATAATGCGGTATAATAAGTGAGTTAATTGAAGGAGGAACATTATGGCTTTTGATCAGGTGAAAATGCTGCAACAGCTACGTAAAGCACAAAAACAACTCGGTAAAGAAATCATCGAAGTAGAGGCTGGCGACGGTGCAGTCATCGTTCAGATCACTGGTGAATTGAAAATCAAATCAGTCAAGATTAATCCTGATATGGTAGATCTAGACAACATCGAACAGCTCGAGCACTGGATTCAAATTGCGGTGCGTGATGGCTTGGCAAAAGCTCAAGAAGTCGCTGCTGAAACAATGAAGCCATTGATGGGCGGCTTGGGTAACCTGGGCATCTAATCTCAATAATGAGTGCTCATATTTTGCCAAAAGCGCTGACGGCGTTGATTGATGAATTTGGTAATCTACCGGGAGTTGGTCCGCGAACTGCCGAACGCTACGCTTATGCTGCTTTGCGGCGCGAGCCAGGACAATCCAAAAGGTTAGCTCAAGCTTTAAATGAGTTGCATCAACGCGTCAAAACCTGTCCGGTGACGTTTGCGCTGATTGACGATGGCGATGACGTGTCGCCGCTTTATACTGACAGTCGCCGCAATCGCCAGCTCATCTGCGTCGTCGAAGAACCGCTGGATATCATGGCATTGGAGCGCACTGGTCAGTTTGACGGCACCTACCACGTGCTGGGTGGAGCGATTTCACCAATTGACGGCATCGGACCAGAACAGCTGCACATTCCCGAACTGATTGAGCGCATCAAGAATGACGGCGTCACTGAGATCATCATCGCCACCAATGCCTCAGTAGAAGGTGAATCGACCGCGCTGTTTCTGCAGCGATACATCCAAGAAGCTGGGTTGACGCTGACGGTTTCGCGACTGGCTCGCGGCATCCCCGTGGGAGTCGACCTAGAATACGCTGACCAGATCACGCTGTCGCATGCGCTTGAAGGCCGACGCACCTTGTCTTAGTTTTATTAGCATAAGCGACATGCTATACTAATCATATGGAAAAGCCTCGAATTCCTCAGGATAAACTCATCAATCACTCCAAATTCAAAGCGTTCACTCAGTGGGTCCACAAACACCATTTGGCGCTGGCACTTGTCGTAAGCGCGGCGGTTGTTGCGATTATCTTCATCATCGCCATGTATTCCGTCCAATCAGACAGCGGTTCGCCATTTTTCGCTGGCACCAAAAAGCCAAAAGAGAAGTTCTATTCGTCACTCACCGGTCTGGAAGTGGCTGACGCTAATGCGGTCAAAGCTCCCGTCGCTGGTGTAATTGTCGAAAATAGCCCTAACGCACGACCACAGTCTGGACTATCAAAAGCCGGCATCGTTTACGAAGCTGTCGCCGAAGGTGGTATCACTCGTTTCTTCGCGTTGTACCAGGGAAATAAGCCGGCCAAAATTGGCCCAGTGCGCAGCTTGCGCCTGTACTATTTGCAGTGGTCAACGCCGTACAAGGCCTCAATTTTCCACGTCGGTGGTAGCGCCAACGCCCTGAGCACAGTTCGCAACGGTAAATATCACGACATCGACGAATTCAGCAATGGCAATTCATACTGGCGGGCCAATGATCGACGCGCACCACACAATGCTTACACCTCAGGCGAGAAAATTGACCAAACCAACACTGCCAAAGGCCACAACGAATCAGTATTCACTGGATTCAAGCGTGCCGATGGCAAGCCTGCCGAAACACCAAATGCGACTCAGATTGCCATCAATTTCAGTAGTCCGCTATTTAACACCAATTACACCTACAACAAAGATTCTAACACCTACGCTCGCACGCTAGCAGGACAACCACACAATGACGCCGAGGCTGGGCAGATTGCGCCAAACAGCATCGTGGCACTGGAAGTGAACGTCGAACATCGCCCAGGCAGCCGCGAAGGCTACGAAGATGTCATCACCGTCGGCACTGGCAAAGCGTATATTTTTCAAAATGGCGTCGTAGCTCAAGCCACCTGGAAGCGTGACAACGAAAGTGCCGAATTGAAATTGGTCGACGCCGCCGGCAAAGACATCGCGTTGAACCGCGGCCAGACGTGGATCGCCGCCTTTACACCGGGGCGAGGAAGTATTGCATGGCAGTAACCCGTCGCCGATCGATTCGCGACTACAATCGATATTACATGCGTCGGTCGGTATTGCTATTGTTGCTGCCTGTCGGCGTCGCTGCTGCTTTTGCGACCATCACTCATCTCATATTGACGAACCTGGCGGCCGTTGAAGTTAATTGGTATATCATCATCCTGCTCGGCGCAGTCGGAGGCATCATCGGCGCCATCACCATCACACCATTCATTAGCAAACCGATGCGTGACGTCCTCTACGCCGCGGCCTACAAAACAGGGGAGCTGACCGCCGAAAAGCCAGCCAAGATCAACTCGCCAGCATACGCACGCACTGGTTTTCAGACTGTGCTTGAGGCTATATATACCAACGGCACGCCAGCCAAGCCAACTGCCAAAAAAGCTTCATCTCAACTTGACGCCATCATTCAGTCGTTCAATCACACGCCGTGCGGCATCGTCGTATTGGACCACCAAAAAAACATCATCTTTGCCAATGAGACCGCGCCTGTGGTCTCCGACATGGACGGCGTACTGACGTTGGGGCTAGACTTTATTGATGAAATTTCCATCAATGAGTGGATCCAAGAAGTCGCCAAAGACAACATCACCGCTCACCACCAGTGGACACGTGTACCAGCTCAATCCAAAACCTCCGCGCCACAAAAGTTCTATGACGTCAGCGCTTCCTACGAAAAAGGTGCAGCTGGCGAAACGGTCATCATCCTCTTTGATCGCTCAGCCAAATACTTACCCGAAGAAGAGGATCTCAATTTCATCGCCTTTGCAGCGCACGAACTCCGTGGACCCATCACCGTCATCCGCGGTTACTTGGACATCTTGGAACAAGAACTTCACGACCGCCTGCGGGATGATGAGCCACAATTGTTCAATCGTCTGACCGTTTCCGCTAATCGCTTGTCCAGCTACATCAATAACATCCTCAACGTCTCAAAGTTTGATCGGCACCACCTGTACGTACATCTGCGTGAAGACACCTTGGAGGCTATTTACGCCACCATCGCTGACGACATGCAGCTGCGCGCCTCAGCCCAGCACCGCATGTTGAATGTATCCATCCCTAGCAATTTGCCGACCGTAGCAGCCGACCGTGGTAGCATCGGGGAAGTGATTTCTAACCTCATCGACAATGCTATCAAATACAGCTTCGAAGGCGGAATTGTCCAAGTTTCCGCCGTGCAAAAAGGCGAATTTGTAGAAGTTTCTGTCTCAGACAACGGCGTCGGCATGCCAGCTGGCGTGATCAAAAACCTCTTTCGCAAATTTTACCGCTCGCACCGATCACGCGAAACAGTGGCCGGCACTGGCATCGGCCTATACATCTGTAAAGCCTTTGTCGAATCTCACGGTGGCAGCATCTCCGCGCGCAGCCAGGAGAACCAGGGCTCAATTTTTTCCTTTACCATTCCTGTCTACGCCTCGGTGAAAGAAAAATTATTAGAAGACGGCCAGCTAAACAATCGGCTCATTCGCACCGACGGCGGGTGGATAAAAAATCACAAAATGTATAGGGAGTAATCATGGCGATCAAAACAATTTTATGCATCGAAGACGACAGATTTATCGGCGAAATGTACGTGCGCAGCCTGGAGCGTGCCGGCTACACCGTCACCTGGATGGTGGACGGCAATGACGGTTTGGTGGCAGCGCGTAACCAGCCGTACGACTTGATCATTTTGGACTTGATGTTGCCAGAACAGCGTGGCGATCAGATCTTAGACGCCCTCAGAAACGGCGAAACCGATCTAGTGCCTAACAGCAAGATTCTCATCATGACCAATTTTGAGCAAGACGACCAATCCAAGTCGCAGCTACTGCCTAGAATCGACGGTTACCTCATCAAAGCTGATATCACGCCCCGGAAACTGTTGGAAGTGATCGAGCAGCTGGGCGAGTAGTTAAAAGTACGCTATAACAACCATAGATGAGATGACTGGCTGAAAATAAATAATGGATAATATTTAGCCCCAGCATGAAAATGATGTGCACCATGTTTTGGGCTATTTTGACTTATATGTAGTTACTATTTTCTCATCTTATTATCACAGGCTAATATCATAACTGTTTAGCTCTTTTTGTTTTGCGTAATTTTGCAAACAGATATACAGCTAATATAATGACTAGCACGCTACCTAGTGTAAGTCCTCCTATAGCTATCAAACTATTAGTTTCTTGCTGTTTCTGTTGTAAGGCGAGCTGCTGCTCTTTTAACTTCGTGTCCGCTTTATTTTTTTCTGTACGGCTTTTATGTTCTTCATTTTCCTCAAGGCTTGACATATTTTTGACGGCTCCACCATATACTCGATCAAATGTTTCTTCATCCACTACTTATACTCCTCTCCAAATTAAAACAACACCGTAAGGTATCTAGTCCATGCACAAATCAAGTTTTGCCCTAAACATTAATGCAAGTCGTTTTACGGGCAAAACTACAAACACAACCAGCGCCTTCCGATTTGGCATATATATTAAATCGTTATCATTATACCAAATATCTTTGTAAAAAGTATGCTCATGTTGCCAAAGCCACCAGAGCTGCAGGATACCGGTTTTATACTGTAATTTAACAGATGCGCTTCAGCCCGTCTCTCAATTTTATGGATAAATTTGCCCGCATATGGCAAGATTTTGAGCATGTTTACAGATTGAAGGATAAACAAAAAAAGACTCCAAAGAGCCCCTTGATCCTATATTGGTGACCTTACCGGGAATCGAACCCGGGTTGCCGGGATGAGAACCCGGTGTCCTAACCGCTAG
>CAUOVX010000006.1:0-24187 GCA_963508115.1 uncultured Candidatus Saccharibacteria bacterium
CGCTGGTGGACTATCCAGGGCACGTGGCGGCAGCACTGTTTCGCTCCGGATGTAATATGCGCTGCGGCTACTGCAATAATCCGGAGCTGGTATTGCCCGAGCGGTTGGCACCAAGCATTCCAGTCGAAGAGGCGATGATTTTTCTGAAATCGCGCATCGGCAAGCTAGACGGCGTGGTGATTTCTGGCGGCGAGCCGACGGTTAACGAAGATTTGCCGGTGCTGTGCCGGATGATTAAGAGCCTTGGCTTTGGCGTCAAGCTAGGCACCATCGGCACATATCCTGACATGGTGCGCGGCATGGTCGAGGAGGGGACGATTGACTTCATCGCCATGGATGTCAAGGGACCGCTGGAAAAATATGTGGAGATTGCGGCGCGGCCGATTGATCTCACGGCAATCAAAGACAATGTACGGCTGATGATTGACTCGGGAATTGGTCATGAATTTCGGACGACGATCGTTCGCGAGCAGCTGGAGGTGGCGGATTTTGAAAAGATCGGCGAGTTGGTCAAAGGAGCTAAACGCTTTGCCCTGCAGCATTTTCGCACCGGTACTACTATTAGCCCGAAGTTTGCCAATTACCACACCTTTACTGACGAAGAATTTAGGGCCGCTCAAAACATAATGGAAAGGTATGTTGACGAATGCGTGATTCACTAACTGTTGAAATTGTGCAGGTGCGCCAGGAAAACCCCGAGGTGACAACGCTGTATTTTGTGCGGCCGTTTGACTTTATGGCGGGACAATATATCACGGTGTTTATTGAGGGCAGCCAGGTGCGCGAAGGCAAGGCATATAGTATTTCCTCGCGCCCAGGTGAGGAACTGATGTCAATTACTGTCAAGGATGTGGGCGGCGAATTCTCGAGTTATTTGTGTTCGCGTCACGTTGGCGACACGCTGCACATTAGCCGGGCGTACGGCGATTTCAACCCGCAAACCGAGCGGCCGCTGGTCGGCATCGCGGCGGGGTGCGGGCTGAGTCCGATTTGGAGTATTTTGGCGGATGCCCAGCAGCCGACTTTTCTCTATTTGAGTCAAAAATCGCCAGAATATATGGTGTTCTCGGAGGAGTTGGCAGCGTCAAATATTGCCGTCAAAAAGTTTAGTACCCGCCAGCAGGTTGAGGAAACAGATGGTTGGCGGAATGGGCGGTTTGAGGTGGCGAAAATCGTCGCTGAAACGCCGGACGATGCGCACTTTCTAGTCTGCGGCAGCTTGCCGTTTGTACGCGATGTTTGGCAAAAACTAACCGCCGCTGGCGTTAATGAATCGCATATTTCAACGGAGACATTTTTTGAGCAATGAGTGAGTTGGTGACGGCTGAATTAGGATTGGCGTCGACAGCCGTTGCGGACAACAATGGCGGTGGTTTTGATGTATTTTCGTCGCTGCGAGATGGTGCTGGTGGTGAGGATTTTTCGTCTGGTATTGACGAAGTAGTGGCTGGTGGCGCGGATCAGCTTGACTTGGTGGCAGTGGCTAGTGGCGAGGCGGAACTTGATGTTGCTATATCTGATAACGACACAAAAGAATACTCTGCACCGATTGATCCTGAGTTTTGTCGAAATTTTGGCAGCGCGGCGTGTTTTGGTTGTGTCAACTTAGGATTATGCCAAGATCGTCAAGCTGCAATGATGGCAAACAAGGATAACCCTCAGTCTGAAGAACAGCTGAGTACACTGGAACAATTACTCCGAGAGGACGAAGCGCCAGGTGAGATCGTTTGGGCACAGGTGACACCGGAGACTGATGAAGCTGGCGACTTGAGTCAAATTGAAGGAATATCGGAAGTAGCAAGTCCTGAGGTGGTGGAGGTGGTTCTGGATTGTGAAGATATATCAGAGGAATATAGCTACCCCAAAGAACAGAAGAGTAATATCCATGATGAGGAAGATTTTAAGGCAGTGGAGACTACCATTGAAGTTGTGAAGGATGCGGGAGTAGATGATTATGCGGCAAAGCCACAAGTTATCAATCTTGTCCTTGATGAACCGGCTGAGATGAGCGAGCAACTAACACTGGAAGATACAATGGTTTTGCCAACGTCAATGGCAGTTGAAGCTGAGCCAGTCGCGCCTGCTGTCAAGGATGTGAACAAGGTAAGTGACGATTTTGCCGATATGGTAGTGAGTGATATTCAAGCATCACCGCAGATTGAGGTAAAAGAACCAAAGTTAGTTGAGGTGATGGATACGACTGACAGTTTGTCGCCAGTATCACCAGTTGAGGTGCCGTCAAGAGAAACGCTGCCACATACTACCATAGCCGATGACACGGGGGATGATGACAATAGCTATCGTATAATGAGTGAACCGGAAGAAAAGAGCGCACCGCTAGTCACTGAGCAGGGGTCCTCTGTCCGGATGTCGGACACACCAGTTAATGTACCGATGGAAGATGTGAAACATGAAATGCCTGCCAAAAAAGTGGTTGCGGTGGAGATGTCAGTGCCAGTAAAGGAGCAGCCTGATCAGCCGGTGGTTATGACGTCACCAATTCAAGATTATGTTAAATATGGCGAGGAGGCGCCTTCTGTAAGTGAGGAACCCGCGGTTGATCATAACTCAGCACAACCTGTTGTTGATATGTCAGTAGCACACGAGGTGGTGGAAGTGGTACCGACGGAGAATGCCGCAATCGAGCCAGAAGCACCGACTCCAGTTATTCCTGTCGAGACTATTGTTGATGAGGATGAACTTTGGACCGATCCACCGCAGGGTGGTAGTCAAGAACTGGTAGTGGATCAGACGGTTTATGAAACGCAGGCTTCCCTAGTCGAGCAGTTTGATGATGCGGTAATAGAAGAGAATTTTCATGTCAATGATGAAGAAGTCTGGGCCGAGGAGGATGTGGTATTCTTTGTTGAACAGTCGTCAGTGGCGGATCCAGAAGCGCCTTTGAATGAGGCAGTGACAACAGGCCCGTTAGCGGAAGCGATGATTATGACAGGTGAAGAAATTGATGAGCCGGAAGTTTTTGTGGCTGATGAGGTTGAATCTACAGAGCCGTTGGATAATCTCCAGGTAGCATCAGTGTCTGAAATTACCAAGGATGACTATGAGCCAGTGGAGCAACTCGTAGCCCCTGCTCTACCGACTATTAAATCGGCCCTTACCGTTGAGTCAAAGGAGGCGCCAGCGCAAGCACTGGAAAAATATGGTTTGCCTCGTGAGAAACCGGATGATGTGATTATGACAACATCGGGAGAAAACAACTTGTGGTGCGATGATGAAATTAAGACAGCGGTTATAGAGATTGGTGACGTAAGATCAGATGTTGAGCTGCCACCTGAAAGGCTGGAAGAGCCTGTTTCTGATGAAGAATTGACCGAGTCAGCAGAGCTCGAGCTAGATGAGCCAGATGAGTTAGCAATGGATGCTGCTTCTGACGAGTATAACTATAGTAGTGAGATAAACCTCGCAGATGAGGATTTCCTGATTATCAAAAACCATCCATCGCTGGGTTTGTGGATGGATGACAGTTGGCTGAATCCGGAAGACAGTAAAACCCCGACCACTGGTAGCGCCAGCGTCGTTTCATGGTTAACGAAACTGGTTGGGGTGGTGGCAGTCTATGTTGTTTATAGTGGGCGAGAAAATAACCTGAGCCTAGGATAGACATTGCACAAACCATAAGCTATAATAACAGTATATGGTCTGTGATTATGCACCGCCAGTCAATATGCCAATTATTTTAGTTTTCAAGCGCCCTTTGGGGCGTCTTTTGATTATAAGGAGGTCTACATGAAGGGTAATGAAAAAAATAACTTAAAAAAGATAGTATTGTGTTTATTTGTCGGCTTGATGGTCTTGGTTGGACTAGTAGCTTGGTTGGTATTGTGGCGAGGTAGTACGAAAGATATTGAGGCGGTGGCGGACAGCTTTAGGCCGCTTGAGGGGTGGCAGCAGACTACTTATGCAATAGTTCCACCGCAATTATTATGTTTTTCAGGAGCTTGCCCAGAAATATCTAAGGCCTGGACTGTACCAAACCAAATTACACAGAAGGATGTCAAAAAGTTTATTGGCAATTTTTCACAGGTTAATGTAAACCATAGTCGGTGTATGGATTACGATGATAATAAAACATTAGATTTATGTGAATATATTGGAGAGAGGGGAGGTTATCAGTTTGATGTAATGATTGATCATAAAAAATCGGACAATAAGACGAATATAGAATTATTTATCAGAAGAAAGGGTTATATTTATGATTAAGCGCTGTAGATTAATTATTACGATAGCCGTCATGGCTATAGCTGTTAATATCACCACCCTTAATACTAATGTTAAGGCGAAAAGCATTGACGGTAAGTGCACCTTAACTACAGCTATATTTGCTCGTGGCTCTGGACAAGGACTTAAGGCTAAAGAAACTGAGACGTTTTATAGACAACTTCAAGATAGGGTAGGTAAAGATAGGTTAAATTTCTACGAACTAGGCAGCGAAAGTTACGGGGGTAATCAATATCCAGCGGTTAATGTTAGTAATCTTATGAATGGCAATGCCATTGGCGCCAAGATGAGTGGTGGTATGAGATATGATTATGGCAAAAGCGTCGATCAAGGTGTCGCAGAATTGAACGCCTATTTAACTGCTCGCCACCGCAAATGTCCCAAAGAGTTTTTCATTTTGGGAGGTTACTCACAGGGTGCGCAGGTGGTTGGACAGACCTTGCCTGGTATATCATCTGACATCAAGCAGAAGATAGTCTTTACGATGTTGTTTGGCGATCCTAAATTATATTTGCCAGAGGGTGAAGGTATTTTGCCGCCAGCATGCTTTAAGAAAAAGTTATCAACCTATCGGCGCGAAATTGCTAATTGTTTTGTTGATAACGGTGCCCTTGGTGCACGAAAACCATTTTTGCCAGATGAAGATAATGTAAAGACTGGACTATGGTGTCTCGGTCATGACTATGTATGTGGCAGCTCAAAATTTGCTTGGGATACGGATGGACACGGTAAATATGCCAATACCAATGGGCCAATCGATGATGGTGTATTTGAGGCGGCTATTCGGTTAAATAAGGCTATTCAGTCTACTCCGCAAGACGGTCCAATAATCAATGACAAGCGTTCAAATAATAATATGGGCACGACGGGAACTGACGTGGTGTTTGTTTTGGATACCACCGGGTCGATGCGTCCATATATTAATCAGATGAAAACGTTCATCAGAAATTATAGCTCGAAGATCAAAGAAATGAACGGACGAGTTGGACTAGTGGTGTATCGTGATGCTGGTGATGAATATACTGCTAAAAAATTGTCAGATTTACAGTCAGATACCACTGACCTGCTTGCTAAACTTGATAGTATTTCAGTTGATGGTGGCGGTGACACACCAGAGGCAGCGTTGCATGCTAGTATGGTGGCGATGAATGAGATGAAATGGCAAAAGGGGGCGACGAAGGCGATAATTCTATTGACTGATGCTGGCTATCACGAGCCAGATAAGGTTGATGGTTCGACCGTGGCGGCTGTGGCTAAGCGTTCGCTGGAAATTGATCCAGTAAATGTATATCCGGTTGTGGAACATCATCTGGCGAGTTCGTACACAGATGTCGCTAAACAAACCTCGGGTCAGGTCGTTGTTAGCGGTGGCGAGAATGACACAATTGGTGCACTAACGAAAGCTTTAACTAAGATCAAGAATCGTCCAAACGCTAAGCTCAAAATTGGTGAATATTATGCGGAGATTGGCCAGGAAATTACCTTTGACGCCAGTGATTCGTATGTCGTTGACGGCAAGATCACAAAATACGAATGGGATTTTGATGGCGATGGTAAGATTGACCAAACAACGACAAACCCAGTTGCTAGCCATGTTTACACTGAAAAATTTGATGGCATCATGCAGGTGCGAATGAGTGCTGACAACGACACGGTATCAAACATATCGGCACCTGTTAAAGTTGGCATCAAGCCTAATCGGCCTGTTGGTCCTGGAGCGCCTCAGGTCTCGGCAAAAATTATTGAGCGAAATGGCGATAAGGTGACGATTCGGCTCAATTGGCAACCAGTTGATAATTTGTCTTCGCGCTGGCTGATTCGTCTGGATGACAATAATCTCGGCTGGGCGGTCGGTGAGCAGCGACAACTTGATATCACCGATGTCGATATATCAAAAACCAGAACAATTACCGTGACGGGCATGAAAGCTGACGGGTATGTTGGTAAATCCACGACTGTAGAGATTAATAATAAGACAGCTAACCCTCAGACGGAAGATCCAGCTGCCAAGCAATGTCCATATAAAATAAAGCTAGGTCCAATTACCATAGCCTGTCGTTATCAGAAAATAACATTTGGCAAATGGTCGTTTCATTGGATAGTTTGGTATATCATTAGGGTATAATTAGTAGTATGCAAGGAAGGTGCTGCTGCTGATGGAATTATACCAGCAAATGAGCTACGAGCTGGCAGAGCGATTAACGCGGCGGTATTCGACCTCGTTTTCGATGAGCAGCCGGCTGTTTGCATCACGAATTCGGCCGCATATTTACGCAGTCTATGGCATGGTGCGGCTAGCGGATGAAATTGTCGACACGTACCGCGGCGATGATGCGATAGCTCAGCTAGACAACTTTGAATCAGTGGTTTACCGGGCGTGCAATCAGGGCTATTCAACCAATCCAATCGTCCACGCCTTTGCCCTTACGGCCCGCAAGTACGGTATCGAGCGGGATCTCATTGCCCCATTTTTTGCAAGTATGCGGATGGATATGACGACCGTCGAATACGATGAATCAACATACCGACGCTATATTTACGGCTCGGCGGAAGTGGTTGGGTTGATGTGTCTCAAGGTGTTCGTCGAAGGCGATGCAGCTCAATATGAACAGCTACGTGATGGTGCCAGCCACTTGGGTGCGGCCTATCAAAAGGTGAATTTTTTGCGTGACGTGAAGGCAGATTATGAAGTGTTGGGGCGGGTGTATTTCCCGGGCGTTGATTATCCATCGTTTAGTGAGACTAGTAAGCGGGCCATTGAAGCGGATATCGCGGCGGATTTTGCCCTTGCTAAAACAAATATCAAGCAGCTACCACTAACCATCCGGCGGGCTGTACGCACTAGCATGCTGTATTATGAGGCACTGTTTCGGCGGCTACAAAAATCATCAGTTGCCGACATTAAAGCGCGGCGCATTCGGGTGCCGAACAGCGTAAAGCTACTATTATTTGTGAGAGGAGTAGTGGGATTATGACAAAGAAAGCGGTGATCATCGGCGCGGGCTACGGCGGGCTGGCACTGGCAAATTTGCTGGCGAAAGCAGGGTACCAGGTGGCGGTATACGAGAAGAACCCGTCAGCCGGTGGGCGGATTCAAGTGGTCAAGCAAGATGGCTTTACCTTTGATCTTGGCCCGTCGTGGTATTTGATGCCAGAGATCTTTGAGCAGTATTATCAATTGTTTGATCGATCGGCCGAGAAAGAACTCGACTTGGTGCGATTTTCGCCTGGCTACAAGGTGTGGAGTGAAGGCTATGAGCCACTGATTATTCAGGGTGATGTTAATAAAGATATGGTAATATTTGAGGCAATTGAACCCGGTGCAGGTGAAAAACTACAGCGCTATGTCACGCGTAGTAGCCAGGTGTATGAGGTGGCGGTGAAGCACGCGCTATATAACAATTTCACGCGGGTTGGTGATGTGTTACAGTGGCCGCTTCTGCGCCAGTTACCGACCATGTTGCCGCTAGTGTGGCGGACACTGGACGCTCATGTGAGCCGCTGGTTTCGGGATCTTCGGCTTAAGCAATTGCTGGAGTATCACATGGTATTTTTGGGTTCCAGCCCGTTTCAAGCACCGGCTGTCTACAGTTTGATGAGTAATCTCGATTTTCGTAGCGGTGTGTATTATCCGCGGCGTGGCCTGCTGGAATTGGCGGATAGCATGGAGCGGCTGGGGAGAGGCTTGGGTGTGGCATACCAATACAACTCGTCGGTAAAGCAGATTCTGCTGGATGGTCATCAGGCCACGGGTGTTGATCTGATGAATGGCGAACGCATTGCAGCAGATCTGGTAATTTCGGCAGCTGATATTCATCATACTGAAACCAAATTATTGCCAACAACTGCTCAAAGCTACCCCGAAAAGTATTGGCAAAAACGCCAGCCGGGGCCAGGCGCGTTGCTAGTTTCGCTAGGTGTTAAAGGAAGTTTATCGAATTTACAACATCATAATCTCTACTTTGTGAGAAACTGGCGTGAAAACTTTGCGGCAATTTATGAAACTGGCACTGTGCCAGAGCATGCCTCGCTCTACGTCTGCAACCCATCCAAGACCGACCCTGACTTGGCGCCGCCCGGGCATGAAAATTTGCTTGTATTGCTGCCGTTACCAGCTGGTATAACGCTGACGCCAGAACAAGAAGTGTCTTGCAAGGATAAGATAATCCAGACTCTTGTTGAGATGACTGGCGAGCCAGATCTGTCCAAGCGAATTATCTCTCAGCTCATCTATAGTCCGCAGCAGTTTGGCGAGCAATTTAATGCCTGGCAGTACAACGCCTTTGGTGGTGAATCGCACTTGCTCAGCCAAAGCGTTATGTTCCGTACGCGTAATCGCAGTAAAAAAGTGCCAAATTTGTATTATGTTGGTGCAGGGACGCTACCGGGGATAGGTCTGCCGATGTGCTTGATCAGTGCGCAGCTGACCTACAAGCGCATCACGGGAAACCGCCGTCGTGGACCGCTCACCAAGGAGGATATATGAGTTGGCTGTATCTAGCGGGAATTATGTTTAGTTTTGCGGGTATGGCAGTGCTGGATTGGCGGTATCGCCTGGCCTACTGGCATGATGCTCGCCGTACAGTACTGACCGTGCTCATTATGACCAGCGCGTTCATCGTGTGGGATATGTGTGGTATCTCGCTCGGCATCTTTCTCAGTGGACATTCGCTGTATATGTCGGGCGTGTATTTATTTCCAGAATTTCCGCTGGAAGAATTGTTCTTCTTGCTGTTTTTGAATTATTTTAGCTTGGTAGTCTACCGGGCGGGAGTAAAGCGATGGCGACATATATAGTACTCAATCTGCTGTTTTTGACGACAGTACTAGGTGTGCTGGCATGGCGCAAATTATTAACATTTGGCCGTGCGGTGTGGGTGACGCTGGTGGTGTTGCTGGTGACGACGATTGTGTTCGATTCACTACTGATTTACTTGGGTATGTTTACCTATCCTGCAGATAAAATTTTGGGAATACACGTGGGGTTAGCGCCGATTGAAGATTTGTTTTATGCACTCTTGGCGGGGTTGGCCGTGCCAGCGACTTGGAAGGGGTTGAATCGTGAAAGAAAAAATTAACGTCTTATTTATGACCTCGCGACCGCTGTCGTGGGTGAATACGGCCTATCCGTTTGCGGCGGGCTATGTAGTCATGGGTGGGGCTATTGATGCGCGGCTGATTATTGGTACGCTGTTCTTCCTCATCCCGTACAATCTGCTGATGTATGGTATTAATGACGTGTGCGACTATGAATCAGATATGCGAAATCCCCGCAAAGGTGGTGTCGAGGGGGCCGTGACGCCGCGAAAATATCATCGGTTGATCGTGTGGTCGGCGGTGCTATCATGCCTGCCGTTTGTGCTGGCGTTGGTGCTTCTAGGTAATTGGCAAAGTGCGTTGGTGTTAGCGGCGGTGTTGTTTTTTGTAGTGGCATATAGCGCGAAGGGGCTGCGGTTTAAGGAAGTGCCACTGCTGGATTCGGTGACTTCGAGTCTGCATTTTGTCGGTCCACTGCTGTATGCTTATTCGTTGGTTGGCACGACGCAAGCGGGATGGTTGGTGGCTGTCGCATTTTTTTGCTGGGGTATGGCTAGTCAGGCGTTTGGTGCGGTGCAAGATATTGTGCCAGACCGCGAAGCCAAGATTCGCTCCATCGCCACGGTGTTTGGTGCGCGGTCGACCGTCTGGTTAGCGATACTGCTGTACGCGGCGGCGGTCGGGTTGGTAGCGTGCCTGGGTGTGGCGGCATGGCCAGTGGTATCTGCAGGCAGCTTATATATCATCAATCTGCTGCCGTTTGTACAAATTCGTGATGAACGCTCGGCGGAGGCACGGGCGGGCTGGCGACGTTTCTTGTGGCTGAACTATGTCGCTGGGGCGGTGGTAACCGTGACGTTATTAATGAAGGTGTGGGGTGTGTGATGAAAATGCAAGATCGCCGTCCCGATGATCGTCCCCGCGAGAAACTAGTGCGTTACGGTACGGCGCGGCTGAGCGACTTGGAACTGTTGATGGCGATTATTGGCAGCGGCAATAAACAAGCGGATGTCGGTAAAATTGCGCGTGAGGTGCTGAAAATTTTGCGTCAAAAAGGCAGCGATATTTCGTACGATGATCTATGCGGCGTGGTTAGTTTGGGCGAAGCGAAAATTCCGGTGATTTTGGCAAGCTTGGAACTGGCACGGCGGTACTTGTTGGATAGCGACCAGCCGATCATTGATAGTCCAGAAAAAGCGGTTGAGCTACTGGCCGACATTCGCGATAAAAAGCAGGAATATTTCGTCTGTCTGACGCTGGACGGTGCGAATTGTTTGATCGCCAAGCGGGTGGTAACTATCGGCACGCTGACTGCCAGTCTGGTGCACCCGCGCGAGGTCTTCGCCGACGCCATCGCCGATCGCGCTGCCAGTATCATCGTGGCACATAATCATCCGAGCGGGAGCTTGGAGGTAAGTCAGGCTGATAGAGAAGTAACGAACCGTTTACGACAAGCTGGCGAATTATTGGGGATTAGTTTGGTTGATCACATAATTATCACGAAAGATAATTTTCAAAGCATAATTTGATTTTATTGATATAAAACCTCTATCAAACATAGTATAATATGGTTATGACATCGGGGGATAATCTTAAAGAACAAGAACGTACAAAACTTCACAATACTATTTGGAAAATTGCTAATGAATTGCGCGGATCGGTCGATGGCTGGGATTTTAAGGCATATGTGCTAGGTTTCTTATTTTATCGGTTTATATCGGAAAACCTGGTTAATCATCTTAACGCTGAAGAGCGCAAAACTGGCGTGGCTTATTTTAATTACGCCGAACTTAGTGATGATCAGGCGGAGTTTGGTCGTAAGGAAACGGTAAATGAGAAAGGATTTTATATTTTACCAAGCGAACTGTTTGAAAATGTCCGTAAGCGCGCCAAAAATGACGAAAATTTGAACGAGACGCTCAGTAAAATATTCCGTAACATTGAGCAATCAGCTAAAGGTTTTGATAGTGAGGATGATTTTCGCGGGCTATTTGACGACTTGGACGTCAATAGCAATAAACTTGGTCCGACCGTCACCAGGCGCAATGAGCGATTGGTGAAATTGATGAACGCCATCGGTGAATTAGAGCTTGGTAAGTTTGAGGACAATACGATTGACGCTTTTGGCGACGCTTACGAGTATCTGATGACCATGTATGCTGGTAACGCCGGCAAATCCGGAGGTGAGTTCTTCACACCGCAAGAAGTGAGCGAACTTTTGGCAAAAATTACTGTTGTCGGCAAAACTTCAGTGAATAAAGTATATGACCCAGCGGCAGGTTCCGGTTCATTATTGCTAAAGTTTGCGAAAGTCTTAGGCAAAGACAATGTCAGACAAGGCTTTTATGGGCAAGAGATTAACATTACGACGTATAATCTTTGCCGCATCAACATGTTCCTGCATGATATTAATTATGAAAAATTTAACATTGCTCACGGTGATACGCTGAAAGATCCAAAGCACTGGGATGACGAGCCGTTTGATGCGATTGTTTCAAATCCGCCATATAGTATCAAATGGGACGGTGACAGCAACCCGACGCTCATCAATGACCCGCGCTTCAGTCCGGCTGGAGTGTTGGCGCCGCGCAGTAAGGCTGATTTGGCATTCACAATGCATATGTTGAGCTGGCTCAGCGAGAGCGGTACGGCAGCGATTGTTGAATTTCCTGGCGCACTATATCGCGGTGGGGCTGAGGCAAAAATCCGCAAATACTTGGTAGAGAGTAATTATGTTGATGCCGTTATCCAATTGCCACCAGACCTGTTCTTCGGTACGACGATTAGCACATGTATTCTTGTCCTGAAAAAGAGTCGGGTGACAAATAATGTATTGTTTATCGATGCCAGCGCCGAGTTTGTGCGCAAAGGGAATAAAAATAAGCTGAGCGAGGAGAATCGGCAGAAGATCCTGGATAGCTTTACTGACCGGCAAAACATCGACTATTTTGCGAAAGTCGCTACTTACGAAGATGTCGTCGCCAATGACTACAACCTATCGGTTAGCTCTTATGTTGAAGCTGAAGATACACAAGAAGTGATCGACATCACTGAGCTCAATGCTGACATTGCAAAGATCGTGGCTCGCCAGTCTGAGTTGCGCACAGAGATTGATACGATAGTTGCGGACCTCGAAAGGGACAGTGATGACGCGAGATAACGGCAATGTTATTGTCTATGTTGACGATAACGGTAAACCGCAAGTTGATGTGCGGTTTCAGGACGAGACGGTTTGGCTGACGCAAGCGCAGCTGGTTGATCTGTATCAGTCAAGTAAAGCGAATGTTAGTGAGCATATAAAAAATATTTTTGATGAGGGCGAGCTTGATAAAAAATCAGTTGTTCGGAAATTCCGAACAACTGCCTCTGATGGCAAGAATTATGAAGTAAATTATTATAATCTCGACATGATTATCTCGCTTGGCTACCGCATCAAGTCGAATATCGCCACCAAGTTTCGTATCTGGGCGACCGATCGTCTGCGGGAATATATCACCAAAGGTTTCGCTATCGACAGTGAGCGTCTTAAAAATCTGGGAGGCGGTAATCACTGGAAAGAATTACTTGATGAAATTCGCGACATTCGCAGTAGCGAAAAAGTTCTCTACCGTCAGGTGCTGGATTTATATGCCACTGCGGAAGATTACGACCCAAAGGCCGATCAATCGCAGAAGTTCTTTGCCATAGTGCAAAACAAACTACACTATGCAGCACATGGCAATACGGCTAGCGAGGTGATTTACTACCGTGTTGACAGTGATAAGCCTTTTGCGGGGATGACCAATTTCAAAGGCAAACAGCCAACCCAGGCAGAAGCTATGGTAGCAAAGAACTATCTCAGCCAAAAAGAATTGAAAGTTCTTAACAATCTAGTCTCAGCTTATTTTGATATTGCAGAAATTAACGCCATGGAAGAGAAACCGATGAGTATGGCTGATCATCTTCGCGAGCTTGATACTATTCTTAGTTCGACTGGACGTAAACTGCTAGATAGTGCTGGAAAAATCAGCACTAAGCAAGCTAAAGAGAAAGCATTGGCTGAGTACCGTAAATATAAGGCGAAAAATCTGAGTGGTGTAGAAGAGGATTATTTGGAGAATATAAAGAAAACAGCCAAAAGATTGAAAGGTGAAATAAAGTGAGTATTCAGAAAGTTAAAATTAATTTTGAGCATTGTTATGGTATTCATAAGTTATGTAGTGACTTTGACTTTTCTAAATCTAATATGCAGCTAATTTATGCTCCGAACGGCACTATGAAAACGTCTTTTGCAAAAACTTTTAAGGATATGAGTGATCCTAGAGGAAAAACTAAACCTCACGATCAGCTTGATAAAACTTTGCAGCCGACTTGCAAAGTTATAGTTGAAGACAACAGCGGAAACGAGCGAGATATAGCACCTGATGAAATTAAGGTTATTAAGTCTTATGATGAGTCTGCGTTTAAGTCAGAAGAGGCTATCCTCACCTTACTCGCCAACCAAGAGATTCGTCAACAATATGTTGATATTTTTAAAGAATTAGACAATGAGAAAAAATCTGTATTAAGTCCCTTAAAAAAGATCACTGGCAGTAGTAATTACGAGCAAGAGATAATTGATGCTTTTTCTGATCCAGGAACCAAAAAACTTTCGATATTTGAAGTTTTAGCTACTATAATAGACGACGTAAAACAGTCAAATAGTACGTTTGATTTTATTTATAATCATATATTTGATCCTAAGGGGAAAGTGCGTGACTTTCTAGATGAAAATTATGACTTGTTGCAAAAATATAGTGAGAAATATAATGAACTGTTATCAAGCTCACAATTCTTTTCAAACAACGGAGGGCGAGCTTTTGGTACGATTGAAGCAGGCGCTCTTCGTGATTCAATAAAAGGTGATGAATATTTCCAATCAGGACATAAACTTTCGTTAAAAGATGAGACCGTAGTTGGTAGTGCAGAGAAATTGTCGGAGATTATCGATGATGAGATAAAAAAAGTTTTTGATAATCAAGAAATTAAGGACATTTTTGATAAAATCGACAAAAAACTACAAGGAAATCAAGAACTAAGAAACTTTAAAAAAGTTATAGAGAGAGATAAAACTCTGATTGCCAAACTGACTAATTATGATGAATTTCGTAAGGAAGTTTGGTATAGTTTTCTAAAACAAATCGAACTTGGGATCGGTAGTTTAGTTGAAAACTACAATGCGAAGAAACCAGATATTGAGAAGATCGTGACTGCAGCAAATGGCTCCAAGGGCTTGTGGCACGATACCGTAAAAGAGTTTATGACTCGATTTACAGGTTTACCTTTTTCTTTTGGTATTGAAAACCTGGGCGATGCGATTTTAGGCAAAGATATGCCGTCTATTACATATCGTTATGGCAATAAATTGGTGGACCAAAGCGTGCTAACAAAAGACATTCTAAGCCAGGGTGAGCGACGCGCTTTCTATCTATTGAATATAATATTTGACATAAAATCACGAGAAAAAGAAAATAAAGAAACTATATTTATTATAGATGACATTGCCGACTCGTTTGACTATAAGAACAAATACGCTATTATTCAGTACTTAAACGATTTAAATAAGAGCGAAAATTTCAAGAGTATTGTTTTAACTCATAATTTTGATTTTTATCGTACACTGCAAGAGCGAGTACTAGCAAGTGGTAAATGGGATTATTCATTTATAGCAGAAAGAAATAATGACGAGATTAGATTATTGCCGGGTGGAGAAAAGGTAATTACCGATCCTTTTAATAAATGGCGTAATAAATGTAATAAGAATGAAAAGCTACTTGTTGCCACCATACCGTTCATACGCGAGCTATATAACTATCAAAAAGGGAATAGATCGCAAGAATATTTATTGTTAACACACTTACTTCATAACAAAGAAGCCGACAATCAAAACAATATACCCGCTACCTACGATATAAAACTGAGTGATATTGAGAGTGTCTTTGTTTATATGTTGAATGTGCAGTTTGAGTTTCCAGATAAGACTAAAAAAGTTATAGATATTATTTTTAGCGTTGCTGATCAGATTCAGCAAGACCCTCATGGCGGCATATGTTTGGAGGACAAGATAGTGTTAGCTATTGCGACTCGACTCCTGGCAGAGCAAAAAATCCTTACCTACATAGAACGCCCGTCAAACATTAGCAAAAATCAATTCTGGGAATTGTATAATTTGTTTCGGGAACAATTTGGAAGTGATGAAACTAAAAAAGGCATATTAGACGTTCTAGAACAGGTCAATATCATCACTCCGGCAAATATCCACATTAATTCATTTATGTACGAGCCAATTATTGACATTGGTATTGATGAGCTAGTTTGTTTATATGAGCGAGTAAAGGCTTTAATATGAGTAAAATTGATGATTTGATTAAAGAGTTGTGTCCGGATGGGGTTGAGTTCTTGGACTTAGCAAACTGTTCTAGCATAAAAAGAGGAAAAAGAGTTACCAAGAGCGACCTAGACCAAGGCGCACCTTTTCCGGTTTATAGTGGCGGTATTAAACCCATGGGTTATTACCGTGCGTATAATCAATCTAAAAATACAATAACGGTTGTTAAATATGGTACGGCTGGTTTTGTGAACTTCATCAAAGAAGATTTTTGGGCTAACGATGTTTGTTATTGTATAATCCCGAAAGAATCACTAGTTAATAAATATTTATATTATGTATTAAAAAATCAAGAGGATTATATAAAATCACAAGCTACTGATGCGATACCGGCGCATCTTCCCACCGATGTAATACGTAGTATAAAAATCCCCATCCCGCCTCTTGAGGTTCAAAAAGAGATTGTGCGCGTGCTAGACTCGTTTACAGAGCTAGAAGCAGAGCTAGAAGCAGAGCTAGAAGCGAGAAAGAGGCAGTATGAATACTATCGTAATACGCTCTTGACGTTTAACGAGAGAGTAGAATATGTCCAGATTGGAGATATTTGCAATATGAAGCGCGGTAAGCGTGTTGTTAAATCGCAGCTTAATGACACAGGATCATATCCGGTTTATCAAAATAGTTTACTGCCTCTCGGTTTTTTCAACGAATATAACTGTCGTGCAGGGTCTGTCTTTATGATTTCTGCTGGTGCCGCAGGTAACATTGGATTTAGTAATATAGACTTTTGGGCTGCTGATGACTGCTGGATTTTCGACTGCCATGAGAATTTATCGGAGAGATTCTTATATTATGTTTTAAAAAATCAACAAAATACCATTAACTCTGGTGTAAGGAGGTCTAGTATACCCCGCTTGTCGCGTGTCTTTATTGAGAACATCAAAATCCCCGTCCCATCTCTCGAAAAGCAAAAGAAAATCGTCTCCATCCTTGATAAATTTGAAAAACTTACCAACGACATCTCTGTTGGTTTGCCAGCAGAAATTGAAGCCCGCCATAAGCAATATGAATATTACCGAAATAAATTATTAACATTCAAAGAGTTGGAGTGTTCAAGATGAAATATGATGTGATTGCTGAAAATAGCGACAGCACCGTCGTCAGCGACTATGTCTCGCCATACCAGCGGGCGATGAGCTACCAGAGTGAGGCGGAATTAGAGCGGGAGTTGATCAAACAACTGCAAGCGCAGGCGTATGAATATTTGCCGATCAAGAGTGAGACTGACTTGATACAGAATCTGCGTACGCAGCTAGAGAAGCTGAATGATTACATATTTACCGATGCTGAGTGGCAGCGGTTCTTCGCGGAGCGGATCGCTAATGGCAATGAGAATATTGCTGACAAGACCTTCAAAATCCAGGAAGACAGTACGCAATTGCTACAGCGCGATAACGGCGAGATGATTAATATTCGCTTGTTAGACAAAACGAATATTCACAAGAATTGCCTGCAGGTGATTAATCAATACGAGGTGTCGGGTGCGCGGGATAATCGCTATGACGTGACACTGCTGGTGAATGGCTTGCCGCTGGTGCACATCGAGCTAAAAAGGCGCGGCGTGCCCCTAAAGGAAGCTTTCAATCAGATAAATCGCTATCAGCGGGACAGTTTTTGGGCGGGCAGCGGGCTGTTTGAATATGTGCAGCTGTTTGTGATTAGTAACGGCACTCATACGAAATATTACAGTAATACGACACGCTCTCAGCATATTGAGGCGGGAAAATCTGATTCGCGTCGCAGTAAAAAGACCAGCCATAGTTTTGAGTTTACCAGCTGGTGGGCAGATGCTCATAATCGCCCGATTACCGATTTGATAGATTTTACAGCAACTTTTTTATCTAAGAATACGCTATTGAATGTGCTGACGAAGTACTGCGTATTTACCAGTGATAAATTATTGCTGGTGATGCGCCCATACCAGATTGTGGCGACTGAGCGTATTTTGAATCGCATCCAGATTGCTACAAATTACAAAAAACTCGGTACAGTTGAGGCTGGCGGCTATGTGTGGCATACCACAGGTAGCGGCAAGACGTTGACTAGTTTCAAGACGGCTCAGCTGGCGAGTAAGCTGGAATATATTGATAAAGTGCTTTTCGTGGTTGATCGCAAAGACCTCGACTACCAAACCATGAAAGAGTACGACAAGTTCCAAGAAGGGGCGGCGAATAGCAATACCAGTACGCGGGTTCTGACGAGGCAATTGGGTGATCCAAATGCTAAGATTATCATTACGACCATTCAAAAACTCGACACATTCATCAAGCGCAATCAAGGCCACAAGGCTTTTGATGATCACATGGTTATCATCTTTGACGAATGTCACCGCTCGCAATTTGGCGATATGCATCATGCCATCACCAAAAGTTTTCATAATTATCATTTGTTTGGCTTTACGGGTACACCGATATCCAAAGAAAATGCGTCCAGTGGTGGACGGGTTGATCTACGAACAACTGATCAGGCGTTTGGTGACAGGTTGCACGCCTACACCATAGTTGATGCTATTACTGACAAGAATGTGTTGCCGTTTCGGATTGACTATATTCGTACGATTCGCGAGGCGGATGAGGTCGATGATCAGCAGAAGGTGCGAGATATTGATCGTGAGCGGGCATTGAACGCCCCAGAGCGTATTAGCAATGTTGTGCGATATATTCGTGACCACTTTGATCAAAAAACCATGCGCAACGCCAAATCGTACGCATTTACGCGGCTGATGAATGTGCATGAAGTCGCGTCGGCGCGAGACAGAGCGGCAGTCGAAGAGACAAAAGATAAAATTCGGCTGAGTGGATTTAATTCAATTTTTGCGGTGAGTTCAATCGATACAGCAAAACTTTATTACAATGAGTTTAAGCGTCAGCAAGCTGAGCTTCCTGAGCCAAGGCGATTAAAAATTGCTACGATTTATAGCTACGGAGCGAACGATCCTGATCTAGAAATGGACGGCATGGACGATGAAAACTCGGAAAATACCGACGGACTGGATGTTTCATCCCGGGATTTTCTGGAGGGCGTAATTCGTGATTATAATGCAACGTTTGGTACGAATTATGATACCAGTGCTGAGCGATTCCAGAATTACTACAAAGACGTCAGCCTGCGGATGAAGAATCGAGAGATTGATTTATTGATCGTGGTGAATATGTTTTTAACGGGCTTTGATGCCACAACGTTAAATACGCTGTGGGTTGATAAAAATTTGCGGATGCACGGACTGATTCAGGCGTATTCACGGACGAATCGTATCCTTAATTCAATTAAAACCTATGGAAATATTGTAACATTTCGCAATTTGGAGGAGGCGACTAATAAAGCTTTAGCGCTTTTTGGCGACAAAGACGCGAAGGGTGTTGTGTTACTGCGTCCTTTCCGAGATTATTACGAAGGCTATGAAGAAGATGGAAAGAAAACGCCAGGTTATGTCGATTTGATTACGGAGCTAAAAAATAAATTTCCAGTGGGTGAGATGATTACTAGTGAGCAAGAACAAAAGGAATTTGTGAAGTTGTATGGTGTAATTCTGAGGGTAAAGAATATTCTGTCTAGTTTTGATGAATTCATCGGACAAGAAATTTTGAGCCAGCGAGATGTGCAGGATTATCATAGTATGTACATCGACCTCTACAACGAGTTGCGACCGAAATCTGATGAGAACAAGGAGAATATCAACGATGATTTGGTATTTGAGATGGAGCTCATCAAGCAGGTCGAGATAAATATTGATTACATCCTGGAATTGATTCGGCAATATCATGATAGCCATTTGAATAATAAAGAGATATTAGTCGATATTGATAAAGCGGTTAGCTCATCTATGGAGCTGCGTAATAAAAAGGATTTGATTGAGCAGTTTATCGCCTCGCTTACAGTTGACAGTTCGGTCGATGGCGATTGGCAGGAGTTTGTGAAATCAAGGAAAATCAAAGAACTAGACCAGATCATTGATGATGAAAAATTAGATAAAAAAGCGACGTATACGTTTGTTGAAAATGCTTTTCGCGACGGATATATACAATCAACTGGTACAGGGCTATCAGGGATACTGCCGCCAATATCGCGATTTTCGGCTGATGGAGAACGCAGTAAAAAACGCGAAACAGTGCTGGAAAAATTGAGAGATTTCTTTGATCGATTCTTTGGTATTTCGAGCGGGAAGTTGTAAGGATGGTGTGATTCTATGAAAAGTAGTAAATATCTGAGTCAATCCGATAAAACCATCACCATCGCTCGCGCCATCATCCGTATCGGTGATGCTGCCAGAAATGTGAATGATTATAGTCTGCTAGGCGCGCTACATGAAATGGTGGAGCAATTGTTGCAAAATGGTGTTAAGGATGCTGACGTCGATATGGACTTGCTGCTGGAGTACGTCGAAGCGGCGGATGATTGCGATTATTGTCGAGCAGGCGACGGCAAACCGAGTGTTGAGGAATTAACAACAGAAATCAACCAACAGCTGGCACGGCGCGGCCAGGCGCAGGTGGAGACGAGCGATCAGTCAGTGTTGAAGTTTGAGCCAATGGTTCATCTGGTGACGGCGGCGTATGTTAAAAACGAAGATGGCGTGACGTCGGGCTTGTCGATTGCGCTAGTCGTCAATCAGGACGGGTCGGTGGATCTGCCGCGCGAGCATTTTTTGAACGCGGAATTGCTGGATTATTTTGATGAAAATCACCCAGTCAATTGGCGTTCGGTCGAGCGTAATTTGCCGTCAAGGTTGCACGGTTACCACTTGGTGGCAGGTTCGGTAGAAGTGCAGGAGATTTTACCGCGGGAGTTGGAGGCGATGTCATTTTGAGGGTAATAATTATTGAACTATGAAAATCTCCGTCCTTCTCAAACCTAATTCCCGCCATCGTGAAGAAATCATCACGAATGACGACGGTTCGTTGACGATTTACACCAAGGCGCCAGCCATTGAGGGGCGAGCGAATCTAGCGGCGGCGAAACTACTAGCAAAGCATCTCGGCGTGGCACCCTCAAAGGTAAAATTACTGCGTGGCACTTCTTCGAAATACAAGATATTTGAGATCGATCAGGTGGACTAATGTAACCGCTGTATCGTCACAAATGAATACCCCTGCTGCTTCAGCGAGCTGAGGATACACGGCACGGCATTGACGGAAGTTTGGTGAATGTCATGCATCAAGATGACGGCTCCAGGACGAGCGCCAGCGACGGCGCGCGAACAGACGATCTGGCTATTGCGATCAGCCCAATCACGAGTGTCAACTGACCACAAAATTGATGACATGCCACGCGCCCGAAGTTGTTCTAAAACCACACCGTTGACTGCACCATACGGTGGTCGCAGAATGGTTGGCTTGACGCCAGTGGCTTGCCTAATAGCTTCGTTGGTGCGGTCGATTTCGCCAGCAATTTGGTTAACTGATAGTTTAGGTAGTTCAGGGTGTGACCATGAATGATTGCCCAGCTGGTGGCCGCGCGCCTGGATGCTGCGTACGACGCTAGCCTGCCCGGAAACTTTGCTACCAATCAAGAAGAACGTTGCTTTGGCACCGTACTGATCCAAGATGTCCAGTAGGTGTGCAGTGTATGGTCCCGGCCCGTCATCAAACGTCAACGCAATCACTTTATTGCCAGTGGTTGGCGCGGGTGCTGGTGTAGCGGGCGCTGGCTTTGGTTCTGGCTTTGGCTCGGGTGGCTTAGGGAAGTTCCCTAGTTTTTGGGCTGTCGGATTTTGTAGGTATTTGGCAACAGTTGTGGTTGGTACTTTGATGGTTAATTCGCCATAAGCTGACGGCAACAGGGAGGCTTGTCCAATTGGCCAGACCAAGGTATTGCCATCGTCAGCGATGGTAAAGTTTGCCAATGTCTCTTTGGTGATCATTTCCTCAAGATTTGCTTCTGGCTGCTGGCGTTGTTTGATGGTTTGTGCGACGTCTCGTTGGGCCGCTGTCACGATTGCCTTGGTGGCTTCCTCTGATTTCTCAGTCAAATTATCCAGGCTAATCACTTCGCCAGAATCTTTATCAAAGGTCCAAAATAGCGTTAGTGCCACTGGATGTGCGCCGTGCATGTCTTGTTTGATATTGACGATAATCGACAGAGCTACTGTATTATTGTGCGTCACTTGATAGCTGATGGTTTCGGTCATTGGTCGCTCAAAGGTGATGGTGCTCGACGAGGTGTAGCGGAAATCGCTGTCAGCGCGGTCAATTGCTCGGGCGATGAGTTTGTTGATTTTGGAATTGCTGGTGATTGGATACTCGATTGAGACCTTTTCGCGTTTGGTGTCGCGCGTTACAAACTTGGAGCGAATGCCAGCATAGCGCGAATCGGTGAAATAATATTTTTCATCTTCTAGAACAGTTGGACGTTGGGTTGGTGGCTGCTTGGAATGGAGGTAAAATAAGACCCCCATTGCGCTAACAGCCAGCAAAAGTAACGTAGTGAATATAATACTGCTCAATCGAGGTCGGTTTGCAGGTGTTGCGTTGGTTCTTGACCTATGGCTGGTTCGAGCTGGTTGTCGTTTTGTTGACAGTTTTTGAGGTTTTATTTGCGTTTTTTTGGTAGGCATTAGTTCACTCCGCCAGCTTTCAAGATCGCCTTTAAGCCAGTTTCACCACCAGCAAATCCACTGGCGACGTAGTCATTGATCACCATGTATGGCAGACCGTTCACGCCAAGTGACAGAGCTTTTTGGGTGTTGTCATCGATCTCTTTTTGGTGTGGTTTTTTGGTCATACAGTCAGTAAACTTCGCCTCGTCCATGCCGACAGCTTTAGCAGAAGCCAGGAAATAGTCTAACGGCAGTGGTGGAATTTTTTGCGGTACGGCAACGTTTTTCACACCAATTCCTTTGTCAAAATAATCACGCTTGATGCGTGGCACGATATCGTGGGTATACTGCCAATATTTGTCTTGGTCAGCGGCACAAAAAGCAGCGTGAGCCCCAGTTTCTGTGTTATCGGTGACTTCTTTGAGCAGTGTTACCACGCGATGTTCGTAGCGAACTTTACCTGATTTGATATACTCATTTTTGAAGAAATCAGCGTTAGTGGCTGCTTCAACTTCGGCACAGAATGAGCAAAAATAATCAGTATAATCAACAAACACATGCTTGGCTTCAGCAGAGCCTTGTGACATCTTTTCATTCCATGGTTTGCCGTCACCGACATGGCGATTTGGTGGACGATTAACGATGCCGTAGATAAACAATGCGACAATTGCCGTAATCAAAATGCCTGAAATAACCCAAATGATTGCTATGCCTGCTGATTTTTGTCGATTCATAGTTCCTCCTGTTTTGCTAATTCTGTATACATAAAGGCGATTTGTCCAGACTTGTAGAGTGAAAAGAGGCTTAATAGCAGGGCTAACATCAAGACGATGGTGCTGGCGACGGTGGCAGCAGTGGCAGCGGCAGCGCCTGAGAAGAACACGGCAACGAGCGGCAGGATGAGTGATGTGCCGCAGGGAACGCAGCCCAGACCGATGGCAGCAGCTACAGAGGCCAGGCCGCTTAGTCCGACTTGTCTGGTGACCGACTGTTCGTTACGCTTATTTTTCTTGGCCGTGAATATGACGACAGTAATTGACAGACCTTGGAGGAGTGAGACCACAAGGAGCAATGTGCCATTTAGTGAGCTGAAACCCTGTTTGAATATATCAATGAACATGGTTCCAAAAAGGGAGATTTTGTCTAATATCGGCAACCGCGACATCATCAGCGGGCCGTAAAAATTGGCATTGATGGCAAAGAAAATAATGAGTGCAACGAGCAAAGATAGGGTAAATGCCAGCAGTGCGTACTGTGGTAGGCTGAGGATTTTACCAACTCCTACCATAGCTGACTTGATGGACTGCTGTTTGTTATATACTTGGCAAAATTGAACCATGCATACTATTATACGTCAAAACTGCATAATAGTATGCATTCCGGTGAGGTTAGTTGTCAGAATAAACTATACACTGAGTGTATAAAACTCTTGCAATAACTAAACACCGGGTGTATAGTAAGGGTATGAGCGTTCAATATACCCTGTTAGGTTTTTTAGCGGAAGAGTCAAATTATGGCTATGAATTGAAGAAAAAATACGACGGTTATTTTGGTAAGGACAAGCCAATTTTAACCGGTCAGATATATTCAACTCTAGCGCGGCTCAAACGCGACAACAAAGTCAAAGAAATTACTGATACCAGCGAATCGGGTGGGCCGGATCGGGTTCGGTATGAAATTACTGAAGAGGGTAAGCAAGAGTTGCAAGCCTGGCTGGAATCACCAGAAGCGCCGTCGCCGCAGCTGCAAGCGACGATGTATATCAAAGCGGTGCTGGCTATCCTGAAAGACGGCGATGCATCACCGTATTTGGATAATCAACGACAAACACATATCCAACGGATGCGCGAGCTGACAGCGCAGCGGCGCGATAGCAGTTTGTCGGACATGCTGCTAATTGACCATGCACTGTATCATTTGGAGGCGGATTTGCGCTGGATTGAATTAACTATTTCGCGGTTAACGCGGCT
>CAUOVX010000007.1:0-24043 GCA_963508115.1 uncultured Candidatus Saccharibacteria bacterium
CACTGGTATTGATGCTGCCACCAAGCGACCATCAATCACTCGCTTTAGTGCAGTCAACCGTTCACGGTTTGGCCATTGGCGTCATGATCACCAACGACAGCTCAGCATTGCACGTACTGTCGCCATCATCATCGTTGCGCTCATCATCATTGTTTCGGGCGTCATGAGCTTATTCTGACGCCATCTACTTCACCGGCAGACGAAACCCAAAGGTACTGCCTTTACTCTCTTTTGATTCAAATACCATCTGACCGCCGTGCGCCAGGACAACTTTACGCGCCAAAAACAGCCCGATTCCCGTACCATCTGGGCGTTTTTTGCGAGCGTTTGAGCCGCGGAAAAACTTACTGAACAAATTTGCTTGCTCCGCGTCAGGAACGCCGATGCCAGTGTCTTTGACGGTAAATACCACGTCGCCACCATCTCTGGTCAGCTTTACTTTGATGGTCGTGTCAGGTTTTGAGTAGTACAGTGCATTTTCAATCATGTTCATCATCACCTGTCGCAATTTTTCACCATCCACCATGGGATGCGGGATGTCTTTGTCGATGTCCACTGCTATTTTGACATGTCGCTGTTTGGACATGGTTTTTAGGAATGCAACCTCGTCCTTGACCAGTTGCGCCAAGTCAGTTGCTTGACGGTTGATGACGAATTTGCCCGTTTGCAGCCTGGATACACTCAAAAAGTCACCAATGAGCTGCACCATTCTTTCACTTGAACCAAAGGCTTCGGTCAATACGGTGCGTTGCGTCGCGTTGATCGGCCCCAGGTCGCCCTCCAGCATCATGTCCAAATAGCCCTTGATGCTGGTCAGTGGGGTTCGCAGCTGGTGTGATGCCATGGAGATGAATTCATCTTTGGCGGCGTCCAGTCGTTGCAATTGGCGGTTACTAATCCTGAGCTCCCTCGTTGCATCGATGATTTTCTGTTGCAACGTCTCGTTGAGTTGGCGTACTTCAGCCATGGCGAGTGAGTTTTTGACTGCCACCACCAACTCACCGCTCATGGTTTCTAGGAGAGAAATATCTCGCCGCGTGTAGCGCTTGGCTCGCCTACCAAACAACACACAGCCAACACATTCGTGGTCCATGGCTAGCGGCAGGATGACTTCAATGTGGTACATCGCCAAACTTTGCTGCAATGATTCATCCGCTAAGTCTTTGACGAGCACCACTTCGTTGTAGCGATAATGCCGATGAATATGCTTTGTCAATCGTGCCACGTCAATCGCCGGGAGGACTCGTTTGCTGGTGCTTTCTAGCCTAAAATTGTCACCAATTTTCACTGCCAGTGTCACGGATTCCGCCTGAAATGACCGCCGCAAAAAACATTTCATGCGCTTCAAAAATACATCCAAATCAGTGCTGCGCAGTAGCAACATACCCATCTCAGCAAAAAATTCTTGCTTGCGCATGCGACTGGTTTTCAAAACATGAGTTGCTTTTTTCAGAGATTGCCCATAGTCCCTATCCATGCATATAAATATAAGCGATTTAGGCCTTCTCGTCCAGATATCTATGCTATAATGAGCCTATGAAGAAAATTGCCATTATCGAAGATGATCCAGCTATTAGCCAGATGTACCGCATGAAATTTGAGGCTGATGATTTTGACGTACGACTCGCCGCCGATGGCAAAGTGGGCGTCGAATTAGTTGAGAAATTTACCCCAGATATCATTTTACTTGATTTACAAATGCCGGAGATGGACGGACTGACCGCCTTGAAAAAAATTCGTTCGCACACGTGGGGTGAAACTGTGCCAGTCATCGTCCTAACTAACCTGAGCGAAGAAGAAGCGCCCGACGAACTGCGAGATCTCAACATTCACAGCTACATCGTCAAAGCGAACTTGACGCCACGCCAAGTGGTCAGCAAAGTCAAAGACGTCATCGGCTAGGCTGGCTAGTTCTGTTTTTGCTGATTGGCAATCGCCAGGCAGGCATTGATCAAATTGTCAAACAACGCCGCCACTGTTAGCGGTCCAACGCCGCCTTTTTCGGGCGTAATCGACACGTCCTGCCGGTCACGCACTTCGCTGGCAACATCGCCAACTATTTTACCCTTATCAGACGCAGTGCCGGCATCTACCACGATGGCACCGGGCTGCACCATGTCAGACGAAATAATACCAGGGCTACCCGTAGCCGTGACGATTACCCCAAAGTTCACCAACTCTGCCAGACCATCTCCCATGTCAAATACCACCGGTTCCTAACCAGACCGACGCCACATGTCCGCCAATGGCGCGCCCACCAGTCGACCATGTCCAACCACAGCGATGCGCTTTTTCGACAGGTCAATGCCGTGGCCTGACAGCAACCAATTGATAGCCGTTGGCGTCGCCGCTTCAAACGACGAACAAGGATTCAGCCCATCGACATCTTTTTCTGGCGCAACCGCAGCTAATATTTCGTCCGTCTGAGTTGGATCTTTCAACGGCAATTGGACGATGATCCCCTGTACATCTTCTCGCACATTCAGCTGCTGAACCGTTTCCAGTACATCTTCTACATGATGAATCTCTGTATAGATCAGAATATCCGCGCCATAGTTACGCTTCAAGCGCATATATGTTTCAATCACTGGGTTGTCGGTGTTTGTGACGATTGCCAATCGAGGCTGAATATGCCATGCTTGGCGCAATGCGCGAACTTGCTTGGCTTGACGCTCTTTGATAAAACTTGCCAAATCTGTACCAGTCAGTATTTTCATCTCTATCATTCTACCAAATGAGTCTGCTTGAGTACAGGTATCAGCTATGGTATAATGCTAGAAGCTTGCGCATGGCGGATGTAGCTCAGTTGGTTAGAGCGCTGGATTGTGGCTCCGGAGGCCGTGGGTTCGACCCCCATCATTCGCCCCAAGCATTGATTTGTGGCATAATATATGCTAGAATCACACGTATGGGCCAGTAGCTCAGCTGGTTAGAGCACCTGCCTCTTAAGCAGGGTGTCGAGGGTTCGAGCCCCTCCTGGCCCTCCAAAAATAACCTCACACACGTGTGAGGATTTTATTTTGCCTTATCCATATGGGTTATACCGACGGGAAGACGGCTCATGAAAAGATGATCGTGGCCTGTTAAGCCCCATTGGGCGAGCATTCGCGTTTGAAGACTGCCGATTCGGCCTATTCGTTTCAGTCTTGGCAGCATGCGGTTTTCTATTTGAAAGACTTTGTCCTGCTGGTTGCTTAGCTTTATGATTATGCCCTGAAGAAACCACCCCTAATTCCATGCCAAAGCGACGCACATGTCCATGGCAGCTAGCCATGGCAGAGCTTTGATAATTATTGATGTATTGGCGATCTGAATTTGCCCGATGTTTTCTGTTGATGCTTCGTCCTGTATGTCCGTACGCAGTAAAACCGTCAATTGACCCTCGTCGAGGATCAGATAGTCTCATCATCAGTTCTCGAGACATGCGTGGTTTTCGACTCGCATCCATATTTGATACTCGTAATACTGTGGCGCCCCGAGTAGGATTCGAACCTACGACCTTAGGCTTAGAAGTCCTCTGCTCTATCCAGCTGAGCTATCAGGGCGTATTCACATTATAGCATCTTTCTGCTACAATAATACAAGCTTGCGGGTGTAGTACAGCGGTTAGTATGCAAGTTTTCCAAACTTGAGATCGGAGTTCGATTCTCCGCACCCGCACCAATTTTAAGATAATTCTCATCCATAAAGGGCATCATGGATCCATATTTTTACACAGAAAAACCAAGGTACCGACCACACGACATCGAAGATGCCTCTGAATTTTATGACATCATTGAACGTAGTAGCTTGACTCATCAACTGTCTAACTCTAGGCCGTACATCTACTGGACGATGGAAATTTACGACAAAGCCAACGGCATCAAAGGTGGTGGCGGCTTGGGCGTGCTGGCGGCAGACACGCGGCGAGTGGCAGAAAAATTAGACGTGCCGTTTGTGGTAGTGACGCCATTTTACCGCAGTGAGTCGCACCAAAAAATTACTAACTTAGAGCAGGAAGAATTTTCAGAAACTGTCTCACCACAAGACTATGGTTTTGAGTATATTGACGAAGTATCCATCAGTTCACGCGGTTTTCCTGACGCCAGTTTGAGCATCTTCAAAAAGACACTTGGTTCGACGCAGTTTGTTACCATCTCAGAGCCAAACTTTGGACAATTGTACGAAGGTGAGGGCTCGGGTGATCACCGGCTATACCAAGAAGTCGCGCTCGGGTTCGGCGGCTATAAAGCCCTGAAACTGCTCGGCATCAAGCCGGCCGTCATCCAGCTCAACGAAACCGCAACCATTTTTGCAGCACTAGCTAGGCTGGACGAGCTATGCGCCAACGGCATGAACCTGTACGAAGCAATCGTTTACGTGCGCAAGCACACGCTCTACACCAACCACACGCTGCTCCAGGCAGCCGAACCAGAATTTCACCGCTCACAATTTGAAAAATTAGTGCTGCCAAATCTCAAAAGTAACGCCGTGCGCTGCTGGCTAATGGAGCAATTTCGTAACGACCGTTTGCGACCAAACCTGCTAGCGATTGAGCTGACCGAAGCCAAAAATGGCGTCAGCAAACTGCACGCCCGCGTGGCGAATTTCCGCGACCGCAACAACGACAAAGTCAAATTCCACGCCATCACCAACGGCATCGACCTGGAAACATGGGTGCTACCGGAAATCATGCAGCTCTACACTGAAAGCGGAATTATCGATAAATTTGGATTGCCAACAGATAATTTCCATGCAAAGATCGATACCTTGACCGCGTCAGATCTCCGTGCCATGCACCGAGCTGGCCGCGCCGCCTTAAACCGTGTGCTAGAACACCGCAAAGATCAGTACAATCACCCTGTGCAAATACCAGAAAATGCATTGTTGTTTGATTTTAAACGGCGCTTTGCCAACTACAAGCGACCATATATGCCATTTACCAACCCGAAAGCCCTGCGACAAATTTTAGTGGACTATAACGCGCATTATATCGTGGCAGGAAAAGTTCACCAAGGTGACACCATGATGTATCAACGATTGCTTGAAATTTTACAATTGGTAGACGCTGACCCAATCTTAAAAGAGCGCGTTCACTACATCCAAGATTATGACGAGGAGCTGGGCCGGGCGCTGGCAGTTGGCTCAAACATCGCCATCAACGTGCCGGAAGTTGGTTGGGAGGCTTGCGGTACCTCATGGGAAAAAGACATCGCCAATCTCAAATTGCTCATTTCCACCAGCGACGGTGGCGTGCCGGACATCAAACCAATCGCCTGCCTAGAAGTTATTGGCAAAAACTACGACGAAGAAGTTCGCTCACTGTATCTCAACATGCACAAAGCCGCACGCATCATGCAAAATGATTCACTGCTGGAAAAACTAACTCATCGCCAGCTCAAAGCGTACCTGCCGATCATCTCTGGCGCACGCATGATGAAAGATTATCTCCACTTTTTGTTCCCAAAGCGGTGAGGTTATTCGTTGATGACTTCAACTTGCGCACCCAATCGATTCAGGCGCTGTGCCAAATCTTCGTAGCCACGGTTGATGGAATATACGTCACGCAGGATTGACTGACCTGGCGCTGCTAACATTGCCAAAAAGACGACAACACTTGGTCGGAGCGCTGGTGGCGCAATGACGTCGGCTGGCTTCCAATTGGTCGGACCGCTGATGTATACCCGGTGCGGATCGACCAGCTCAATTTGTGCATTCAGCTTGCTTAGTTCAGTGAAATAAATCGCTCGATTTTCATAGCTCCAGTCATGCACCAATGTCCGACCCTCAGCCATGGTGGCAATCAGCCCCAAGAACGGCAAGTTATCCATGTTAATCCCCGGGAACGGCAATGCATGAATCTTGTCTTTTGGCGCAACCAGCTTGGAATGTTTCAGTGTGATATCCACCAGGCGAGTGCGACCATTGTCGGCTGCATATTCCTCGCTCAGTTCGTACTGCAGACCCATTTCAGCCAGTGTCGCTAGTTCAATTTCCAAAAATTCAATTGGTGCCCGGCGCACCGTAATCTCCGAATCAGTCACCACGGCTGCCGCGATGAAGCTCATAGCCTCAATCGGGTCCTCAGACGGTGCGTATTCAACGGCTTGGTTGATCAATTTTTTACCGGTGATGGTCAACGTAGTAGTGCCGATGCCTTCTATCTTCACGCCTAATTTTTCCAAGTAGAAACAAACGTCCTGCACCATGTAGTTTGGGCTGGCGTTGCGGATGATGGTCTTGGTTGGTGACAATGCCGCTGCCATGATGAGGTTTTCAGTCACCGTGTCACCACGTTCAGTCAGAACAATGGTGTGATCACCCGTCGTGACATCAACCGTCGCGTGATAACTGTCTGGTTCCGCCTCCACCTGCATCCCAAAATGCTTCAGACCTGACAAATGTGGCTCTACGGTGCGCTTACCGAGATTACAGCCACCGGCAAACGGCAAACGAAAGTCATGGTATTGATGCAGTAGCGGACCGAGAAACATTAGTACAGTGCGAGTGCGCTTGGCAGCAGCGATGTCCATGTCTTCTAGCCTCAGCCGAGCTGGCGGCGTGATCTCCAAGTCGTTGCCTGCTAGCCACCTCGTTTTAACACCGATGGAATTAAGCACTTCGATGATGCGGTTGACTTCTTCGATGCGCGACACCCGCCTTAGTGTCGTTTTGCCTTTGTTTAACAGACTGGCGCACAGCAAAGCCACGGCGGCATTTTTACTCGTTTTAACGTCGATATTACCAGATAGTTTGTGTCCACCCGAGACGCGGAAATTAATCTTGCCAGTTTTGTTAAGCAGCATGATATTATGGCTCAATACCTCCGAGATACGCGACAACATTTCAAGACTGAGGTTTTGTTTGCCGCTTTCAATACGATTGATTGCACTCTGCGACGTTCCCAAAGCGTCAGCTAATTGGGCCTGCGTCAGATTTTTTCGTTGACGGTTTTCCGCAATGAGCGTACCGATCTTTTGGATGTATCGATCTGTATTCATGCCGGCAGTATATCACAAATGATATAATAGTACAAATGGTATAATGGGGTCATATAGGAGAAATTGACATGAAAGATCAAGCAATTGAACGACTCATCGCTGCGGAAATTGAGCGGCAGCAAGCGGGGTTGGAACTCATCCCCAGCGAAAACTACGTTTCACCAGACGTGCTCAAGGCGCTGGGCAGCGTATTTACCAACAAATATTCTGAGGGCTACCCTGGCCGGCGCTACTATGGCGGACAGCATAATACCGATCAAATTGAGCAATTGGCGATTGACCGTGCCAAGCAACTATTTGGCGCTGACCACGCCAATGTTCAGCCACACTCCGGCGCCCAGGCCAATGAGGCGGTGTATTATGCGTGGTGTGAGCCAGGCGACACCATCCTAGCGATGGATTTGGCGCACGGCGGACACCTGACCCACGGTGCACTAGTCACCCGCTCAGCCCGCGAGTATAACTTCATCCGCTACGGCATCAAGGATGTCGAAACCGGCGAAATTGACTATGAAGCAATTCGCGAGTTGGCACTGAAACATCGGCCAAAGATCATCTTGGCAGGCTTTTCGGCTTATCCGCGGGAGCTGGATTATGCCAAGTTTGCCGAGATCGGACGCGAAGTCGGCGCCATGCTAATGGCGGACATGAGCCACATCGCTGGACTAATCGTCGGTGGTCAAGCCAAAAATCCGTTTGACTACGGCTTTCATGTTATCACCACTACCACGCACAAAACCTTGCGCGGCCCACGCGGTGGCTTGATTTTATCAAAAGGTGTGGTCGGCAATCCTTTGAAGCGACCAGAAAAAACTTTGGCAAACTTGCCAACACTCATCGACCGGGCGGTCTTCCCTGGCACTCAAGGTGGTCCGCACATGCACACCATCGCCGCCAAGGCAGTGGCCTTTGGTGAGGCGTTACGCCCAGAGTTTGCAGCGTACGCTCAGCAAATCGTAAAGAATGCGGCCGTGCTGGCAGACGAACTGAAACGCGGCGGCTTGAAGCTGGTAACAGGTGGCACCAGTAACCACTTGGTGCTGGCAGATGTTTACGGCAGCTTCGGTATTGACGGCAAAACCGCCCAGGAGCGGCTGGAGGCTAGTGGCATCACCACCAACGCCAACGCCATCCCGAACGACACCCTACCGCCGTTCCGCCCAAGCGGTTTACGCCTTGGTACACCAGCAGTGACGACACGCGGCATGACAGAAGCTGACATCAAGCAAATTACTGAGTGGATCATCACGGCAATTCGGACATATGACCCGAGTGTCCACACTAAACTCAAACAAAAAACTGGGGCTTTAGCAAAGAGCTTTCCGCTGCCATATTAAAAGGTAAAGGTAAACAAAAAGTCCCGGGGAATCCCCGGGACTTTTTAAAAAGCATAGTAACTAGACCCTAGCATTGTCCTGTCTTCAGTACAATCTTGTGATCTGTCTCACCCTGGCCAAGCACATCTTTCCAGTAAGTAACCTTGGCACCGGTTACAGAAGCTGGTGTACCTGTGCTGCACTGCTCATACTTATATTTACCTTTGTTTGTGCCACCGTCTGGTTCAGTGTTACCGATACCACTCTTTGCACTATCCGACAATCTTATGGTATTGTACCCCTGAATGTCACTGGCTTCAGGCCACTTGTCGTTGTCTGCATGGTATGATGCAGCCGCATTGATAATGTTACGTGCATCAGACGCGCGTTCGTCGTCACGTGCTTTTTGTGTTACACCGTTGTAGGCAACGATTGAGATTGCTGCCAAAATCGCGATAACAACGATCACGATCAAGAGCTCAACAAGTGTGAAACCTTTAGTTTTGTTTGAAGAAATCATTTCTGATTTGCCCCCTATTTTTTGGTTAAGTTATTAACAATTTTGATTGTATCAGAGCAGTTTTAAAAACACAAGCATTTTATCATTGTGCGTTGAGCGACCTGGCATACATGATGCCGGTGTAGCTGATTTCACTACCTGCAACTTGACGTTTGGCGGTCAATTTGATCCTGACAGCACTTGGTTCAGAACTGGAAATATTGATATAGTCAATCTGTAAATCAGTCGCAGAATTTGACGACATCACCGTTTCTGTCTTTGGACGCTGCCAGGTATTTGGCGAGGTTTGACATGCATTCATGGAGACTTTTCTCATGAGCTTTGAGCCGGAAACTGAATACTCCAGGTTGTATGATAAGGCTTCTTCGAGCAGTAGCCCAGCACTCGCCACCGAACAGTCCTTCTTGACCAGCCGCCGGTCGGTTGCTAGTGGGTTTTTATTGGTGACAAAATTATTGGTACTTAGCGCAAATGATGAATCAGGATTGATAACCAGACTCGTACGCACGTCTTCTTCCATACGATCCAGCACCGCCTGCACTTCGTTTTGCAGCTGAGAACGAGCAGTCGTGCGCATGGACTCCGTCGTCAAACTGATGACGATGCCGACGATACCCGCCAAAATGATGATCACCAACGGCGATATCACCAACATCTCCACCAGCGTAAACCCGCGCTGAGACTTACTGTGAGACATAGACCGCATGAGAAACTTCCTTTGCTGGATTGTCATACTTGGCAGTGGCCGTCACGCGCATCACGCCGACGTTTGGCTGAACACGGCAACGTTTTAGTGTGATGTTGACTGTTCCGAGCAGCGCATTGGTACGAGTGATGGTCTGTTCAGGGTGAGACGAACCAAAGCAGAGTTGCGATATCTCTTGATAGGTGCCTTCAGACCGCAGCACTTCGTACGCCAAAGTGCTAGCCTCCGATAATTTGCGAGCATCACTACCGCGAAACACTACCACCTGGTATAGCTGGTAACCACTGATGATGAAAAGTGACGCAACAAACAGTGTAATCATCAGCTCAACGACGGTAAAACCTTTTTTCATCACCGACTCTTCTCCACTATTTTCCACTCAAGGGGCTGCCCCTCGAGATGATACATGATGATATAGCCCTGGCATTCGTCAGTCAAGGTGATACAGCGGTTGCCTGAACGGTTGATAGCAAAATACGCGTACGCACCGTTGGCGTAACCTGATGGTTTATGAGTATTGTAGTCGCTCGTATACGATATCAGCATTGAACGATTTAGTGGGGTCGAGTGTGATCCATACTGCAAAACACCAGCGGAGACAAACTTCTCTCCTGGCAGCGGACCCTTCTTTGCAGCATCTGGTAGTTCGGAAAATATTTGATCGAAAAGTGCGTCAGTCATGGTGCTACCGCCCGCCCCATTGACCGCATGCGCTGGATAGCTACCAGCCGATTTGATGATATTGTTTGACGAGTCGCGCAGTTCGCGAGGATATAATGATTCTAGATAATTTTGAATGGTCGTGATATCACCCTCACGTGTTTTGTCACGAGTTGAAACTTGATATGACCGAAAGCTAACGGTACCGATGGCCAGCAAAATAGCCATGATAGCCATCACGATAATCACTTCCACAACCGTGAAACCAGTTCGTTGATTCATAGTATAAGCATAACCAGAAATGGTCGTCAGTGCAAGCCTATAATTCTAATGGTTCTTGCTCGATACGGACATGAAATTGATCATACACTGCCTGGATGATGGCTTGGCGAGCAGATTCGAGGTCATGATAGGTTGCGGCATGAGGATTGGTCAGTACTAACGCGTTTTTGTCATGAATTTTCATGTTGTGAAGCTCTTTGCCGCGGAAACCTGCTTGATCGATCAGCCAACCAGTCGGAATTTTATAAGTCCCATCTGGCATAGCGTAGTTTGGCACATCAGGGTGAGTTTGACGAATCGCATCCAGCATCTCTTGACTGACCATGGCATTCTTAAAGAATGAGCCGCTGTTAGGCGTCACGGTCGGATCGGGCAGTTTGTCGTGTCGAATGGCAATTACTGCTTGGCGAATGGCTGCCGGGGTGTAATTGGTGATGTGATGTTCATCGAGATATCGCTGCAAACCAGCGTAAAATGGCGGCTGTGGAGCGCGGCGTGACAAGCGAATAATGATGGCCGTGATGCAATAGCGACCCATCTGTGAGCCACGAAAAATACTGTGGCGGTAAGAAAAATGACATGCCTCAGCAGGCAACACAACCATGGCGTCTGTAGCTGAATCATATGCCTCAACCTCCACTAAGGTATCTGCTATCTCCTGCCCATAGGCACCAACGTTCTGCACTGGCGCAGCTCCAGCCGTACCAGGGATAGCAGACATCGCTTCAATCCCACTCAGGCCCATATCCACCGTTCGCGCCACCACTTCGTCCCAAACTTCACCAGCGCCAACTTTGAGCGTTACTGATTGCTCATCTTCTGACACAACCTCAAAACCCTTGATACGATTGAGTAGCACAACACCCTCAAAACCCTCATCTTTGGCGATCACATTACTGCCGCCACCCAACACAAAAACCGGTAGCTGCCGCGACTGAGCATCATGATATATCTGTGGAACCTCCTCCACTGCCGTGACTTCTGTCAAAAAGTGTGTGTTACCACCCACCTGCATGGTGGTGTATTGTTTGAGAGAAATGTCTGTGGAAATATTCATATGGTGATATTATACCACCCTTGATATACTGTGTCATTTTCATCAAATGATAAGTATGGTATAATTTAACTCGGTATGCACCCGTAGCTCAGCGGATTAGAGTACTTGGCTTCGAACCAAGGGGTCGCAGGTTCGAATCCTGCCGGGTGTACCATGTTCGTCATCATCACCTTGAAATCTTTACTGACGAGTTAACACGCCCCGTTAGCTCAACTGGATAGAGCGTCGGTTTCCGGTACCGAAGGTTGCAGGTTCGACTCCTGTGCGGGGTACCAGAAATGATAATTACACCTCTGTAGTATATAGGCTACAGAGGTTTTTTGATATCTCAAATTCTAACCAATTTGACGGTCGCTCGGGGCCCCACCTACCGCAGCGCGAATTTGCTCAGCGGTGATGATAGTTGTACTACCTGGCGCAACCGTGCCTGCCAACAGCTGCTTGGCAACAGTATTTTCGACAGCGCGCTGCACAACGCGTCGCATAGGTCGCGCACCAAGACGTGGGTCGTATCCAGCATCAACGAGCAGCTGTTTACCTTCGGGCTCAACGGCCACTTGAATTTTCTGAGGCTCCAGCGTACGGTTAACTCCCGCCAAAATCAAGTCGATAACTTGCAATAGTTCAGCTTTGCCTAGCGGGCGGAACAACACAATTTCATCAAATCGGTTCAGGAACTCGGGGCGGAACAAATTGGCGTTGATCAGTTCATTGATAAAGGTTTGTTCAAATTGCTCCAGCTGATAGCCACGCTCAATGTATTCACGGATGCGATCAGCACCAGCATTTGACGTCGCAATGACGATACAGTCGCGAAAACTAACTTCCCGGTTCTTCTCATCACGCAAAATACCTTCATCCAGCAACTGCAGCAGCGTCGTCAGCACTTGCGGGTGCGCCTTTTCTATCTCATCAAGCAGCACCACCGAAAACGGCGCTTTTTGCACCTGAGCCGTCAAGCTCAGCGGATCGTTTGCGCCATCAGCGATCAAACGAGCCACGTCTTCGGCGCGAACGAACTCATTCAGATCCAATCGCACCAAGTTACCTTCACCGCCAAAGTATACTTCTGCCAAGGCTTTTGACAATTCAGTTTTACCAACACCAGTTGGCCCCAAAAACAGGAAAGTACCGATGGGGCGATCAAGATTTCTCACGCCAGCGCGCGCTCGACGGATGGCGTCGGATACTACTGACACGGCACGTGATTGGTTGATCATGCGCTGATGAATCAATGATTCAAGGTTTAACAATTTTTCACGTTCATCGCCACCAGAGGCCGCAGCGATCTTGATACCCATGGTTTTTTCCGCCGCATCATCAACTGACTGCGCGGTGATGAGACCACCCTTGGAGATACTGGCGGTTGATTCCAACACCTTCAGCGCTCGCCCTGGCATAGCCAAATCTTGGACGTAACGATCACCAACTCGATACGCTTCATTGAGCGCCTGCAACATGTACGTCACGCTAAATTGATGCTCAAATGAAATCAGTTGGTCGCGCATAATTTTCATAGTTTCAACACGATCCGTCGGCTGGACTGCTAGCGTATTTAGCGCATGAGCTAGCTGGGTATTACGTTGGGAAATTTGCAAAAATCGTTGCTGATCCAGAGATAAAATGATGCGCAGGCGACCAGCTTCCAAAACCGGTAACAGCAAATTACTCATATCCACCGAACCAACCCCCTCTTCAAAAAACAGCTGAGCATTTTCCAAACACAAAATAACATTTTTTGAGGCAAACGCTTCATTGAGCAGTCTCGTTACCAATTGCTCCAATTCACCACGACCACCTGCCACAGAAATCAACGCCGACGCGTCCAGCAAGAACACTTGCTGATATAGCAAATTGGACGGCACTTCCTTGTGTCCATCGATTAGCATTTCTGCAAACGCCGCGATGAGTGTACTTTTGCCGACGCCATCTGGACCAACCAAGGCAACATTTTGGCGACCGCCCGTATTGAAAATTTGTAGCATCTGATCTAGCACATCAGTATGTGCGTCCAAACGCGTCATGATCGTACCGCCCGACACTTGTTGACTTAGGTTTTGGGCAAATCGGCTGAGTAACGGCGTGTAACCAAATGACCAATCCCGCGCTATACCACCAGTGCGCAGCGGTTTTTCTTTGAAATCTTCGACCAGCGCTTTCAGCCGCTCATACCAGCGAATTCCCTCCAGCACATCCTGAAAATCCAGCTTCAAACTTGCCAAAATAGCGTCATGGCTCGGGAACACTTTAACGATGGCTGCCGCTACGACTGCGCCCGTCACCTTGGGGCTATTGGTTTCCTGCCAGATGTCAATCGCCGCTTGCCAGATAGCGTCGGTCATCCGTGGATCATCAGACGCAATGTTGCTCAGGAAGTTCGGCGTCAGCCCAAGGCGCACCGCCAAAAATTGACCAGCCCGAGTTTTTGAAATAGCCATCACTAGCTCTTGTGGTGTTGGGTTTTTGCTCAATTGACCCAACAAATCTGCAGCCATGACATCATCAAGTGTCGTCGGATGCTTGCTCACTTCAGCGGTTTTGAGATCACCTTGCCACCAAATCGTCAGCATCACAAAAGGACCGCTCATACCCACCAACAGCCAACCAATTGGCCCGTGATGAACCACCGACCAACAACCCAGCAAGATCATTGCCAGACTACACAAGCCCAGCAGCAAATGCCAAACATCACCAAAACGAACCGAAAATCGTGCTTTTTGCGACCGCTGGCTGTCGTAGCGAATTACCGGCTCGATATTCATGACGCTACTCCCATCTGCCAAAAGATGATGCCAATTAGTGGCGCCAGTGGCAGCAGCAGCCAAGCCGCAATGATCAGCACGCTCCATAACATTCTAACCAGAAGGCAAATAAGCCCAACTGCTATCAAGATTGTCCGCAAAAATGCGCCAAACACCCTGGAAAATGATCTATCAAGAAACGCTCGAAATTGCTCTGGCAATCCGCCCTGCACCACGCCAGCAGATATTTGCCGAAATGGATTAAACAAGGTCTTGAGCAGTAAGCCAATTGAGAAAAAATCAGCTGTTTTTAATAGACCGATGTATACTTGTCGTACGTGTTTGTAAAACCCAGTACCATACCACCACTGAAAGATTCCCACCAAAAACATACTATCAGTATATCACGACTCGAGCGGTTGGTGCTATAATATCTCTATATGATTCGACACATAGTGACAACCGCCATCGGTAAAGCTGTCCGTGGCGGCATGAGATTACGCGGCGGCGGCTCGGCCCTGCCAGGCCTAGTGGTAGAAAAAATTGATTCAGGCTTTATCCCTCGCGCGCTACAAGATTTGCCCTACGGCGTGGTCGTAGTGTCAGGAACCAACGGCAAAACCACGACAACAAAAATTGTCGTAGAGCTGTTGGAAGCGGCAGGCCTCAAAGTCTTCACCAACCGCACTGGTAGTAATTTCTCTCGTGGTGTGGCGGCAGCACTGTTGGGCGAGGTCAACCAGCGAGGCAAATTGGACGCTGACATCGCAGTCCTGGAACTAGACGAAGCCTGGGCTGTTAAATTTGTGCAACAGGTGCAGCCAAAATATTCGCTGCTGCTCAACGTCATGCGTGATCAGCTGGATCGATTTGGCGAGATAGACACGGCAGCCGGTTTCTTGGAAAAAATTGCGGCAGCCACCACCGAACGTGTAGTTTTGAATCGTGACGATCCACGGGTCTTTCGCATCCATGAAAAAACCTCAGCGGTAGCAACCTATTTTGGTTTGACGACTGACCTGTTGCGACTGATGCCGACCGATGATTCCCTGAAGACTGGTGATGCTGTAGCTAATGAATCGGTACCTGCAGAGGTGGTACTCACAGCTGTAGCGGAACAAGGCGCTGAGTTTTTGATAGACGGCGCACGTCACAGAATTGAAGTCGCGCTTAATGGTGTATATAACCTGTTGAATGCGGCGGCGGCCTTGGCACTCGTTCGAACCATCGTGCCAGAAGCACCAATTCCTGTCTTACTGGAGGCATTGTCAAAAGTCAAGCCAGCGTTCGGTCGCGGTGAGACCATCACCTATAACGGTACGTCAATTGATTTACTATTAGTGAAAAATCCCAGCGGCTTTCGACTCAGTCTCCTGTCGTTTGGCAAGCGACAACGCCAGACTATGATCGCCATCAATGATAATTATGCTGACGGTCGCGACATGAGTTGGTTGTGGGATATTGATTTTTCTGTGCTGGAAGATGTCAGCGTCGTTAGCGGTGTTCGAGCCTATGACATGGCACTGCGGCTAAGTTATGACGAAGTGGCCGTTGGTACTGTCGAACAGGATTTGGCAAAAGCGCTGGATGAATTTTTGGCACACGAGCCGACGGAGCCAAAACAAATTTTCTGTAGCTACACCGCCATGACCAACTTGCGGCGATTGCTCAGCGAAAAAACAGATGTGGAGGATATCTCATGACAACGATCACCATCATCCAATTATACCCTAAGGACATGAATCTCTACGGCGACTGGGGTAATACCTTGGTGCTCAAAAAAAGGCTAGAGTGGCGAGGCTTTCGTGTCGAAATCATTGACCATAATCCAGGAGACACAACTGACTTTTCAACTGGAGATATCTTTGTCGGTGGCGGCGGACAAGACGCTGGGCAGTTGGCCATTCAAGACGACTTGCTGTCACGCGGTGAGGAATTGAAAACTCTGGCAAATGACGGCGTTCCCATGTTGCTTATTTGTGGTATGTATCAGTTGTTTGGACGACAATTTATTACCAATGACGGTTCTGTCATCCGCGGCATTGGCGTACTGCCCATGGAAACGACTGCCGGAGAGGAACGACTCATCGGCAATATCACCCTGGAGAGTGAACAGTTTGGCACAATCGTTGGCTACGAAAATCACAGCGGCCAGACATTTTTGGACGACACAGTTCAGCCACTGGGCAAGGTAGTCCGTGGCGCTGGCAATAATACTACTGATGGCACCGAAGGGGTCCAATTCAATAACGTCATAGCAACCTACCTGCATGGATCGTTATTGCCGAAAAATCCAACGATAGCTGATTTTTTGATAGCCAAAGCTTTGGAACGCCGCGGTATATCTGCCGAAGACCTCAAACCACTTGAGGTTGATACTCTGGCGCAGACAGCGCAACAGGTTGCAGCTGAACGACCTCGATAGACAACCGTAAATGTCCAGATACATTAGTCCTGGTTATTATGTCAATTGAAAAATCCACGCCATACTTCCATGACGTGGATCTGATATTACTTCGATGGTCGGGGTGAAAGGACTCGAACCTTCGACCTCACGGTCCCAAACCGCGCGCGCTAGCCAACTGCGCCACACCCCGAAATGAGGTAACTACCTGCAAGGTATTGTAGCACATTGACGCAGTAAAAGCTAGTCTTGTTGTAGCTATAATTGTACAGCTGGCGCTTACGCCTTGGTTGGTGAGATGTCAATGGAGCGTTCAGCCTTGTCAACTGGCAACGCGTGGTCATGATCAAAGCTATAGACTAAGATTTTACCAAACGGCATCTCCAAGTCTGCGACCTTGTCGTCTGGAATTTGGTCAAGATATTTAACCAAAGCGCGGATGGAATTACCATGTGCCACCAACAGCACATTCTCGCCATCCTGTAGTCGTGGCAATATCTCGGTCTCAAAGTATGGCACGACTCGCGCATATACATCTTTCAACGTTTCACCGTCTGGTACTGGATAGTCCCAACCGCGGCGAATGCCGTTGAAAGCCTCTTCGCCAATCTGATCCTTAACTTCCCACTTGTCACTACCTGTCAATGTACCATAGTCGCGCTCGTTGAGTTCTGCTGCATGAATGGTTGGTAATGTGGTAATTTCTGCGCCTTTAAGCAACGCGTCAAGTGTCTGATGAGTGCGCTTCAAGGCAGAAGTATACGCCACGTCAAAAGTTGTGTCTTTCAATAGCTGACCAAGCCGCACCGTGTCTGAGATGCCTTTTTCCGTCAGACCGATGTCGGTCAAACCTGTCCATTTACCTTGTAAATTCCATTCGCTTTCTCCGTGACGGGTGATGAACAATCGTCCAGAAGCGCCCTTGCGCACTGGCGTATCGCTACTACTGCTTTCATCGCCACCTGTTGTAGAGAAAACTATCGTTTCCGTGTCAGCATTGTCATCATCAGCAATTGCCGTTTCAAAATACCCCGACTGGTCGTGAGCCCACGCTTTCAGTGACCATGGCAGCAGCAATTCACCTTTCAGCACTTCCTGTTTGCTGATAAATCGCCACTCTTCGATCTCTGGATCATGCGGACTGATGGCACTAACTTGCGATTCTTTGATGGACGCCGTAAAGATGAATTGGTAGGTGATAAACCCATCACCCATGCGCTGCGCCACACCCATCAATGACACATCGCTTGGATTGATAACGATACCAACTTCGTCCTTCACTTCTCGCAGTGCTGCCACTAGTGGTGACTCTTCAGTATCAACCATGCCACCTGGCAGAGCCCAATACGTCTTGTAGTTTGCCTTAACGATCAAAGCCCGGCCTTCAAGATCCTCCAATAGGACAGCGGCTCCAGACGGTCGAGCGTCCAAGCTTTCAAGCCATTGACGTCGTTCTGCTCTCATAAACCCATCCATTATTTTGCAAACTCCACTGCCCGCGTTTCGCGGATAACATTAACTTTGATAGTACCCGGATATTGCATGGTTGATTCGATCTTAGTGGCAATATCACGAGACAATTTGATAGCACTCAAATCATCAATCTTTTCTGGCTTGACAATCACCCGCACTTCTCGTCCGGCAGAAATTGCATAGGCCTTATCGATGCCTTCAAAGCTGGTGGCTACGTTTTCCAAGTCGCGCATGCGTTCAGCAAAGTTCTCCGCTGAGATATTACGTGCGCCCGGCCGTGCTGCTGAAGCCGCGTCTACCACCCGGACCACCAATGCCTCTGGCGTTGTCGCTTCAATATCGTCATGGTGCGCTTCGATAGCGTGAGCAATTCGCTCATCCATGCCGTATTTGCGCGCCAATTCTGCCGCAATGTGGTGATGCTTACCTTCAATCTTGTGCGTCACGGCCTTGCCAGAGTCGTGTAGCAATGTCGCGATCTTTGATATACGAACGTCAGCACCAATTTCCTCAGCAATCATCCCCGCCATCTGCGCCATCTCAGTAGAATGTTTCAGCACATTCTGGCCATACGAAGTTCGGAATTTCAATTCACCCAACAGCCGCAGCATCTCCTTTGGAATACCAACAACGCCCGCTTCACGCATGGCATCTTCACCAGCCTGCTTCACTTCTTTGTCAATCTGTTTTTGTGCCTTGGCAACAACTTCCTCGATGCGCGCTGGATGGATGCGTCCATCTTTCATCAGCATCTCCAAACTCAGACGCGCGACCTGACGACGGACTGGGTCAAAGCTCGACAACACCACCATACCCGGTGTGTCGTCAACTAGAATGTCGACGCCAGTGGCACGCTGCAGTGCCTGAATATTACGACCTTCCTTACCGATAATGCGACCCTTCATCTCGTCATCAGTCAGCTTCACTGCCGTCACGGTACGCTCAGCGGTTACTTCGCTACTCATTCGCTCCATGGCGGTGAGCAAAATAGTCTGAGCCCGCTCTTCAGCATCGTCCATGGCCTCGTGCTGCAATTTTGCAACCAATTTGGTGAGGTCATCACGAATGTCACGCTCAGTCATCTGCATCAATTTTTCGGCTGCATCTTTCTTTTTCAGGCCAGCAATTTTTTCCAATTTTTCCTGCTGACGAGTACGAATTTGCCGAATCTCATTTTTCAAATCATCGATCTCATCTTCGTGCGCCCGCAATTTTTCTGACCGACGGTCCAGCTCTTCAAGCTTGTTATCAAGCGTCTTTTCACGATCCGCCAGACGATTTTCCGTTTTTTGCCACTCTCGACGACGTTCATTCTCAATTTTCAGCGCCTCATCTTTTGCCTTGAGAACAATATCACTCGCTTTGGTTTTTGCGTTCGCCAAATCTTTATCAATTTGCGACTTCGCCTGTGAACGGCGTACTGTTTGATACCCATAGAGCGCGCCCGCGCCTAAACTGGCCCCAACAAGTGCGCCAATGACAATTCCTGCCATACTTCAGTATTCCTTTCCGACCGACTGCCCCTGAGTATTCGCCTCAAGGAAACGTATCAACAGCCAATCAACTTCAAACTATCTAATCCGGCGAACCGCATCATACAAATCGCCGTAATTTAATTATACACGGTTTCTGGAGTTTTGCCACGGAAAGCACGCAATGTCTCTAATTACTTGCTTTTTACGAAAAATATAAGACCAGCAATAACAAACGGCACCCAAATCATAGAGTTAAAGAAGTAATCAAATGGTATGAGTATAAACCACACTATATCGCTGACATATAATGCTAAATAGCTCAGGACAACAGCAGTAATAATCCTCCCAATCAACATTATTGGCAGAATCGCCAACAATGTAAGACCAATCTTGCGATATTTTTTTGCACGTTCAGCCACCTCCTTATCGACCTTACTGCTATTCCGAGATTTATCATATATCCAGACCAGCTTGTCTTTGCATGTCAGTAAATACCATAAATACATCGACCCAACTGCAGATATCCAAGCCGCTACTCCATAAGAATGTTTCATAGTCATCAATACATCATGCGCAATGACACATGATGTATTCATTACTTCACTACGTTCGCATCCATAAACCAGATAGCAAAAACCTAATATTTTGAGGACAATAAACATCAGTAGAGGTAAGGCTGTTACATATACTGCGATAATTCTTTGGCGGTACCTATCAACTCGACGATCCTCCTTAATAACCCAAGCGCTCTGAGCTGCAAGATTAATGCCAAATACAAACAGCATAAAGCCAAGCCCCGCCGTATTACCACGGTCAGTATCGCCATTTGAGTTAATAATTCCCAATAAGAGCATAACGGCCGCATATAACATTATCCCCAAACTGCCAATAAAAATAGCTGCCTCTGCTGCGCTATTCGGCTGCGGAGTGCTCGTCTTTACAGTTTTTGCGGTTTTCTTGCGTTTTAGAGGTTGTTTTGGTTTCATGGCACGCTCTGTCATGCCGTCAATTATACCATAGCCGTCATTATTTTTTTGGCGCGGTGATGTGAGCCGCAGCACCATACTCTGGCATGACAATTTTCTCGTCTTCACCGGAGCGTAATTTTTCCAAGGCTTGTTCCTGCCAGTTCTCACCCGTCGCACCAACGATTGGCACCTGCAAACCGTCAGCCAGCGTATTAGCCACCGTCAGCCCAATCCTCAACCCAGTAAAGCTTCCTGGACCTTTCATCACGCCAATGCCAGTCAACGCGTGCATGTCGATGTTTTGTTTGGCTAAGCTATCCCTGAGAAAGCCCAACAGTCCTTTGGCTAAGGTGCGGTCAGCCTGCCACTCATACGACACTGCGCCTTCTTGACTGACAAGTGTCACATAACAAACTGGGGTTGATGTATCAAGTAGTAATAACATTTCATCTCCTCTCAAAAAACGCATCAATAGCACTAAGTAGCCGTTCGGAACGAGCACCGTTAGCAGTAACCTCCAACTGTCGCTCTGTTTCAGTCGTGGCGGTAATTGTGATTATCAATCGGTCACTCGGCAGCACTTCATTAACCGCGCCTGCCCATTCAATGACTGTGATGGTTGAGTCCTCTTGCATCATTTCAGAAATTTCATCACCCATGATACCGGCTTCACCTAGGCGGTAAAAATCATAGTGACAAAGGCGCAGTCCATCGCGCGCATCGTACACGCGCGAAATGGTAAATGTCGGACTTTGAATTGGTTCGGTAATTGCCAACCCTTCCGCCAGACCTTTAGTAAGCGTAGTCTTACCAGCGCCCACATCGCCGATCAGCTCTATCACTTCGCCACCAGCCAGCGCCTGACCAATCGCCCGCCCCAGTGCTTTCATCTCCGTTTCATCATGTATCTTCACACTTTTAGTATATCATTGTTTTTTCAATTCAACTGGTCTATACTAAAGCATAAGTGATATGAGAATCTCAGATAATACGATTGAGAAAATTCTGAAACAGGGTGGGATCTTAACAGAATCGCAGCTTGCTGATTTAAAGACGACCGCCGAACGTTCCAAACGCACCCTGCAAGAGACCATCATTGAAGACAAGGTGCTAGAAGAACGCGAACTGGCCAAATTGGTTGGTGATTATATCGGTACGCCGTTTGTAGAAATTGAACCAAAAGATATTCCTGATGACGTTCTAAAACGCATTCCAGAGCACATTGCTCGGCAGTACAATGTCGTGCTGTTTGCGGTTGATGAAGATGGTGCGCCAATGCTGGCTATGGAAGACCCTGACGATGTGCAGGCTCTCAACTTCATCCAAAAAGAAATCGGCTATAACCTGCGCGTGTTCTTGGCGACGAAAAGCAATATTTTGGATTGTCTGGAAAATTACCGCGGCGATGTGAACGACGAACTTGACGAAGTCATCGCCATCCAAAGAGATGATAGTGATGCCGAAAACGCCAAAGAAGAAGAATTTGCTGAAGATTCACCAATTGCGCAGACTGTCAACCTGCTGCTCGAGTACGCCATCAAATCACACGCTTCCGACATCCACATTGAACCGCGCGAAGAATTTGTCCAGGTGCGATACCGCATCGATGGCGTCCTCAGAGAAGTGAACAAGCTGCCCCACAATGTTCTGGGTGCGCTGGTCAGTCGCATCAAGATTTTGTCAAATTTGAAAATCGACGAACGCCGTGTGCCGCAAGATGGCCGCTTCAAAATCAAAGTTTCAGGTAAGCAGTACGCCTTGCGTGTGTCGACACTGCCAATCGCTGACGGTGAAAAAATCGTCATGCGTGTGTTGGATGAATCAAACCAGGCTATTTCCCTAGAAAAATTGGGCTATTGGGGGCTGTCTTTGGCTACCATCAAAAACGCCATGGCACAACCAAACGGTATGATTCTAGTGACCGGACCAACTGGTTCGGGAAAATCAACTTCCTTGTTTAGTGTGTTGTCAGAACTCAACACGCCTGACGTTAACATTTCAACCATTGAAGACCCGGTCGAGTACAAAATCCCTGGCGTCAACCAAACTCAGACCAATGCCAAAGCTGGTATGACCTTCGCTTCAGGACTACGTGCATTGCTCCGTCAAGACCCGAACATCATCATGGTTGGAGAGATCCGTGACGGTGAAACTGCCAACCTGGGCGTGCAGGCAGCGCTGACTGGACACTTGGTGTTCTCAACCCTCCACACCAATAACGCAGCCACCTGTTTGCCGCGTTTGCTCGACATGGACATTGAACCGTTTTTGATCGCTAGTACGGTCAAGGCTGTCATCGGTCAGCGACTCGTCAGACGCTTGTGCCAATCCTGTCGCCAGGCCTACACCCCCAGCCAAGAAGAACTAAATTATATCACTCAAATGTTCAACATCACGCCAGAGTCAATGCCGCACCTACACGAGCTTGAAGAACAGGCCGCCTCAGAGAACATTGGCGGCGATACACCAATGGGCACGACAGACACAACCATCGTTCAATTGTGGAAGCCATCACCGGAAGGTTGTGACGAATGTGGACACAATGGTTTCAAGGGTCGCGTTGGTATTTACGAAGTGTTGGGTATTTCTGTGGCTATTCAGAAGATGATCACCGCAAACGCCACCAGCAATGATATTCAGGAACAAGCGATTAGCGAAGGCATGATTACCATGCAGATGGATGGATTGATCAAATCATTCCGTGGCGTCACAACCATTGAGGAAATTTTACGTGCAACGAGGGAGCAATAACACATGACTAGTTTTAGTTTTGTCGCGACAAAAAAAGATGGCTCAACGCTATCATCAACCATAGAGTCAAGCGATCGCGCGGCTGCCATCCGCTCAATTCAAGCGCAAGGGTTAAAATTGGTCAATCTCAAAGAGACAGACGCCAAACCCGGTCGCAAACGCCGTCGGAAAATTAAGTCTGACGAATTAGTGATGTTCACCCGTCAGTTAAGCTCCATGGTCTCGGCTGGTGTGCCAATCCTCCGGTCGCTAGAGTCAATGACAGAGCATGCCGAAAGCGCATCATTCCGCTCAATCATTGGCGACGTCTCAAAAGACATCGAGAGTGGTTTGTCGTTTGCCGACGCCCTGGCGCGACACCCCGACACGTTTAATGATGTGTATGTCAACATGGTTCGGGCTGGTGAAACTGGTGGTATTTTGGATGACATCTTGAAGCGGTTGGCTTTGCAACAAGAAAAGTCAGCCTCCATCAAGAAAAAGGTTAAAGGAGCCATGACCTATCCAATGGTGCTAATTGTCATTACCATCGGTGCGTTCTTTGGCTTGATGATTTTTGTCCTGCCAATGATCGGTAAAACCATCAAAGATTTGGCGGGAGAAGACGCCGAGCTACCAGCTTTGACCCAAGCCATGCTGGGGATCAGCGCCTTTATGGTCAATTTCTGGTATATCCTGCTGCCACTGATTGGTGCCGCAATTTATGGTTT
>CAUOVX010000008.1:0-18694 GCA_963508115.1 uncultured Candidatus Saccharibacteria bacterium
ATACCTCGATTTTTATAAGAGCAATGGTCACGCTGTTGTCAATCGAGCACCGCTGGTGTTGCACAACGACCCAACTACGCTATTTACTGGTTCTGGTATGCAGCCGATGATTAGCTATTTGTTGGGCGAGGCCAAGCACCCTGAGGGCAATCGTATCGTTGACAGCCAGACTTGTTTGCGCGCCCAAGATATCGATGACATTGGCGACAACCGTCACACGACGTTTTTTGAGATGCTCGGTAACTGGAGTTTGGGCGATTATTTCAAAAAAGAGCAGATCAATTGGATGTGGCAATTTTTGTCGGAAGAGGTTGGACTAGACATGAACCGCGTTTATGTCACCTGTTACATCGGTGATGAGCGCTATAATATCCCGAAAGACACTGAGGCAGCGGAAATTTGGGCGGAACTATATGAAAAAGCAGGTTTGAGTAGTGGACAAGCTGATATCGGTTCAGAAGAAACTGGCTATGCACGCGGTATTAAACCAGGCGAGCGGATTTTTTACTATGATGGCAGCAAAAACTGGTGGAGTCGCAATGGCGGGCCGGAAACTACGCCAATTGGGGATCCATGCGGGCCGGATAGCGAGATGTTTTATGAGTTCACCTCGGTTGAGCATGACGCGCGTTTTGGCGAGCATTGCCATCCAAACTGTGACTGTGGACGCTTTATGGAGATTGGCAATAACGTCTTTATGGCCTATAAAAAGGTGGCCGATGGTGTGTTTGAGCCGTTAGATAAGCCAAATATCGACCATGGTTCGGGCCTGGAGCGCATCGCGGCAGCGGCTATCGATGATCCAGACGTTTTCAAGATTAGCTTGATGTGGCCGATTATTGAAAAACTACAGAACTTGAGTGGCAAGAAATACGAAGAGCATACTGAGGCTATGCGGGTGATCGCTGACCATCTGCGAGCGGCGACATTTCTGGCGGTTGATGGTTGTGTGCCGAGCAACAAAGAGCAAGGTTATGTGATGCGTCGTTTGTTGCGCCGGGCGATTCGTTTTGCACACGAATTGGGTATTCAAGATGCGTTTTTCGAGGAAATTGTGCCAGTTATCGCTGATCTGTATATTCAAGATTTCCCAGAGGTGGCCGAGCAGCGTGACAAGATTATTATCACACTGATGAAGGAAGAAAGAGCCTTTGCCCGCACGTTACTTAAGGGTACGAAACACTTGTTGAGCTTTATTGCTGACGGATTGACGGGTCAAGAGATCTTCACTATGCATGATACGTATGGTTTTCCGTATGAACTGAGTGTCGAGATTGCCAGGCGTCATCATATCCAGCTCGCGGCAGATTGGAAGGCAGAATTTGATGCCTGTATGGCGGAGCAGCGTAAGCGTTCTCAAACTGCTGCTAAAGGCACATTCAAAGGTGGGCTGGAGGGTCAGACCATGGCGCACCGCCGTTTGCACACGGCGAATCATCTGATGTACGCAGCACTGAGACGAGTATTGGGTGACCACGTTATGCAACGCGGCAGTAATATCACTGCTGAACGTTTGCGGTTTGACTTTAATAATGATACCAAGGTTACGCGTGAGCAGCTGGACGAGGTGGAGAGGTTGGTTAATGGTTGGATTGAGGCAGACTTGCCTGTTAGCTATACTGAATACCCAACCGAGGAAGCTTTCAACCTGGGCGCGGTTGGTGCCTTTGGTGACCGCTACGGCGATACTGTCAAGGTTTATCAGATGGGCGAGGGCGATCAGCGAGTCAGCTTCGAAATCTGCGGTGGTCCACACGTGGATCACACTGGTCAGTTGGCACAAGATGATGACGGTACGCCAAACGGTAAACGATTTAAGATAATCAAAGAAGAATCCAGCTCTGCCGGTGTGCGACGCGTAAAAGCCGTACTAAAATAGGCTATAAAGTTTGCTCAAAAAGCATCAGCAGTATATAATTTAGGGTATGGTACTAAAAGACTTGCTCAAAAAAACCGACAAAGAAGAACGAGATCTACTAGTTAGTCTAGATATTGGTACAGAAGCTGTTAAGGCTTTGATCGCTGAAGTGCGAAATGATGCCATCGAAGTTATTGGTGTTGGTCGCAAGCAGCAAGAATTGGGTGATATGCACTCTGGAGCAATCGCTGACATATCTGGCGTAGTTGCCAACTGTGAAGCAGCCTTGGCTGAAGCTGAGGAAAAGGCGGGCGTCCAAGCGCGACGCGTCGTGATTGGCATCGCTGGAGAATTGGTCAAAGGTATGACGAACACCATCCGCTATCGTCGTCCGCAGCCAGAACGAGCGTTGGACGTTGCCGAGATGGAATTTATCATCGAAAAAGTTCAGGAGCGAGCACAAGGCAAAGCTCAAGCACAGATCGCGCTGGAAACTGGCAATGAAGACGTCGAAGTGAAATTGGTCAACTCGGCCCTGGTGAGCTTGCACATTGATGGCTATAAGGTGTCAAATCCAATCGGTTTTCAGGGCAAAGACGTGGCAGTGCAGATCTATACGGCGTTTGCGCCAATGGTGCATATCGGTGCGCTGGAAAAGGTGGCCGATGAGTTGGCGTTAGAGCTGATAGCGGTAGCGGCTGAGCCATTTGCGGTCAGTAGAAGCGTGCTGGGGACAGATGCCAATAGTTCATTCACTGCAATTTTAGCAGACGTTGGTGGTGGAACGACTGACATTGCCGTGGTCAATGACGGCGGCGTGGAAGGCACCAGGATGTTTGGCATCGGTGGTCGCAGTTTCACTAGAACAATTGCCACGGAGCTTGATCTCAGTTATAAAGATGCTGAAAAATTAAAACTCAACCTCGGTCACGAGTACGTTAAACCGTCGGTCAAGAAGCGGCTTGATAGTGCGATTGATAAGACGCTTGATGTGTGGCTATCTGGAGTAGAATTGGCATTAAGCGAATTTGATAGTGTTGATCATTTGCCAAATAGGATTTTACTGTGTGGTGGAGGCGCCAGCTTGGAAAAATTGGTTGACGCCCTGGGTAGTGAACCATGGTACAAAGAGCTGCCATTTACGAAAAAACCAGTGGTGCAACGCATTAAACCGTCTGAGGTGGTTGGTATTACTGATACAACAGGTGATATCACCGACCACACATTTGTGACAGCGATGGGCTTGCTGCGCGTAGGATATGATACAATGGTAAGTGGCCAAGATGCTAATGGCTTAATGGATAAAATTAATCGATTACTTAAAATATAAATGAACAAAGACGTTATCTATATCGATGTTGAAGACGATATCACCAACATCGTCAGCAAGATAAAAGATTCAAAGGCGCGTATCGTTGCATTGGTGCCTCCTAAACGGGTTGGTATATTGCAGAGCGCGGTCAATATGAGATTGTTAAATCGTGCGGCGGAGAATGCCGAGAAGCGCATCGTGTTGATCACCGGTGACCAGGCGCTCAGTGGTTTGGCAGCCGCAGCTCGCATTCCAGTAGCCAAGACGTTGCAGTCTCGTCCAGAGATTGCAGAAATTCCAGCTATTGATGTGGATGATGGTGATGATGTGATTGACGGTAGTGAAATACCGGTTGGCGAATTGGCGGACAGGGCGACGCCAAAAGCACGAAATAAGGCAGACGATGCCATTGATGCAGCAATAGCCGAAGACGAAAAGCCATCAAAACCAGCAAAACCTATTAAGCCAGCAGGCAAAGGCAAGCCAAAAGTTCCAGATTTTAATGTTTTCCGTAAGAAGCTAGTCTTGATTGGCGGTGGTATCGTTCTGTTTATCCTGTTCATGGTTTGGGCGATTTGGTTTGCGCCGCATGCCACAGTCGTGATTACAGCTAAAACAACCACTTCTACGGTTGATAAATCCGTTACGTTAAAGCAGGACGGAAAGGTTGATGCTGCTAACAATATCATCAAGTCGTTGCGTCAAGAACAAAAGAAAGATATTTCCGTCGATTTCACCCCTACGGGTAAGAAGAAAGTTGGTGAAAAAGCAAGTGGTACGATGCACCTTGTTCGAACATCGGTATCAAGCTTGACGCTAACAATTCCGGCTGGAACGTCCTTCTCGTCGGGCGATTATACGTTTGTCAGCACAGAGCCAGCCAGCTTGTCGGGCACCTCAATTGGTCCTGGCGGTGTCATCCAATCGGTGGCAACCGTCAAGGTGCAAGCAACTCAGGTTGGTAGTGAATACAATCTATCGTCACGAAGCTACTCTTCAAATGTGAGCGGCTTTTCGGCGGCGGGCACCGCAATGAGTGGCGGCTCGAGTCGGGAAGTGACTGTGGTGTCGGCTGATGATGTTGCCAAAGCTAAAGTTAAGCTTGACGCCCAAAAAGACGCTTCACTGCAATCAGCAGTCAAGGCACTCTTCCCATCTTCAAGCATCGTCATCAATGAAAGCTACCAAGAAGCTCGCTCAAACCCTACGCCTTCAGTGGCGGTCGACCATGAAGCCAGCGGTACGGTTCAGTTGAAAACAACAGTGACAGCCAGCATGCAGGGTATTGATCGCTCTGATATGAAGCAGTTCTTGGAGGATACGCTCAAGAAAGAAATTGGCAGCAAGAAAAACCAAAAGATCTATAATGATGGGTCTAATGAGGTAAAATTTGCACAATACAGTGAGCGTAATAATGCCGTGCAAGTTCGATTGACGGCCAATGCAAAAATTGGCCCAGAAATTGATGAACACAAAGTCAAAGAACAGGTCAAGGGCCGAAACTATGGTGATGTTCAGTCGAGCCTCGAGTCAATCGAAGGTGTGCAAGATGTTGATACGAAATTCTCGCCGTTTTGGGTACGCACTGTGCCGAATAATGACAAACATATTAGTATAGAATTTAAATTGGATAATGGCCGGTAAGAATTTGCTGGCACTAGACGTCGGTGAACGACGAATTGGTTTGGCCATGGCTGACACGTCGGTCAGAATTGCTGTGCCGTTTGGTTGGCTGGAAAATAATGATGAGATTTTTACCAAATTGGCTGAAACAGTACTGCGCCATGATATTGACATCATTGTCGTTGGCTATCCTCGCAATCAGTCAGGAGAGCCAACCAAACAGACAGCATTTGTAGAGCAGTTTGTTGATGGTTTCTCTGAGATTGAGCTTGATGCTGAGTTGGTCTATCAGGATGAGTCGCTCAGTAGCGTTGAAGCTGAGCGTCGGTTAGGTCGCGTTAAAGATAAAGGTGAAATTGACGCTGAGGCTGCCAGTATTATTTTGCAGGATTATTTGGAGGTACGTTATGCAGATTCGTAAGTCGAGAAAATGGATGATTATAGTAGCTAGTTTGGTGGCGGTGCTTGGCCTGTCTGCTGCGGCTGGAGCTGGTTGGTACCTATACAATCTTTCGGCGGTGAACTCAGGTGATCAAGCGGTAACGCGAGTCAATATCACCAGTGGCATGACGGCTCCTCAAGTGGCATCTGCTTTGGAGGAGAAGAAACTCATCCGCAGCCGATATGCGTTTTTGGGATATATCAAATTGAAACGAATTGATGCTCGGTTTAAGGTGGGTGTATACGTCGTTAAACCATCGCAATCAACGCCCGAGATCATCAAACATCTCATCAATGGTCAATCTGACGAGGTGGCTGTTCGCTTCTATCCTGACGGCACACTACGAGGAAAAGACTACCGCTCGGTCGAGAGTGCCCTTAAGAAGGCTGGATATAATGACGCCGATATTGAAGGCGCCCTTAAGGCCGACTATGACAGCTATGTCTTCAAATCACGCCCGGCAGGGGCTGACCTTGAAGGGTTTGTCTATGGCGATACGTATTTTATGAGCGGTGACGCAACTGCCAAATCAGCAATTCAGCGAGCATTGGCGGAGTTTGACCAAGTGGCCAGGAAGAATAATTTGGAAGAAAAGTTCAAAAAACGCGGATTGACGCTCTATCAGGGCATAACTCTCGCTTCCATTGTCCAGAAAGAATCAATTGGCTGCGGTGTGGGCACCGAGGTTTGTGAAGACCAGCGGAAGATTGCTAGCGTGTTTTACAACAGAATGAAAGCAGGTATGAATTTGGGCTCAGATGTAACCTACCAGTACGCGGCTGATAAGCTGGGTGTCGCCCGTGATACGCAGCTGGATTCTCCGTATAATACTCGAGTACACAAAGGGTTGCCGCCGGGACCGATAGCTACTCCCGGGCTAAGTGCACTGAATGCGGTTGCTGACCCGGCACAGACAGATTACCTCTTTTTCCTCAGTGGCGATGATAATATAACCTATTTTGCTAAAACAGATGCCGAGCACACTGCTAATACCAAGGCGCATTGTCATCAGAAGTGTCAGCAATCTTGACAAAATGTATTTTCTAAAAATGTTTTGACTTAAATGTCAATATAGACTATAATAGATGTCAGCTTAACCGTGAACAGTTAACTCTGTTTTTAGCTGTCGAGGGTTGAGCCTACCAAAACGGTCGTACGGATACAGCACAAAACTAATCGTTTATGAAATATCACTAATTATTAGGTCGACAACGTATCCTGTTCTATTGCGAGAAGAAAGACTCATTATGGTAGTAGCACTGGTGGTAACGCCAATGCAGGAGAACGATTATTCGTAACACATCAAAGACTCGACAGAGTCGTCTAGCGCGAGTACGGTCAGCTTCTATCTATGTAGCCCTATTTGCACTTATTGTTTCATTTTTGACTATTAATAATTATCATCAGGGGACCGGGGTTACTGGAGTGGAGGTTTCTGCCCAAGAGTCTCAGGTTGCTAACCCAAATCCAAAGTCTACAACCACAAGTAAGGAAAAAATGTCAGTCGATCAATTAGAGGTGGCTGACGCTGTCGCTAGTTTAGCAGAGGCTACTGATTTACCATCTGCTGGTGATTTGCGTGAAGCAACTACTTCTTTGCAAATCCAGAAGCAGTTAGCTCAAACTGACGCAGAGGTTATCTCTAAGCCGCAGCTTATCCAACCGGAGACGTCGTCTCAGCGTGGTATTACTGAATATGTTACTAAGCCGGGTGATGATTTAGCTAAAATTGCTGCTAAATTCAAAATCTCAGCCCAGACACTGCGTTGGGCGAACAATATGACCTCTGACGCTGTTGAACCGGGTAGGACACTGTTGGTACCACAAGTTGATGGTGTGGTTTACACTGTCAAGGAAGGCGATACCATCGCAGCTATCGCTTCAAAGTATAAGGTTGATGCTGAGCGAGTTTTATTGTACAACTCACTGGACCGCGTAGCGCAGCCAACAGTCAATACGCGTATCGTCTTGCCTGGTGGTGAGCTGCCAGAGACAGAACGCCCAGGTTATGTTGCACCGCGTGGTGGCCGAAGTAGTGGTCATTCTAGTTATGGTAGCGTGAGCTACGGCAATGTTGCTGCTTCTGTTGGTAACCGATACGCACCAGGTAACTGTACATGGTACTCATATGAGCGACGCTTGGCACTTGGTCGTCCAATTGGTAGCTTCTGGGGTAACGCCAATACTTGGGCTGCGAGTGCACGTGCTGCTGGTTTTACGGTCAACAAGACGCCAGCTCCGGGTGCTATCTTCCAGAGCTCAGGTGGCTACTACGGACACGTTGGAATCGTTGACAGGGTTGAGAACGGTCGGGTGTTTGTGAGTGACATGAACTTTGCTGGCTATAATGTCATCACTCACCGTGAGTTGACCAACCCAGGTGCTTACAACTACATTCATTAATATAAGTATTGAGATAATCACAAACGCTCCTGTATATTCAGGGGCGTTTTGCTATAATAAAGATATGTTTGTAGATACAGCGAAAGTGTTAGTACGAGCTGGCAAGGGCGGTAATGGCGCGGTCAGTTTTCGGCATGAGAAATATGTTGACAAGGGTGGTCCTGATGGTGGTGACGGCGGACGCGGCGGTGATGTGGTGTTTTTGGCGACCAAAGATCTGAATACGCTGCTGAATTTTCGCTACAAGCCAGAACTAAAAGCAGAGAATGGCGGTGACGGCAGCAAGCGCAACAAGCGTGGCAAAAGCGGTTCACCGCTGGTCGTCAAAGTGCCGATGGGTACGTTGGTCAAGCGTGACGGCAAGGTGGTGGCAGACTTGACGGCAGATCAGCAACAAGCAGTTGTTGCCCGCGGTGGTGACGGTGGTTTTGGCAATGCGCACTTTACGTCCAGCACGCGCCAAGCGCCAAAGATTGCTGAACTTGGTGAGGCGGGTGAAGAGTTTGAGGCTGAGTTGGAATTGAAATTATTGGCCGACGTCGGTTTGGTTGGCTTCCCTAACGCTGGTAAATCGACATTTTTGAGCGTGGTTTCCAACGCCCGACCAGAAATCGCCAACTATGAATTTACGACTTTGACGCCCAATTTGGGTGTGGCGGATGTGGACGACGGTTCAGTGTTGATCGCCGATATTCCAGGGCTGATTGAAGGCGCTTCGGAAGGTAAAGGCTTGGGCGATCAGTTCCTGCGTCACGTTGAGCGGACGGCCGTGTTGTTGCATATGATTGATGCGTATAGTGATAATCCAGCAGAAAAATACCAGACCATTCGCCGCGAGCTGGAAAAATATTCTGAAGAATTGGCGACGCGTCCAGAGATTATCGCTTTGACAAAATGTGAAGGATTGGATGATGAAATTATTGCCATGCAATCAACGGCGCTCCAAAACGTGGCCAACGGTTCGCCAGTGGTGGCGATTTCGTCGCAAACACATACTGGCGTGACCGAACTGCTACGCCTACTGCGCCGTGAAGTTACCGAATATCGGGCGCGTGAGGCGGAGATGGTTGAAGAAGAGGGCGATGATCTGCCGGTAATCGCGCTGGATGCACAAGCAGCGTCTGATGCCTGGACGGTGGAGCGGGTTGTTGGTGCGGAGCCTGACAATGTCAACGATGAAGATGCGGTTAGTTTCATCATCCACGGAGCTAAAATTGAAAAGTTTGCTCGCCGCACTAACTTTGATCAATTTGAATCAGTCAATCGCCTGCGGGACATCATGCGAAAGATGGGTATTGCTCACGAGCTAATCCGTCAGGGTGCGGTGGGTGAGACCTTGGTGCAGATTGGCGAATCGATGCCGTTTACGCTGGTTGAGCAATAGCTTGTCATCGTCAATAGTGGTATAATTAGGTATAAATCGCTAATCAGACGAGGAGGTATCATGGGTAGTAGCAACACAGAGCGGCAGATGACTGTACCGAGCTATTGGGAGATCGGGCGACTGGAAAACAAAATTGCATATAAATCAAATCGAGAGGATACCGTAGGGACAGTTGGGGCTGTCGGGTTGACCTTAGTGGAACGTGCGCTTGCTCCTGCGGTACGTCGTTATCATTTTGGTCCCAACGTCCGGATGCATGTGGCTTTTAAGGACGCACAGAACGATGTTCTCAGAGCGTTGAGAGGTGAGGAGCCGCTCAGCGGTGATCATTATTTGAAAAATCAGCCTAAAGAATACGTCGGGCGCCTAGCGGTAGAAGTTCGTAAGGGAAATGTTGAGTCGCTGCTCGATGGGCCAGTTGGCAAATTGACACAGTATGTATTGGCTGGCCTGAAGAAGAAACAGTTTGGTTCTGAAAAAGCGGCTGGATATTATGCTGACTGGCTTGACGCAACGAAGGCCGACTATGTGAGGCCAGAGGAACAACCTGCGTTGAGCGCGGAAGAATTGAAGAAAATTTATCGTAAGCTGGGCGGGGCGTACAATGTGCATTTGGCCCTGGCGGGTGCTGAGCTGCGCACTCCTGATGTATCTGATGATTTTGGGGAGAAAGTTGAACAGTTGATTGCATTAAACCATCTGGAATCGCGCTGGAAAGACGGTAGGATTCATGTGCCAGAAGAGGTACTGAAAGAAGCGTGGGTTGACCCTCAGGCGCCAGTGGACAAGGCTCTTCGTTCACCTATCATTAGGGAATGGAGAGATGATACGCGCTCGGATGCTGCAAAGGCATTGAAGCTGGATGTGTACAATTTGTTGCACGGAGAAAAAAATCTCATGCCTGGTCCTGAGTATGCTAAACGACTTCTTGCTCGAGAAGCGATAGCGGCAATTAACAACGATTAGTAGTCATGGCGCAAACATTCTTCTTCTACGACCTCGAAACTAGCGGACTAAACCCGCGACAAGACCGCATCATGCAGTTTGCTGGGCAGCGAACGGACATGGACCTTGAGCCAATTGGCGAGCCATATAACCTACTGGTGACGCTGAATGATGATACGTTGCCGAGTCCTGACGCGCTGATGGTAACTGGCATCACGCCGCAAAAAACGGTCGAGGAGGGCTACAGCGAGGCGCAGTTCGCGCGGATGTTAAGTCAGGAGATTTTTACGCCGGATACTATTGCGGTTGGTTTCAATAATATTCGATTTGACGACGAGTTTATCCGCCATGTGTTGTGGCGTAATTTTCATGACCCGTATGAATGGAGCTGGAAGGAAGGTCGCTCACGTTGGGATATGCTGGATGTGGTGCGACTGACCAGGGCACTCAGGCCAGAGGGGATCAAGTGGCCACTTGATGACAAAGGTGAACCAAGTAATCGCCTGGAACTGATCACCAGCGCCAACGGTATTGCGCACGAAAATGCTCATGACGCTTTGGCGGACGTGACGGCGCTGATTGCCGTGACGAAATTGATCAAGCAAAAACAACCGCAGCTGTATGACTATTTACTAAAAATGCGCGACAAAAAAGTAGTCCAACAGCTGGTCAATGTGGATGACAAAAAACCGTTTGTCTATGCCAGCGGGCGCTACGATAAAGAATTTGCTAAAACCACGGTGGCTTTTCCACTGACAACCAGTCGAAACGGCGGCGTGGTTGTCTATGACCTGAGGTACGATCCAACGCCGTTTGTTGGGCTGAGCCAAGAGGAGTTGGCCAAGAAAATCTTTGCTTCCTGGGAGGAGCGGCAAGCTGAGGATTTCGTTAAACTACCAGTCAAAGAATTACAGTACAATCGTTGTCCAGCAGTGGCACCGCTGGGTGTACTGGAGCAGGGCGATGGCTGGCAGAAGATTTCGCTTGATCTGGAGACGGTACAGAAGCATCAAGATATCTTGTTGAAATATTCAGATTTTGCTGAAAAATTACGGACTATTTTTGAAAACAAGTCAGCCTTCAAAAAACTGCCTGATCCAGAAGCACAGTTATATGACGGCTTTTTGAACGACCGTGACCGCCTGCGGGTAGAAGCGGTGCGCAATGCCGATGAGCGCGAGCTGGCTGATTTTCATCCAGAGTTTCAGGACGAGCGGTTGGCGCCACTGCTGCTGCACTACAAAGCCCGTAATTTTCCGCGCTCACTCAGTGAAGATGACTTGGCACAATGGGAAATCTGGCGGGCCCAACACCTGCAGGCACAACTACCACAATTTATGGCGTCTCTGCAGCGTCTAGCGCCGACAGCAACTGACGAACAGCAGTTCATTTTACAGGAACTACAGTTGTGGGTAGAAGCGGTGCTGCCTATCGTTTAGGTTAAAGATGGAGCAAGCTTTTGGGCGCCCATAGGGGTGTCTGGCTCGCTCGTTTTTGCTTTCTTGGTTTCATGCGTCAGATAGATAAATAGCAAGGTTAGATCATGGCTCTGGTACAACACGCTGTTGTTTATGTGTTTTCGGGAAATGTATTGGATGAGTTCTTTGATATCGTCAAATGATACTGGGATAGCTGCTCGCAAAATGCGGCAGATTGGCACGAAGGCGATCCAGAAAATAATCATGGAATTAGCTGACAAATTAACGTTCAAAAACGGAAGCTTGCCAAGAAACACGAACATGCAAAGCTGGTCAAATAGCACTGGTGTGATGAAAACCACACCAACAAGTAGTAGTAAGTAAACACTCAACCTCCGCATATATAGTAACTGTAACAGATAAAAGCTTGACTTGCAATCATAAGCAATATGTGGTGATGTATAATACAATATTTAGGCAATGTCTGGAAAAAAAGATAAAAAACCGGTATAATAGAGCGGCTATGCCGGAGGTTATTCGAGTTAAAGGTGCTCGCGAGCACAATCTGAAAAATGTCAGCGTGGAATTGCCGCGTGATAAGTTTGTGGTCATCACTGGTCTGAGTGGTTCGGGTAAATCAAGCCTGGCGTTTGATACGATTTATGCCGAGGGACAGCGCCGTTACATGGAGAGCCTGAACTCGTATGCTCGGCAGTTTTTGGGAACGATGGATAAACCCGACGTTGATAGTATCGATGGCTTGAGTCCAGCTATTTCGATTGATCAAAAATCAACCAGCCGTAACCCACGCTCGACGGTGGCGACAGTGACTGAGATTTACGACTATTTGCGACTGTTGTTTGCGCGCATCGGTGTGCCGCACTGTCCAATTTGTGGCAAAGCAGTGTCGCGGCGCACCACCGAAGCCATCATCCAAGAAATCATCAAGCAGTACGACGGACGCCGGATTTTACTATTGGTGCCAATCGTCAAAAATAAAAAAGGTGAATTTGCGCACATTCCTGAGCAATACCGTCGATTGGGTTATGCTCGCGTCAGGGTTGATGGTGTGGTGTATGCCCTGGATGAGTTTCCGGAATTGCAAAAGAGCTATAAGCACTCAATTGAGCTGGTAGTTGACCGTTTGGCATTAACCAGTGAATTGGCTGGTCGCTTGTCTCAGAGTGTTGAGCAAGCGTTAGAATTGGGCCAGGGAATTGTCGAAGTATTGGACGCTGATGATGATCAGGTGCGGACGTTTTCTCAGAGATATGCGTGTGTTGATCACCCTGAAGAAGATATTCCAGAGCTGGAACCGCGGTTGTTTAGTTTTAATGCACCACAGGGAGCCTGTCCAAGCTGCACTGGTTTGGGTAGTCGCATGGAAATTGACCCAGAGTTGGTGTTTAATGACAATTTGACTATCGCTGAAGGAGCCATCAGACCGTACAACCGTGTCAATGTCGACAATTTCTATATGAAAAAAATCATGGCCGTTGCCGAGGCGCATGGCTTTAGTGTACGAACGCCTGTTAAGAAACTGTCTGATGAAGCTAAACAGACAATTTTGTATGGGACAGGGGCGCAAAAGTATCGCATCGAGCTTGGCAGTGGTCGGCATTATGACACAACCTATGAAGGGGTGATCCCGAACTTAGAGCGCCGGCACCGTGAGACTGATAGTGAATTTATGCGCAGAGATATTGAACGATTTATGCGCGAGCGAGCATGCTATGTCTGCAAGGGCGCTCGCCTCAAGCCAGTAGTCTTGGCAGTGACAGTTCACGGGCTCAATATTGTTGATGTTTGTGACTTGGGCGTTGATGATGCGTTGGACTTATTTACGCACAAGCTCAAGTGGACGGAACAGTATAGGACGAAAGCGCGGCGGATATTAAAGGAGATCAAGGCACGGCTTGGATTTATGAGTAATGTTGGCTTGAACTATCTGGAGCTGGGACGAGCGGCCAACACTTTGAGTGGTGGAGAGGCTCAGCGCATTCGGCTGGCTACGCAAATTGGTTCCGGTTTGCAGGGGGTGCTGTATGTTCTGGATGAGCCGTCCATTGGCTTGCATCAGCGAGATAATGATCGGCTGATTGATACCCTGAAACGTCTGCGTGATCTTGGCAATACAGTGTTGGTGGTGGAACACGATGAAGATACCATCCGCCAAAGTGACTTTTTGGTCGACATGGGGCCAGGGGCTGGCTCAAAGGGTGGGCAAATCGTCGCCATGGGAGCGCCTGAGGAAGTAGCGAAAAATCCAGACAGCATCACCGGTCGGTACTTGAGTGGTGCAGAGAAAATTGCAGTACCAAAAAAGCGCAGGAAGCCAAATCAAGATCAGCAGCTCATAGTGCGTGGTGCTCAGGAAAATAATTTGAAAAATATTGACGTGGCGTTTCCTTTGGGATTAATGACGGTGGTGTCTGGTGTGTCTGGTAGTGGTAAGTCAACCTTGGTTAATGACATTGTGGCGAGGGAGCTGGCAGCTCGCCTCAACCGGTCTCAAGCGGTGCCAGGCAAGCACGACCGCATTGACGGCATTAAACTGTTAGATAAAGCGATTGTGATTGACCAGTCGCCAATTGGTCGCACACCGCGTTCCAACCCAGCCACCTACACGGGTATTTTTACGCCAATTCGTGAATTATTTGCTGCCACGCCAGAAGCTAACGTTCGTGGCTACAAGGCAGGCCGATTTAGTTTTAATGTCAAGGGTGGCCGATGTGAGAATTGTCAGGGTGATGGTGTGATAAAAATTGAAATGCACTTTTTGCCAGATGTGTATGTGATGTGTGACGAGTGTAAAGGTAAGCGGTACAACCGTGAAGCGTTGGAAATTACCTACAAAGGACGCACTATTTCTGATGTGTTGGAAATGACAGTAGAGCAAGCGGCCGAATTCTTTGACAGTATTCCATCTATTCATCGAAAACTTGAGACGTTGGTGGAAGTTGGCTTGGGTTATATTCGTCTGGGTCAGCCAGCCACTACCTTCTCTGGCGGGGAAGCGCAGCGCATCAAATTAGCGACTGAATTATCAAAACGATCAACAGGCAAAACTATGTATATTTTGGATGAACCAACCACCGGGCTGCATTCGGCTGATGTTAAGCGGCTGTTGGGGATTTTGCATAAACTCGTTGAAGGTGGAAACAGTATGATCGTGATTGAGCATAATTTGGATGTTATCAAGTCAGCAGACTGGATCATCGACATGGGTCCAGAAGGTGGTATGGGTGGTGGTACGGTGGTTGCTAGCGGAACGCCAGAAGACATTACCAAAAACGCAGATTCGTTCACGGGCAAATATCTCAAGCCATTGCTTACATAAGATGGACTCTCGAGTTTAGATGAATTACTTGCGCTTTTTAGCAGCCGACTTTGGCTGTTTGTCTTTTGAAAACAGGACAGATAACTGTTTTTTGAGGGCTGCTTTGGTGGATTCTTGCTTGAGCGCGTGAATGATCATTGGCAGGACTGACAGGAAAATGATAATCAGGGCAGCGACCTCAACGTTAATGCCAGCTTCAGTCAGTGCCTTGCCAGCAAAGAATCCCAGGTAAGTGAACAGCGAAGCCCATAAAATGCCACCAATGACGTTGAAGAGCAAGAAGGTTCGATAATGCATTTTACCTGCGCCGGCTACAATCGGAGCAAACGTGCGCACAACTGGTACAAATCGCGCCAGAATCACCGTGATAGCACCATGTTTTTCATAAAACTTCTCAGCCTGGATGAGATATTGACGTTTGAATAAGCGCGAGTTCTTTCGCTCAAATAATTTCCGGCCTACCTTGTGACCGAAGGTATAACCGACTGAGTCTCCGGCAATGGCCGCGATGATAAGTAAAAGCACGAATATCGAAATGTCAATTGGCAAAATGTGTTGTTGTATCATATAACCAGCAGTGAATAGTAGACTATCGCCAGGGAAAATAAACCCAAACAATAGACCTGACTCGGCAAATACAACAAATAAAACGGCGATAATGCCAAAGTGAATAATAAAGTCTACAAAAGCGTGCATCATGGATAATCATTATAGGACAAAAAACAGTAGTTGACAATTTGACAGGACGAAATCGCTCATGCTACACTGGTGGCAGGTAGTTTTAATACACACAACTGAGGAGAGGGAGAAAAATAGGGATGGTACGTCTTCGTATATCAAGAAGGAATCAACGTGTCGCCAAACTAGCAATACCAGCAGCTGCGGTTGTGATGGTTTTCGCGTTGGTTTTAACAAGTCCGTTTATGGCAAAAGCGGCTAGTGTTCATAAAAAATATAAAGCGATGGATACCAACTATCCAGTACCGACAACTAATGTCGCTTGGATTTCTCCAGATGGTAATGACAATTCTGGTAACGGGACGGAAGCACGACCTTTCGCGACATTTCGACGTGGACTGCAGGCTGTCTCTGATGGTGGAACGGTTGTAGCCAAGAGCGGCGCTTACCGAGAGCCTCATTTCTTTGTCACGAAGAAAAATATTACGTTCCAGGCTGCCCCTCATGCTGAAGTCTGGATGAAGGGTAGCGATATTGTATCGGCAGATCGATGGACTAAAGAAGGCAACATATGGAAGACTACGGGTAAATTCCGTAATTTCTGTCGTGTTTGTACGGTCAACCCCAACCCATCCAAAGAAGGTATGGCTGCTTACCCAGAGCAGATGTTTATCGACGATCAACCACTGGAACAAGTCGATGCAAAAAGCAAGGTTGGCCCTGGTAAATTCTATGTTGAAGACAAGAATCCAACTACCCTAAAAGACCCTACCAACAATCGCGCAGGCTTTAACGTCGGCACAGAAGATGATTTGACATATTATGTTGGCTCTGACCCATCTAGCGGTACTACAGAGATTACCAACCGAGCACGCGCTTTCTCTGTTGGTGGTCGTCAGGCTGATGATGGCTCTAATTTCACGATGAAAGCTATCAATGTTGCACAGTACTCACCAGTACAGAGTTGGTCTTGGGATCGTGACTTGGCCGAAGATCAGGTTGGGACCAGTATGATCGTGGTAAATGGTCGTGGCTCAGTCGTCCAGGACTCCATCTTTACGCAAAGCTCCTCAGTTGGTTTCAATACTGATGCACAAGGTGCGCGCATAATTAATAACAAATTTATCGGCAATGGTGGTAATGGTGCAGGAGCTAACCGTGCACACAATACAACATTTGAAAGTAACATCTTTACAGAGAATAACGCAGCAAATTATCTGACCAATGGTTCAATCTGTTTGGCATGGTGTACTGTTTCTGAGATAAAAGTGACGCACATTGAGAACTTTACGTTCCGAGGTAATGTGGTTGACAACTCAAAGAATCCTGCTTCAACCGGCAATGACTATTATGTGCGCAATGGTACGGCAGGTGTCTGGTGCGATGAAGGTTGTATTAAGGCAAAAATCGTCAATAACTTCTTCATCAACACAACTACCGCGATCTTTGATGAGGTTTCAGACGGTACGATCATTGCGTCAAACATCATTGAAGGCTCGGGTGCTGGTATTAGCGTCTCAAGTAGTTCAAATTCTAAAGTGTACAACAACACCATCTCTCGAACTAACCGACCGATTATGCTAAATGAGGATGCTCGTACCAATGGTTGTAATGAGCGGGATGCTCACAACCCGCAAATTTGTAAATCGCTTGAGCCATGGTCCGCTGGTAAAGGTTTGAGTTGGAATCTGACTAATCTAGAGATGTACAACAATATCATTTCCTCTCGCGCAGTCATTTCTGGTGACACTGGCGCGCCACTTTGGTCCTACCCTGTCAGAAGTACTGGTGGGCCGAACCATACTGGTCCTGGCACCTATACAAATGACATGTTCAAAGGCTTTGACTACAACGCCTACTACCGCAGCAGTTTACAAAATGAAGGCACGATTATGACCTGGGACTTAGCGGATGTGCCGAGTCGTCTTGATATTCTGTTTGCCAACGTGAAAGACATCGCCAAGGACAGTCGCGTTCGGTCGTCAATTGATGGTCGTGACGCACATTCTCTTGATCTGTTTGGTACGCGTGCCAATAACCCATACTTCATCAAAGAAGCTGAACAGAACACTGACTATCGCAGGAGTAACTACAACTTGAAGCCAGGCAGCCCGGCGATTAGCTCAGGTAAGCCACTGTCAGCTGAGGTTGCATCGGCAATTGACCCGAGCGGTCAGTACGTGAAACCTGGCGTGGCGGTGAACCGAGGTGCTTTAGTAAATGCCTACATGGACTCAACCAATTCTCCGACACCTCCACAACCTCCGGCAGCGCAGGGTGTTAACATCCCTGATGCCAGGTTGCGCCAGTTGTTGAACAAGAGGTTAGCTGAAATCTCAGGGAAAACCCGTAGCGATACTCAAGCGATTACCGCTCAAGAAATGCTAACCATTGATCGCATGTATGTCGATAATACTGGCAATATCACGGAAGACCAGAGGATTAAGGATTTGACTGGTCTGGAGTACGCTAAAAATGTAACTGAACTATCACTCGGTAATCACGCAATTACCAATTTACAGCCGCTCTCTGGCCTAACTAAACTGCGCGCATTACAGCTGTCAGGCAACAAGGTTGCTGATATTCAGCCATTGGCTGGTTTGTCTGAACTGCGTAGTGTGAACTTGTCGGAAAATGTTGTTGCGAACTATGGTCCTTTGTCGTCTCTGAACAAGCTCGAGCAAGTCTCGATGAGCGGTACCAATCAGACGTTAGACCTATCAACATTTGCAGGTAGTAAAAACTCACTCAAGAAAATTTCTTTCTATGACTATGGTCGAAAGACTAAAGTTGTCAATGCTCAATCTCTTGTTGGTGCATCAGCTCTGACCTCTTTGCGCTTGACCGGGGGGCAATTGAGCGAGGATGAGATTACTGCAATTGGACGAATGACTCAACTTACTGAACTACGGTTAGACTACAGTACGGTCATGGATGCACAGCCTTTGGCAGGCTTAAATCGCCTTACCTCTTTGAAGCTAGAAAACCAGCAGGGCAGTATGACGACTGAGTCTGAAGTGTTCAGCTCGCCTTTGAAGGATGCAGCTGGCGCGCCAATTGCCATTGAGAATACGGCCACTTTGGTCAATGAAGCAGCTGGTAAATTAAAAGTGGCGGCACCAGTATATGACGGTCAACCGCATGCGTTGCAGGCCAACTGGAACAAGCAGATAACTATCAATGGTAAGCCGTTTGCTTTCTCTGGAACACTACACGTGACTGCAACACTGCCAAAGCCTGACCTATCTGCCCTCCGCACCGCCATCGCCAACGCCGAGAAAGAACCGGCCT
>CAUOVX010000009.1:0-18596 GCA_963508115.1 uncultured Candidatus Saccharibacteria bacterium
ATAAAGCCGCGGCGCTTACACAGGCTGATAATATCTTCCATTTTTGCTTGACTCATCAAAAACCTTTCTCCATGTTGGCAACATGGCGATTCACAATTATTACCTACAGTATACCATTTTATGGGCAATATTACACCGCCGCGTGCTGCCGTGCGACCAGCCAGCAAACACTGATCACCTCAGTTATCCCGCCAATTTGCGCCACAGTAGCCAGCGGCTTCGCCTGGATGAGCCGAAGCAGTTTGATGGCGTCCGCTGACAGGTCGCCCTGCTCCGCCAGTCGCAGCCCCTTTTCCGTATTGTCGTACATATATGTTTTGTCAGGCGACAAAGTATGGGCTGTCACATCAGTGCGCAGATTGAGCTCATCACCCAGCAGCCCAGCGTAGTGCAAGTAAAACCAGGTTTCAATCAGTTTTTGCTCAACCTTCACATTATTCAATTGCGCCAACACTTGCTGCGCCACCGAAAACCAGGCCGGCTCATCGACCTGATCACTCGCGCGATTGACCAATTTCAACATCTCATAACCAAATTGCATCCGCTCATAGCTGTCCAAAATATGCCGATAAAATTGCTGCAGCTGCGCACTGGTCAAAATCCCCAGCTCACCGCGCCCACGTCGCACCACCACGTCGCACAGCGCAAATAACTCGATACCGCCTGCCAATTTACTTTTTTCGCGTCGCACACCTTTGGCGATTACGTTGCGCCGCCCCGCCGAAGTCAACAGATGTAAAATTCGATCCGCCTCGCCGTAGTCAGTTCTTCTCAGGACGATTGCCTGCAAGCGCTCACTTTGACTCACTGTAGCACCTCCGTCAACGCCTGTCGCACCTGCGCCGGCGTCATGGTTGATTTATCAAGCACCGCCCGCACACCAAACGGCTCCATATCGTCACGAGTGATGCCAACGTTACTACACACGATGATCGGCAAATTAGCCAAGTCCTCATGGCTTTTCAATTCGTTCAGCAACGCCATGCCAGTTTCACTCGCCAAGAGCATGTCCAACACCAACGCATCTGGGTACCAATCATCGATCATTTCCAGCGCCTGCCCCGGCGCAATAACAACCCGCGACTCAGCGCCAGCCTCTGAAACATAGCGCCGAATCAGCTTCGCCCACACTGGATCGTCTTCAACAATCAGTACCTTTTTCATAGCAAACTCATCTGTTGACTTATGGGTAATTCTACGTAAAATGTCAGTCCATCACGATGCCTGATCAGGCCAATAGTTCCGCCCATGGCTTTTGCAAATTGCGACGCTACATATACGCCCAAGCCGCTGCTGTCAGGGCGTGTGCGAACTGATTTTCGCTGCTCCATCTCGTCAATAAGTCGCGCATAATCAGCACGGCTCATCATCGGGCCGTGGTCACGGATCAAGATCCTCAACGTCGAGCCAATTTGGCGAATCGTCACCCGTATGGGCATATCTTTTTCGCTGTATTTGAGCGAATTATTCAAAAAGTTAGCTAAAATCCGCGACAATAACGCCCTGTTTGCAACCACCAAATGCTTTGCTGACTGTTTTTTCGGCCAGACGATAGATTGGCCGTACAAACGCAACATCGGGTGTAGTTCCATGGCCATTTGCTGACACAAGGCTAATGGATTGATGGGCTCCAGAGGAAATAACGTTGGCGACAAGTGAGCCGTTTGCGCCAAGTCCTGTACCAACGCCAACGACTGATCACTGATATTCGACAGTTGCTGAGCAATGCGACGCGTTTCAGCTGCATCTAGCAGCCCCTCTTCCAGGAGCAGACTGAGTTGTCTGATGAGCGCCAGCGGAGATTTCAATTCATGCGCGGCCACCGCTACACTCGGTAGCTGCCCAAATTCAGCATTATTCCATCTTACCTCCGCCATACCTGCTTACAGTATAGCAATTGGCGTGTTACTGAACAAACTTAACCGTGTCGAGAATTGCTTGAAAATCTGGCTTGAAGACGTCAGCGTCAGTAGAAAAACGAATCGTTTTGTCTCGCACTCGCATCAAGACCACTGAACCGCGCAATTCTTTAGAGAAAGCGCCGTCCAAGCGAGTAGCTGCGTTACCATTAAATTCAACGCTGCTTGAGGTCAATTCACCCTTCTTCAACTGGTTAGCATACTGACTCAACACCTTATCAAAGTCACTGTTTAGCACTTCCAAGCGAACAGCAAAACGGCTGGTGTTTGAGCGTGCTGGCGGCACGGTACCTGGGTGGAAGTACGCTTTGTAGTCACCGCGGTCAGTACCGTCTTGGTCAACATATGCACTCCAGGTCTTTGGATACATGAACGAAACTCGACCAAATTCATTTGGTCCAACAAACTCAACGCGCGGATTCTTGGCTTCTTCAGAAAATCGCTTCTGGTCAAGCTCAGCCTGTTCATTTTTACCTTTGGCAACCGCACTGGCAACCTTTGCGTCAACGCCCGTTTTTTCTCGTGTGTATTCCACGAACATCCAAGCTGCTACGGCTCCAGCGATTAGCGTTAACACCAAAAAACCAATCGTGCCGACCATCCAGCCGTTGATTGACCCCTGTTCAAATTGTCTTCTTTTCATATCTTGCATTATAGCTTATGCTTTGTCTCCTGTAAAGTCAGGACGTATTTCATACAGAAAATACGGACCAGCTTCTTTCAGTAGTCGGTCGTTCTTCGTGGTATCTAGCCGATAGCCATAACTGACCAATCGTAACGATCTGCCCTGGTGGGTCGCCTGTTGCCGAGCCAATTGATAAATTTTCTTCAAATGCAGCCCTGCACCAAACGCGTATATAACCGTGATGTTGTCGGCAGGTTGCGTCGTCCACGCATTCGTCCATTTGATGCGCACATTCTTGGCATGCTTTCTTAGCCGCCAACGAGACGCCAGCACTAAAAATGGGTTAATCTCATAGCCGATAGCTTGAGCACCAGTCCTCGCCACCTCTTGTAGCACGGCGCCATCACCCGACCCTACATCCAGTACGATGTCGTCTTTAATCAGCTTCAGTTCATCCCTCAACAGCTTCTGAATATCAGTGTGGCGCGTCGGCACATACGGCGCACCGATGAACGCCGTCAGTCCAAATATCAAAAATAGTATCAGCCCACAAACAATCACTACTTCCATGATGGACTACTCACCCAGCACTTCAATTTCGTTTTTCATATTCAGCAGCCGCTCTTCTGCCTGCTCTGCCAGTTTTTTGACAGCCAGAAATCGCTCACGCGCCTCTTCTAGCCGAAACTCATCACTGTGAAACCACGCCATTTCTTTGTCCAGCTGCTCCAATAGTTCATTAATCGTTGCTACGTTCTGCATATTCTTCAATCCTCGCTTTCATCAAAGCTTTGTTAGTTTGTATTTCAATCACTTCCCCGACTGCACAATTACCCCTGATCATAGCATAGCCTCTTGCCAGGGCTAATTCTGGATCGTATTCACTAATCAACCTGATGCGTGACTGTACATCACTCAGCAGTTCCTCAATGTGCTGACGCCAGCTATCCAGAGCATTGCTGCGCGCCGCCTGTACCAGTTCCAATTCCTCGTCGATCGCTCGTACTGTTTGTAGCGCCACGCCACGAAGCTGATGCTTGATCGACCGAATCATCTCTTGTTTATCTGGTAGTAGCAACTGCGCCGCGTTGCTTGGCGTTGACGCTCGTACATCAGCCGCAAGGTCACACAATGTCGTGTCAATTTCATGACCAATCCCCGTCAGTACCGGCACTCGGCTGGACGCCAGTTTTCGCACTAACAATTCGTCATTGAACACACTCAAGTCATCAGCGCTGCCTCCCCCACGAATCACCACGATCACCTCTGGCAGCTCCGCCAAGCTTTCAATCTTCTCAACCGCCCTGATGATCTGATCTGCTGCCGTTTCGCCCTGCACCATCACATTTACCACGCTAAACTGAACGCCACCCCAGCGCTCATTGGCAATTTTCATAAAATCAGCATACCCCGCCGAATTAGTACTGGAGATAACCGCCACATGCTGCGGCCGCGACGGCAACAATCGTTTGCGAGCATCATCAAACAGCCCCTCATCTGACAGCTTTTTGCGCAGCAGTTCAAAGCTTTTGCGTAAATTCCCTTCGCCCACTGGCTGCACTGATTGTACAGTTAAACTAAACCTACCCCAATCGGTCACCTTCGGCACTGCCCGTACTACCACTCGCATACCATCATGAATAGGCATTCTCAGCTGCCATACTGTCATGAAACAATTGACCGTACCCTCATCATCTTTCAAGTCAAAGAAAACATATTTTTGATGATTGACCTTAAACGAGCTGACTTCGCCTTCAATCTGCACCGAGCCAAAGGCCAGCTCTAGCGACTGATTGACAACCGCCAAAAATTCACTGACGCTAAATTTAGGAGTCACGGCGAGGCTTACCATATTTGATTAGCGCGTGCTGGTAGAAAATATAGCCAAGGATAATTGTTCCCATGAGCAGAATGACACGCGTCAGTATGATGCCCGCGATAGCGATATCTGGCGGCGTACCAGTCATGCTCAAAAACAAAATCATGATCGTCTCATACACACCTGCGCCGCCCGGCGTAAAGATGATGATCCCAGCAAAACCCGCCGCGATATAGCCAATCAGCAGCACTGCTGGATTGACCGACGTACCTAGTGACCAAAAAGCCAGCATAAACATCAAAATATCAAACGATGCATACACAATTCCCCACAAAAACGGTTTGACGATCAAGCGTTTATCTTGCATCAATTCCGAGAAATCATCGTGCATATCAGAGAAAAAGGTATCCATCTGCTCTACCTGAACCAACTGGCGCTGCATACCAAACGTCACACATTTAGTGATAGCATTAAGCCCTCGCGCAATTCGGCGCGCCGCCTTATGCATCCTATGACGAGAAGAAAACATGTATATGATAGCAAAGGTTAGGCTCAGGACAACCACCACGACCAAAAAGCTCGATGCCACAATATACCGGTTGATGCGACCGTCTACTGCCAAAAACACCACCGCCACGATCATCATGGCTAGCATTGACAAAAACCCTGTCACATATCTCAGGAGCTGCGCAAACGTTGAACGCGCCGAGCTCACACCGAGCTTACTCATCCTCCAGGTTGTATAGGAAATACCACTCACCCCACCCGACGGAAAGATATGATTTACCAAATTCAGCTCCAGCGCAATTCGCACTTGCTCTAGTCGCGACACGTGCTTGATGAGTTTCCTATCACGCAGATAAGAAAAGATCATTTCGCCACCAGCATAATACACGATGATCTGCGCCGGCAGCAGCAAGGCCAGTAACCCAACATTAGCCGTTCCCAACAGTTCCCACGCTCGCAGCAGTTCATGACGCGATAAATAGATAATTGCCGCTAAAACCAACAAGGTAATGAAGCTTATGATTATGCGCGGCGATTTCAGCGTTTTCAACACCTTCGAAATTTTCCCAGAAAACATACCTCTCCATTATACCACGGGCCTGATATACTATAGATATGTTCGTAGCAATATTAGGGCGCTTGCCGAAGTTATCAATCGCAGAATTAGAAGCCATGTTTGGGAAATCACACGTTCGTGCCGTTAGTCGCGACATTGCTACTATTGATACTGATAACCTGTTGATCGACTCCCTTGGCGGGTCGCTCAAATGCGGCACAATCATCCACATCCTCCCAGCCAACAGTCGCCCGACCCTGGAGCACGCCTCTCACTGGATTACGCATACGTATATTCATCAGCTCTTAGCAGTCGGTGAAAAAATCACCCTCGGCATCAGTGCCTATGGACTATCAACCTCGCCTCGCCACCTACAGAAAATTGGCCTATCGCTCAAATCCTCCATGAAAAGACATGGTGCTAGCCTGCGACTCGTCCCTAACACCAGCACAGCACTATCAACCGCCACTTCGCACAATAATAAGCTTGGACTCAGCCCCAAAAAACACGAGTTATTCATCATCAAAACCGATGACGGCGCCATCCTCATCGCTGAAAGCAATGGCGCGCAAAACATCACCGCCTATGCCCGCCGTGACCGCAACCGGCCACGCCGTGACGCATTCGTCGGCATGTTGCCGCCCAAATTGGCACAAATCATGATTAATGTAGCAGTCGGCAACGCCGTAAAAGCAACCATTCTCGACCCATTCTGCGGTACTGGCACCGTACTACAAGAAGCCTTGCTCAAAGGGTATGACGTCTGTGGTAGCGACCTCAGCCAAAAGATGATTGATTATACGACAGAAAATCTAGCCTGGTTACAAAGCAAGTACCATATCACCGGCACGGTACGTAGCCTCGAGCAAGCTGATGCCATGACTCATCAGTGGCCAAAAGCCCAACAGCTTGATGCCGTGGTCTGTGAAACCTACCTCGGACAACCTTTCTCCGCGCCACCAAGTCCCAAAAAGCTCCACGAAGTAACCGGCAATTGCAATCACATCATCACCAACTTTTTACGCAATATTCACAGTCAACTGACACCCGGTACCACACTGTGCATCGCCGTACCCGCTTGGCGCGACGCCGGCCGCAACCTGACTCACCTGCCGCTCATCAAAGACCTAGAAACACTCGGCTATACCCTACAGCAACCGCCTCTCATATACTCCCGATCCGACCAAGTCGTGGTGCGTGAAATATTGCTACTAAAAACCGCCTAGCTTCTTGACATTACACTAGTAGTGGTCTATACTAGTAAGGATTGTTTACAGAAACTATAAGGAGTTTAGCAAATGTCAAAGGTTAAAGCTGGTAGCTCAAGCAAGAACATCCACAACAATGCTGGTCAGCGTTTGGGTGTGAAACGCTTTGGCGGCCAAAAAGTCAATGCTGGTGCAGTATTGGTGCGTCAAACTGGTGCTACCAAGATCGCTGGTGACGGCACGTACATGAGCCGTAACTACACTATTCACGCAGCTAAAGACGGCGTGGTTAGCTTTAAGAAAGTCAAAAAGCAGAAATTTACCGGTAAAACCGAACGCCGCACACAAGTTTGCGTAGACTAAGCCTAAAAATCTCAACCTACTACAGGCTACCATCATAAAAATAGTCGCTTCCATGGCGACTATTTTATATACTAACTAGGTTTATTCTGTCATCCCCAAGTGGTGCTTCACCCGCGCAACCACATCACCGATGACAACTTGAGACTTCACCAAGTATTCGTCAACTCCCAAACCTTCAGCCCGTTCTTTATCTTTTGGCTGACTCAGCGCTGTCAACATGATAATGCGTACATTAGCCGTTTCTGGCGTATTGCGCAAAATATCCAACACGTCAAAACCACTGATTTTTGGCATCATAGCGTCCAGCAAAATCAAATCTGGCTTATATTCAACGGTTGCGGACAGTGCGTCTTCGCCATTATGCACTTCCTTGATATCAAAGCCTTCTAGTTCCAGCCTGGCGCGATACACGGCTGCCAGTGCCATGTCGTCCTCTACTAATAATATTTTCCTCTTTGCGTTCATACTATCTTTATTCTAACGCCCACATCAGAAAAACACAAGCGTTTACCATGACAGCTTCTTGGCAGCATCCATCTGTGGATCTTTGCCAAAATTCATATCATTAGCGGTCAAACCCACCTTCTCGTCTGGCTCAATACCTGTCTTGTCAATAGTGTGGCCCTTTGGCGTATACCAACGCGCTTCCGTAACTTTGAGCTGTGCACCATCACGCAATTTGATCAATTGCTGCACACTACCCTTACCGTAACTCTTCTCTCCCAGCAATTTTGCCTTGCCGTATTCTTGCAGTGCACCCGCTACTATTTCACTGGCACTGGCACTCGACCTATCGATCAGCACCACTGTTTTGATGTCTTGCAGTAGTGGCTTGCCTGTTGATTTGACTGTTTTGACAACCTTGTCGCCACGCCGCTCCGTCATAATGTCTTGGTTATCCAGCCACAGCCCAGCCAGCGCCTGAGCCGCCGTCACCGTTCCGCCAGGGTTACTGCGAAGATCTACGATAACCTTCTGGACATTGTTTTGCTTGAAAGCCTCAGCCGCTGCGCGCGCTAACGTACCCGTTTCTTCACCAAATCGGTACACTTTCAAGATGCCAACACCGTCAACAATGTCATGTTCTACAGCCGGTGCAGTGATTTGCTTACGCGTCATCGACATTTCTAGTCGCTGATAATTACGAAGTACTTGCAGCTTCACTGTAGTGTTCACTTCCCCGCGTATTTTTTCCACTACCTGTTCGGTAGTAGCATCCGCCACCGAGTTGCCATTCACCGCTATAATGATATCACCAGCTTTCACTTGAGCTTCCTCTGCTGGACTATTTCGTAGCACCCTGACTACTGTCGGCCGATTATTCCTCAAACCAATCTCCGCGCCGATGCCACCACCAATATTACCATTCAGACTCTTCTCAAATTCTTTGGCTTCCTCAGCGTCCATGAATGTCGTGTACGGATCGCCAGTAGCCGCCACCAGACCGCGACTCGCGCCATTGATCAATTTATCGGTGTCCAGATTTCCATCGTACTGTGCCTTCAGTTGTCGATACGTCTCTTGAATCCGCTCCGTATCAAGCCGCTCGGCGCTATATCGCACACCAAGCTTTGGTGCAATCGCCGCAAATATCTGATCCGACCGCGCACCCGCGATAAAACTAACCACTGCTATAACTACCGCCCACGCAAACAGCTGAGCTTTCCCTGCTTTCTCCTTGCTCATAGAACCATTATAGCATGAGCGGCATCAAATCTTAGAAGTAGATGTAGACAAGTCCAGACGATGAGCGCTTATAATTGCGGTACAGACCATCCCAGCCCAAGGTATAGTCACTAACCGTAATGGTGCCGTCGCCGTTTACCGACTCAACATACATCACGTGACCATATGCACCACCCATTATCACCGCTGCTGCCCCTGCTCGTGGGGTGCTGCCGTTCGAAATACCATGACGAGCTGTGGTTGATGGCCACTGGTTAGCGTTACCAGCTCCGCCGAAATGCGGTACATAACGACCAGTGCTGTGAACCTTCCAAGCAACGTAGCTCACACACTGACGGGTATACAACCCCCATGGGTCGACATAGGCATCCAACGGCGCATTTGCCCAAGCACCTGGGTAGCCACCACCACCAGGCGTACCAGATGGCACGCTACCTCGTGGCAAACTACGCAAGTTTTCTGCAGCCTGCTGCTCACGCAATTTCGCAATTTCACCATTACGCTGTGACGCCAAAGATGAGTAAGCTGCCTGGTCATTCTTTGTATCATTCACCAATTTCGCCTGTTCAGCTTGCTTAGCCGCCATTTGAGCCTTTTGAGTTTCCTGGTCCTTCAGTGTACGCTCAACGGCCGCCTTATTGTCCTGCAACTTCTTTTGCAGACGCTTGATTTCCTTGATTTTGTCATTCAGTGAGCCCTGCAAACTACTGCGCTGTTCTTGCTTGTCGATAAAATCACCGATGTTCTCTGAGCTAGCCAGCATTTCCAGTGGAGAAATCTGATCATCAACATACATGTCAGACAAGATCTGACCCATTGTCTTACGGTTCCTGTTGATGGCCGCTTCGTTATTCTTGATCTCTTCCTTCAGGGAGTCAATCTTATTTTGGCTTTCAATGATTTGAGATTGCAACGCGTTCACCTGCGCAGTCAAACGGTTCAATTCCTCTTCCAGAGTCGCCGCCATCTCGCCCAAGCGAGCCGCCTGCGAATTGTAGTTATTGGCTTCTTGTTGTTTAGCTTTAATTTCTGCCTCATAATCTCGCGCAAAAACCGTGCCAGCGGTCTGAAAAATCCCTGCTCCGGCAACGACGGCAGCCATCACCACCAAGGCTACTTTGGTGGCTTGTTTGTGCGAAACTGGTGTGGTGGACCGTTGCTTCATACTATAACCATAGTAGCATAAGCACTATCCACATGTCAACCAAGTTTTATGTGACTTAAATCTTGAGGTATTTATGGGTCGCAACCCATGACGAAATCGTACCAATTAAGCCACCAATTACGATCATAGCCAGTAGCACTAACCCAACATACGGTGTCAGATCCTGAAGTAACGTATCAATTGGCAACCATTTACGCATCGGCTCCTTGGCGAACGCCAACAGGCCATAACCCCCTGCCGTAGCGATCACCGCAGCGATAAATCCATACATAATCGCCTCAACCACAAACGGTCCGCGGATGAAACTACGCTCAGCACCGATGAGCTTCATCATCTGAATCTCGCTCTTACGGTTAAAAATCGCCATGCGGATAGTGTTAAACACCACTAGTGAGGAAATCAGCACAAACACCACCGTCGCAATCGACCCACCGATGCTCGCCACACGCACCCAACCACCGATTGTTTCAATGGCCTGGCGGCGATCACCGGTGAATGACGGTTGTCGACGCTGGTCTTTGTTGGCAAGATACGTTTCATCAGTCCCCACAAAATGCTTCAGCGAAGAATAATTATTCAGGTCTTTCACTGAAACCTGCAGTGTCGCCGGTAGCTCGTTGCTTGCTTCACGAATAGCTTCCAGCGCTTCTACATTGTCTTTATAACGCTGAGCCTGTTCGTGGCGTGCCTGCTCCGCAGAAATGTACGTTACCCCTGTTACGTTGTCCAATTTTTTGATCTTATCTGTCAATTCGTTAACAGTTTTTTCAGAAACAGATCCTTTAAGGTAAATCGAGATATTTGCCTTTTGAGTGATGGTCTCTGTTGTATTTACCAAGATACGCTGTGCCGCCACAGTCACAAAGATGATCAGCAAAGTCACGCTCATAACCGCCGTCGCTGCGACTGTCAACCAAGCATTACGGCTAAAATTATTAACACCATAGCGCAGCATACGAACAAAAGCTAACGTTCGCCGCTGCTTCATTTTGTTGCGCTGCATCGCTTTTACGTTTGCGTTTGTCTTTTTCTTGGCCATTATTGCTTATATGTTCCTCTCGCCTGGTCAGACGTAATTTTACCGTGATCGATCGTAATCACCCGTCGTTTCAACTTATTCACAATATCAACATTATGCGTCGTCAGTAGTACTGTTGTACCGTACTTATTAATTTTTTCCAGCAGCCGCACGATATCCCAACTGTGCTTAGGGTCAAGGTTACCCGTCGGCTCATCAGCGATTAATATCTTCGGCTGGCGCACCACTGCTCTGGCGATCGCCACTCGCTGGCGCTCACCACCAGACAACTGATGTGGGAAGTTCTTTTCTTTGCCTTTAAGTCCGACTAGTTCAATGACTTTTGGCACGGTCGACTTGATCTCACGGTTGGTCATCCCAGCAATCTCCAGTGCAAAGGCTACATTTTCAAACACCGTTCGGTTTGGTAGCAGTTTAAAATCCTGGAACACAACACCAATTTTTCGACGCAATAACGGAATGTGCTTGTCCTTGAGCGTGTCATAATCAATACCACCAACAACAATCTTACCACTTGAAGGCTTTTCTTCACGCGTTAATAATTTCAACAATGTTGATTTACCAGCACCGCTCGTACCAACCAAAATGACAAACTCCCCGGCCTTCACATGCACGCTGACGCGATTGATGGCAGGCTTGCCTGTTTTGGTGTAACTCTTTGTAACCCTATCCAACAGAATCATACTATATTAGTGTAACACTTTTTATCAAAAAGCGCGAACATAATGCTTCTGTTTTCACCTAGTCTTTGAGGCTCAAGTCAAATGTCGAAAAATCCAGGTTTTCCAAAGTGTTCGTTGACTGCTTTGCAATACGACGATTCTTCTTTGCTTTGGTTTCCTTGTCTGCGCCAGAAAAAATCTCATTGCGCTCTCGGTAGAGCGTACTCAACTCACTCAGCAAATCTTGAATGTGAGAATCAATTTCCTGAACCTTTTGAAAATCCAACACCTTCATATTCAAATGATAGCACTTGATTGCTAAAAAGTCAAGGATATTTGGTAGCTAAATATTATTCGTCTTTCGACGCATTTTGACTAAGAAATGCCGTCATAAAATCATCAATCTTACCGTCTAGCACACCCTGCGTATCTCGGTCTTCATGTTTGGTCCGAGTATCTTTAACCAGGGTGTACGGATGCAACACATAATTTCGTATTTGACTGCCCCAGTTAGCCGATTCACCAGCCCTAAGGTCCGACAAGCTGTCCGCGTGCTGCTCCAATTGCATTGCCAGCAATTTCGAGCGCAAAATTTTCAACGCAGTTTCTTTGTTTTGAATCTGACTACGCTCATTTTGAATCGCCACCACTATCCCCGTTGGTACGTGCGTGACACGAACCGCTGAATCAGTTGTATTCACTCCCTGTCCACCTTTGCCGCCACTACGGTAAACATCTATTTTTAGGTCGCTCGGATCAATATCCACTTCGTCTGGTGTATCAATTTTTGGCAGTACCTCAACCAGCACAAAACTGGTCTGGCGCAAATTATCAGCATTAAACGGGCTGAGCCGCACCAAGCGATGTACGCCATTTTCTGAGCGTAATTTACCGTATGCAAACGGTCCTGAAATTTCCAACACAACCGTCTTCAAACCACCATCATCATTCGCAGACCGCTCCAAAACATCAGTTTTCATGCCAGATCGTTCCGCCCACCGCAAATACATACGCTCCAGCATCTGCGCAAAATCTTGGGCATCCAAGCCACCAACACCTGCCGAAATACGCACCACCGCCTCACGGCCATCATATTTCCCGCTAAATAGCAGGTCTGTTTTGCGGGCTGAGAATTCCGCCTCCAGGGCATCTATTTGCTTAGTGAACTCATCCAATAAATCATCATCCCCGAGCTCCATGAGTTCCAACAAATCATCCAGTTGAACACCCAGAACCTGCCACGGCTGCACCGTTTGACGCAACGCAGCTACCTTTTTGGCGACCGACTGAGCATGGTCAGGATTATTCCAAATCTCGGGCTGGTTCAATTGCTCTTCTAGTACCGCCAATTCTTCAGCAAGCGCATCAAACTGCAATGCTTGTTTAGCCTGCATGACGTCGCTGCGGAGGGATTGGACACGTTTTTTCAATGGTTGCATAGAACCCATTATACCATCAGATTCATTGTGTTATATGCCCGCCACCGCCTCAACAAAGGCTTCACCACGGGCTGTATAGTTTGCGTATTGGTCAAAGCTGGCGGCAGCTGGACTCAAAATTACAACATCTCCCGGCTGAGCAATATCGAGAGCATGCCACACAACTTCGGTCATCGGTATCACACCCTTTTGCACTATTATCGCATCTGGTAAACCAGCTTTTTGCAACGCTTTTGCAATATCATCAGCATTGCCACCACTGACGATCACACCTCTTAGTGACTGTGAGCGTGCTAATTCCTCGGCCAACTCCGTGTAATCACCGCCTTTATCTGCCCCACCAAGTAGCATCACCTTTGGCTGCCGAAATGACCGCAATGCAGCCACCGCACTGCCTGGCGTCGTCGAGATGCTATCATCATAAAACTTCACTCCTCGTTTTTCTGCCACAAATTTGAGCCGATGCGGCAAGCCCGTAAAACCGGCAAGCCCCTGACAAATCACGTCATCTGACAACTCCGGCATCACCGTCTTAGCCACCAACACTGCCGCACTGGCATTCTCTTGATTGTGCGCGCCTGGCAATTTGAGCGCGTGCTGCATTTCCACTGATAAATCAATCGGATATGACAACTGACGCGCTGGTGACTTGGCAGCGATCTGCTGGCTGAACTGATTGTTCCTGTTGTAAATGAGGATATCTTGAGCTGTTTGAAATGTGGCAATATGCGCCTTTGCATCAAGATAATCAGCAAAACCGTCATGCCTGTCCAGGTGGTCTGGCTCAATCATCAAGACGACTGCAACATGCGGAGATTTTTCCAAATCCCACAGCTGAAAACTGCTCAACTCATACACCACGATATCATCCGGCTGAATCTGCGGCAGCACGTCCAATGACGGCACGCCAATATTTCCAACAAGATGGACTGTTTTGCCAGCAGCACGCAGTATACTAGTGATCAAACTACAAGTCGTCCCCTTACCTTTTGTCCCCGTCACACCGATGATAGGCGCTGGACACTGCTCAAAAAACTCATTGGTCGCCGACCATATAGTGCCACTGGTCTTGATGCGGCTTGGCGGTAGTCCAGCCGTTCTCACTACCATGTCAACGTCATAAAACTGATCAGAAAATACCCCTGCGCCAGTGTGGACCTCAGCGCCCGCTGGCACATCAGACAGCTCTCGCTCATCCACTATCGTCAATTGTGCATCTGGAAATTTGCGCTGAAAATACGCGTAGCTCGACTTACCCTCTACATCATATCCTGCAATGACAATGTTCATCTTAGAACAATGCTCCCAGCTTTTCTTGGATACGTTCCAGTAGTTCTTTTTCACCACAGCTCACCCCAGCCAACACCCAGGTATTAGCCTGGAAAAACTCACGTGCCACTTGCACAATTTTTTCATCAGTCACTGCCAAAATCGCTGCTGGCACTCCAGTATAATCCTTTACAAAATCATCTGAGAAATAGCGACCAGTGTAAAAATTACTGATCTGAGAAACGGTCTGCGCGCCCATTTGGTAACGCCCCAGAGAGTAGGACTTGGCGCTTTCGATGTCTTCAGCAGAAATCTTACCGTTTAGCACACGCTTTAATTCACTGACGATGATATCAAACAACTCTTCGGCCGTCTCCAAGTTGACCTGACCGGTAAAATCCCATGCCGAGTCATAAGATCCAACCGAAGTATCACTAAAAATACTATACGCCAGTCCTCGCTTGCGGGCCGCCCCGAAAATGCGAGAATTAAACGTCCCAGTCAAAATGTGATTCAAACAGCCCATGGCATCAGCCTCAGAATTACTAATTTCACGAGGTACAATCATCGACCAACCAAATGTTAGGTTGGAAGCTTCTTTGCGCCTAATCAACAGAGGTCCGGCGCTGTGTAGATTGTCCTGCGGAATTTCAAAGCGTTCACCTTCTTCCAATTGCCAGGCTTCTAACGCCTCCTTGATGCGTGACTTGCGCCCCGTCATCTTACCAGCGATCACAAAGCGCATATTCTTCAAAGTGTGCGTTCGACGGTGGTGTTCTTTGATATCTTTCAAAGTTACGTTGGCAATCGTCTTCAGGCGCTGATTGTACGTCAAAATATCTTCACCCAAAGCTTGCTGCACTCGTGGCCACATCACTCGGTTGTGATTGTTCAGATAGCCTGTCAACTCTGAGCGCACATTACCTTTTTCGGCTTCCAATTCTTCGGCATTAAAACGCGGTACCGTGATAGCCAACCGCTGCAATTCCAACACCCTGTCCCATTCAAAATCAGCACAAAATGCTTCATACCCCATGGAATATTCTGTCGTATAGGCGTTATAATACGCGCCGTTTTTGACGAATTCTTGGTCATACAATGCCTGTGAACGGAATTTTTCATTGGCACCAAATGACATATGCTCCATGATGTGCGCCGTCTCGTAGATGTCTTTGTCGCGCACGTAACGGCTGCCCGCCCGAAAATGAAACTGAAAACTCATCACCGTGGCGTCCGGCACATCGATCAACAACCCACGAGCACCATTCTTTAGTCGTACTTCTTCAACTGTGTGCTTCATGTATTATTTCCGATTCTTTTTGCGGTTTTGGCGCTGGGCTTTTTTCTTTTTGCGCGCTGCATTTTTGGCGCGATTTGCTTCAGAAGCAGTTTTGGCCTTTTTGACTGAGAAATCATCATCGCGGTTCTTTTCGCCAGATGTTATCTCATTAACACCTTTCTCGACGGCAGTTTCAGCGAGTCGAGTGAGCTCAGTGTCGTATTCATCGTCTTGTGATTGCTGCACTGTTGCGTCAGCCTTACGCACCCGGAAGATGGTACTCAAGACTTCGTCTCGCAAATTGTTCTGCAAACTCGTGAACAATTTTTGTGACTCCGACCGATACTCAACCAGTGGATCACGCTGACCAACACTGCGCCAATGAATACCTTCGCGTAGGTGCTGCATGTTTTCCAAGTGCTGCATCCACAAGGTATCGAGCACCGCCATGTAGACTTCTCGCTCAACACCACGCAAGTTTTCGTCACCAATTTCTTCCTCTTTCGCCGCATATGCTTCACGCGCCAGCTTCATCACCTTTTGGACGCGAGATTTATCTTTCTTCTCTGAGCCAGCCTTTGCCAGGGCTCCCTCATCAACAGGAATGACGGTAGAAAATTCTTTCACAAAATTAGGATTATTCTTGAGCGGCAGCTGTGCTGAATCATTCACTTTTTCTTTGAGCAAGCGTTCAATTTCTGGCTTAATGTTATCGCCTTCCAAAATCTTGCGGCGCATGACATACACCACGCGGCGGTGACGATTGATAACATTGTCGTACTGAACAACATTTTTGCGCGTATCAAAGTTATAGCCCTCAACGCGCTTCTGAGCTGCCTCCAAGGTCTTTGACACCGCACGGTTTTGAATAGGCGTTTCTTCGTCGACGCCCAGCCGATCCATCAACGCCGCGATGCGCTCACCCTGGAAAATTCGCATCAAATCATCTTCGGTCGACACGTAGAACTGCGTCTCGCCCGGGTCACCCTGACGACCACCACGACCACGCAGCTGATTATCAATGCGCCGTGATTCAGGCCGCTCCGAACCGATAACCACTAGGCCGCCCAGCTCTTTGACGCCCTTGCCCAATTTAATGTCGGTACCACGTCCGGCGATGTTTGTCGCTAGGGTAATTGCGCCCTTTTCACCAGCCTTTTCAATGATAGCCGCCTCACGCTCATTATTCTTGGCGTTCAAAATCTCAAACTTGATACCTTCTTTTTCCAGATATTTGGCAATCTGCTCGTTCTTGGCAATCGAGCCAGAACCAACCAGCACTGGCCGGCCTTGCTTGTGGTACTCTTTGATAGCTTCAGCCACTGCCTTCAACTTGCCTTTTTCGGTCTTGAAAATCAGGTCTTCTTTGTCGTCACGAATCACTGGCTTGTTCGGCGGAATCTGGATGACGTCCAGTGAATAAATTTGTTGAAACTCTTCGGCCTCGGTAAATGCCGTACCAGTCATACCGGAAAGTTTATTGTACAAACGGAAATAGTTCTGGAATGAAATGGTTGCCAGCGTCATGCTTTCTTCCAGCACTGGCACGCCTTCTTTAGCCTCAATTGCCTGGTGCAAGCCCTCGTTGTAGCGGCGCCCCTGCATCAAACGACCGGTGTGCTCATCGACGATGATCACCTCGCCGTCATTGGTCACCACATAGTCTTTGTCGCGCTTGAACAATGTTTGTGCTCGCAGAGCCTGATCCATATGGTACACACTGCGCACGTGGTCTGGCGTGTACAAATTTTTTATACCCAGCAGTTTTTGGACTTTTTCCACGCCCTCGTCGGTCAAGGCCACACTGCGGCGCTTTTCATCCAAAACATAGTCCTCCGGCACTAATTTACTGGCAACTTTAGCGAAGGTGTAGTAATTGTCCGGGTTTTCCGCTGCTGGTGCCGAGATAATCAGCGGCGTCCGCGCTTCATCGATCAAAATGGAGTCCACCTCGTCAACGATGGCAAAGTTCAGCTCGCGCTGCCTGAGCAAATCCATGTCGTTGACCATGTTGTCACGTAGATAGTCAAAACCAAACTCATTATTGGTGCCATAGGTGATGTCCGCCGCGTAGGCTTCCTTACGAGTGACTGGGCGGAGCTTGCGCATGCGTGGATCGTCGTGATGCTCGTTGTCATAGTCTTTATCATAGACAAACGACGCTTCGTTGATGATCACACCAGTCGTCAAGCCCAAAAAATCATACACCTGACCCATCCAGCCAGCGTCACGCTGTGCCAGGTAGTCGTTAACGGTCACCACGTGAACACCCTTGCCTTCCAATGCGTTCAGATACGTCGGCAGCGTCGCCACCAAGGTTTTACCTTCACCAGTCTTCATCTCAGCCACATTGCCCTCGTGGAGCGCCATACCACCGATCAGCTGAACGTCATACGGACGCTCACCGATGACACGCTTGGCCGCCTCACGAACCACCGCAAAGGCATCTGGCAAAATCGTATCCAGCGTTATATTCTTCTTCGTCAGCCGTTTTTTCAGCGCTTCTGTCTGCGCCTGCAATTCCTCATCTGACAGTTTTTCATACTTTTCAGACAAACCGTTAATTACTGCAACGCGCTTTTCCAGCCGCTTCAAAATCTTCTTCTGCGGATCACCAAAAACTTTACTCAGCGCTTTTTGTTGTGTTATTGCCATAACCTTAAAACTCCCTCGCTTTCGGACATTTTCAAAACTCTTTCTATTGTAACCCTTTTTGGCCTAAAATTAAAGAGAAAACACCATATATATGGTGTTTTCTGATTTTAGCGATACTAAACAATTCACCCGCGGCGGAAACTGCGCTTAAACTTCGCCAACACACCACGACTACGGCCAACGTGAGCCAACGTGTCGTCCTTATAGCGACGCAACTGACCATTCAATTTGGTCTCGACGATATCCACAGCCGCCAGCACGTTCATCGTTGAGTCTTTGGCGGTGATGACCTTGTCCGGGACATTGATGATAACTTCAACCTCATATTTGTTACCGCCAGGGTTATCAATTTGCTTAATCTTCACATCTGCCGTAACGCTTTTACGAGCGTGACGTGGCAAAAAC
>CAUOVX010000010.1:0-18428 GCA_963508115.1 uncultured Candidatus Saccharibacteria bacterium
AAACTAGTTCGCGATAAAGTCGTGAAAAAGTGTCTGGATGACGAAGAAGTTTTACGTACGGAGTACCACACATTAGACAAACAAGAATTTCGCCGCGAGTTGCTCCGCAAGGTTCACGAGGAGGCGGACGAAATTCCGCTGGACGATAGTCAGCGCGATGAATCGCTTAAAGAGCTGGCTGATTTGCAGGAAGTCGTTGACGCGCTGCGCCAAGATTTTGCCTTTTCTACAGAGCAAGTTCAAGAGGAAATGGCGCGTAAAAAGCAGGATAAGGGCGGCTTTGACAAACGACATTACATCAAATATCATGACCTGGCGGATGATAGCAGATGGGTGAAAATCTTCCGCGCTCAGCCAGAAAAATATCGCGAAGAAACGGCGGGTAGTAAAGAGCAGAGTCGTTGCGCGAAAATAAGCAAGGGTACGTACAAGCATAGCAAATCAGGCAAACTATACGAGGTGATCGGCCTAGTCTTAGAAACTGAGACGGAAGAACCCCTGGTGATTTACCGGCCTCTTTATGAGAATGAATATGAATTATTTGCACGCCCTGCCAGTATGTTTACGGAAACAGTAGTGCTGGACGGGAAATCTGTGCCGCGATTCGAGAAAATAAACTCCAAAGCTCAGGTGTAAGTGTGATGAAGACGATTACGTTTATCACAGGCAATCAACACAAAGCAGATTATTTATCGCGCATGCTGGGTTTACCGCTGAAGCATCGGGCGGTTGATTTAACGGAAATTCAATCGACTAGCTTGGAAGAGATTGTTGAGCATAAGGTACGTCAGGCGTATGCAGTTGCTAAGCGTCCAGTTTTGGTTGAGGATGTGGCGCTCGGGTTTACGGCACTTGATGGACTGCCAGGTCCGTTTATCAAGTTTTTTGTCGAGGCGCCGAACGGTTTAGAGAATCTTTGCCGGATGCTTGATGGCTTTGACGATCGATCGGCAGTGGCGGCGTGTGTATTTGGCTACTATGACGGCCAGCGGGTCGGGTTGTTTCGCGCTGAACTTCGTGGCGCTATCTCTGAGCATCCCATAGGCGATGGCGGTTTTGGCTGGGATAAAATATTTTGCCCGGATGGCTATGGCAGCAAAACTCGTGCCGAATTAACGCCGGATGAGGACGCTGAAACGTACCGCTTATTCAAACCAATTGATAGTGTTCGCCGATTTCTCGCTACGTTGTAATAAGAAGCCTGAAATAAGAGGTGCTATAATAATCTTATGTCTAAACGAATTAAATTTGTTACTGGCAATCCGCACAAACTCGAAGAAGCCAAGTCGGTTCTGAAAGACTATGGGATTGTTATTGAGCCGCTACAAATTGATATTGATGAAATTCAGCATCACGATCCGTTGAAAATTACCGAGGCTAAGGCTCGGATGGCGTATGAAAAAGTTGGCAAGCCAGTTGTTGTCAACGATAGTAATTGGGAGGTGCCCGTGCTCGGCGGTTTTCCGGGTGGTTACATGAAGGATGTTGCTAATTGGTTTACGGCTGAAGATTTTTTGGCTTTGATGAAAGATAAAAATGATCGGAGAATTATATTGCATGACGTCGTGGCGTATTGTGATGGTGATAAGCTAAAGGTATTTACATTTGACCGATATGGTGTTTTTGTGAGCGAACCGCGCGGCGAAGGGGTGTCGATGAATCAGGTCGTATCAATGGAAGGTAGTGGTGGATTAACGATTGCGGAAGAGTTTGCACATCGCTGCAATGATAAAAAGATTGATCCCGCTAATTTCCAACATTGGCAAAAATTTGGCAGTTGGTTTGTTAATGAGGTGAACGAATAAATGCAGGTTCATGTTGCCATCCCACACTATAACGCGCCTCAGGCTTTGAAAAATCTTTTGAGGCAATTAGTAGCACAGGATTTTGACAGCATCACGGTGCTTGATGATCATTCCACCGACCAGCAAAAACTGCAAGACCTCGCCCGTGAATTTCCGACAGTAAATTTTATCTTTGGTGAGAAAAATATTGGCGCAGGGGCTAATCGTAATCGCTTTTTGGATATGCATAAAACTGGCGTAGTGTGGTTTATTGATTGTGACATGCGTGTTGAGACGGTGAATATTGCCGATATTTTGCGTCAAAAGTTTGCCGCCAGAAATCACATCATGCTTGGTAGTACCATTCTCTACGCCAATGGTCAGCCGATGGCCTGGAATTATGGTCATGAAATGCACCCGCAGCGCGACCGGCAATTTACGCAGGCGACCCAGGCAGATGATCGCCAAATGTTGCAACAGCAAGGCTGGGATTATCCATGGATTTGGGGCGAGCGAGTTACGGTGGATCGTCAAGTTGACTGGGTGGCTGAGGGGAGCTTCGCGCTGCTGATTGATGATTTTGCAAAGGTTGGTGGATATGACGTAGAGTTTCGCTATCATGAAGGGCAGGATTTAGCGCATCGACTGCGTGAGGCGGGTGTGAAGGTTATGGTGACCGGAGATATTGTCTGTACGCATTTGGATATTGATGTTCGTGGCAAAGCTCGCCACCGGGAAGATGAGCAGTCCGCTAAGTTATTTTACCGGAAGCATCAGATTCGGCTTGACTAAGATAGTGTATAATGCACATATGGATAAATTTAGAACTCCGAAGCTCTACTGTTTTTCACCGCCAGTGATGTTGGCGACCTTGGTAGTTGAGATTATTTTGGCACTGCATACAATATGGCGCTACAAATTAACTCCTGTGACAAGGATCGTCGTGGCACTGCTCGTTTGCTTGGCGCTGTTTCAATGGGCTGAGTACAATGTTTGCGAAGGCACGGTGCTGTTTGATAGCCTGGGCTGGGCAAAGCTTGGCTACGTGGCGATTACCATGTTGCCACCTCTGGGTATTCATTTGGTCTATCAAATCTCTGCCGACAAACGACGTTGGATTCCAGCGCTAGGATATACCTTGGCGGTCGTGTTCATTAGCTACTTTTTGCTGGCTGTAAATGGCGTTAGTGCTGGCGTCTGTCTGGGTAATTATGTGATTTTTGAAAATCAGCCAGGCATCAGCGAATGGTACGGATTGTATTATTACGGCTTATTGTTCGTGGCGATCACCTACGCCTACATCCGCGGTAAAAATGCCAAGAAGCATATTCGTCGCTCGCTGTGGTCATTGATTATTGGCTATGTATTGTTCATTGTACCAACGACATTTGTCAATATCATCGATCCATCAACTATCACCGGCATCCCGTCGATTATGTGCGGTTTTGCAGTGCTGATGGCAGTGGCGCTCGCCGGAAAAGTATTGCCAGAATACACAAAGCAAAAATAGTGCTTGTGTTTTTATGGCAATTGGTGCATAATCACAAGTGAGCTGGTACGCATAGGGGCATCTCCTATGCTTGCCAATTGAAAGACAAACACATTTTCAACATGCCCCGGGTGGGCGCGTAGCAGCTCCGCTTTGCTATTTCGGCGACTTGCGTTGGTTTCGGCAAGTCGCTTATGGTATGATGAGTATATGTTTCGACGATCATTTGAAAAGAAAATTCCATTGTTAGTGCGTGAGTTTTTTGCTTCGCACGCGGATGTCAAATTGATAGCGGTGACTGGTAGTACTGGCAAAACGAGTGCCAAAATTGCCATCGGTACGGTTTTGTCGCAGCGTTATGCTATCGCCATGCCGCAGCTAGAGCCAAAATCTCACATGCAGACTTTGCTGCAGATCATGGGAGTACGCTATCCTGAGGGTCCTGAAAAAAAATGGGGATTCTTCGCACGCCGCAATATGTACCGCGCTGTCAAAAAACGAGCTCGCGCTGAACATCCAGAAGCGCAAGTGATCGTCCAGGAGTTTAGTCCGCAAAGCATTGGCTTTCATGATTGGTTTAAAACCGTCATTTTGCCGGATATCGCCGTCATCACTTCTGTCACTACAGGGCGCATGCGCGTTGAACATACCATAGAAGAAGTCGCTCAGGAAATGATCACACTGGGTAATAACTCTCGGATGGCGTTGATCAATCGTGATGACATCGAAGGTCGGTTTGCGGCGTTTGTGACGAATCCTAATATAACCACTTATGGCACCAGTGGGGTTGCAGAATATTATTTTGATGAACATGATTTTTCGCTCACTGAAGGGCATTTTGGTGCTATGATTTCACCGGAGTATCCAGAGGGTATTCAAACACAACTGAAGCTATTGGGTGAACACAACCTCAGGCCAGCAGTGGCTGCTATGGCTGTGGCTGTCAAATTAGGTATGGATGTTGGCTCAATTCAGCGAGGCTTGGCGGCACTGCGCCCGATCCCAGGGCGAATGCAGCTGCTGCGCGGTGCTGATGGTACTATGCTTCTGGACGACAGCTATAGTGCGTCGCCATCTACCACGACTGCCGCCATCCAGACACTGTATAGTTTGAGCGCTCCCCAAAAAATCGCTGTCCTAGGCAATATCAACGGTTTGAGAGAATCAATGCCGCAAGAAATGTCCAAACTAGGCTATCTGTGTAACCCCAATGAACTTGACTGGGTAGTGACAGTTGGAGAAATGGCCAACCAGTATTTGGCGCCATCGGCTCGTCAGCGTGGCTGCCAGGTAAAAGAATGCAAAGACGCCATCGAAGCTGGTAGTTTTGTGCGCGACAAACTGAAAAAAGACGGTATTGCGCTGTTCAAAGGTTCTTCGGGCGGTGTCTGGCTGGAGGAAGCCATCAAAATTAACCTCCATACAGCGGTTGATGAAAACAAGCTGGTTCGCCAAACGCCAGAGTGGATAGCCAGGAAGAATGCATTTTTCTCTCGTTTTAGTGATTAGCTGATATAATACATAACATAGTAGTAATTTGGAGGGTATATGAGCATACAGCAGCCAACAACAGCACCGGCTGAGTCAACGCCGCCGGCTGAACAGCCGCCTATCATGGGTGCGATCAACAAACCGAAAAAGAAAAACCGCAAAAAGTTGATTATTAGTTTGGTTGTGGGGTCGTTAGTTACCATCGGCTTGATTGCAGGACTGTTGTGGTATCTGTTGGTATTTAATAACCCACAGCGCGCGCTGGAATCGTCAATTGTTAACGCGATCATGTCGAAGAACTCTGTCACTGAAGGACGGCTGACTTTTGAAGGCAAGGGTAATCAAAAAGTCACCATCAAGCTCAAATCATCAGACGCAGAGAAGAGTCAAGAGCTGCAAGCTGATATAACAGTTAACGCCGGTGGTTCTGACAAGTCAATCCAGTTCTCTCTGCCAAAAGTGAATGTACGCAATACTGAAGACGCAACGTATATTAAACTGGATAATGTTCGTAGCTCAATCGAGACAGCGATAGATCGTTACATGGAAAGCGTTTCCTCGCCAGGTGGTGCGATTTCTGGCCGATCTCAGACAAAATCACTCAAAGAAACGATGCTGAAACAATTTGAGACGCTCATCAATGAGATCGACGGCCACTGGATCAAGATCTCTTCAGACGACCTAGAGCAGTCAGAAGAAGCAAAATGTGTGATGAATGCAGTTCGCCGTGCTAAGGACGATGCTGCTGTTCGCGAAGAAATCGCTCAAGTATACCGCAACAATAATTTCCTACAAATCAAAAAAGACTTGGGTACAAAAGATGGCCTGCGTGGATTTGAGATTGATCTGAGTGACGCTACTCTTGAGAAACGTAAAAACTTTGCTAAAGCATTGAGTGAAACAACATACGCCAAGAAGATCAAAGAATGTGGTGGTGGTAGTTCAAAAGCACTCGACACAGATGCACTTGATTTCAAGAAGGTAGATGTTTCTCTGAAACTGTGGATCGACAACTCAAAGAGACAAGTTCGCCGCGTAGAATTTGAGGGTTCATCTGAGGGTAATAAGGTCTCTCTCGAGACAGGCGTCATGTATGGCGATGCCAAGAAGGTTGAAGCACCATCTGACGCAAAAGACTTGAAAGATGTGATGAAAAAGCTCCAGTCAAGCCCACTGTCTAGCTTTGTTCCAAAAACTAGTACTTCGACAAACTCAGCCAGTGACGCCGACGAAGCGTGACTAGCCTTTCGTTGACGGTCAATCGCCTCACTCTCATGTGGGGCGATTTTCGTGCTATAATTACAGATATGAAACGCTACAATCCGACGGAAATTGAGAAAAAATGGCAAGATAAATGGGAGGCTGATGGCACCTACGTCACTGACCTTGGTGATACGACGCGCCCCAAGTACTACAGTTTGAGCATGCTTCCTGGCATCACCGGGGCTGGTATTCACATTGGTCACGGTCGGACGTTTCAATTTGCCGACATCAAAGCGCGCTTGAAGCGTCAGCAGGGTTACAATGTATATCATCCAATCGGTTGGGATAGTTTTGGTCTACCGGTGGAGAACTACGCCATCAAGGTCGGTAAAACGCCGCGAGTGGCGCATGACGAAGCCAAGGCTCATTTCATCGCTCAGTTGAAGCGACTCGGATTTAGCTATGATTGGTCAAAGGAGATTTCTACCGCCGACCCTGAGTATTACAAGTGGACGCAGTGGATTTTTACGCAGCTATACAAGCACGATTTGGCGTACCAAAAAGAGCAGCCGCAGTGGTGGTGTGATACTGACAATACGGTGCTGGCTAACGAGCAGGTTGAGGGCGGCAAATGTTGGCGCTGCGGTAACCCCGTCACCAAGCGCAACCTCAAACAGTGGTTTTTCCGCATCACCGCCTATGCTGATGAGATGCTGGAGGCGACTGACGACCTAGACTGGACGGAGATGGTCAAAACCATGCAGAAAAATTGGATTGGCCGGTCGGTTGGCGCGGAAGTTGACTTTGTAGTCAACGGACAGGATTCCGTCGTCACTGTATTTACTACGCGCCCCGACACCTTGTTTGGTGCCAGCTACGTGGCACTGGCGCCAGAGCACCCACTGGTTTCTCAGTTGGTCAATGCTGACACGCGCCCCAAAGTTGAAGCATACATTCAAGCGGCGCAGCAGAAGTCTGACGTTGAACGCCAGGAAAACAAAGATAAATCCGGCGTCTTCACTGGTAGTTATGTCATCAATCCAGTCAACGGTCAGAAGCTGCCAATTTGGGTGGCAGACTATGTACTGAGTGGCTATGGTACGGGTGCGGTTATGGCGGTACCAGCGCACGATGAACGTGATTTTGCCTTTGCTGAGAAATTTGATCTGCCAATTGTTCAGGTGGTTGATAAGCCAGAGGATTCGGCGGACATTGGTTGCTACACTGGTGAAGGTGAATTGATCAATTCTGGGCAATTTGACGGTACACGCAGCGAGGATGCCCGCGAGCAAATTGTGGCATGGCTGGAGCAGCAGGGTTCTGGTCGTGGCAAGACCACTTATAAAATGCGCGATTGGTTAATTTCTCGCCAGCGGTACTGGGGTGCGCCGATTCCGATGGTTCATGTCGACGGTTTTGCACCAATTGCTGTGGCGGATGAATGCTTGCCGGTGATTCTACCAGAGGTCGAAAGCTTTAAACCAACGGGTGGTAATACGTCGGTCCTGGCGCAAGTTGATGATTGGGTGCGCGTGTGGGTTGACGTCGAGACGGGTAAAACCGTGCCGATTATTGAGCCAAAGCCGGCGGGCGACAATTGGTGTGAAGGCCGACGCGAGACTGACACGCTGGATGGCTATGCTTGTTCGAGTTGGTATTTCCTACGCTATCTTGACCCGCACAATGATGCCGAGGCGTGGGATCCAGCGCGCATTAGTCACTGGATGCCGGTCGATTATTACAACGGTGCCGACCACGCGGTAGCACACCTGCTGTACAGTCGTTTTTGGATGCGATTTTTCTATAAACTTGGCTTGGTCCCGACACCAGAACCATTCAAGCGGATGATGTATAACGCTTACATCATGGCGCCAGACGGTCAAAAGATGAGTAAATCCAAGGGCAATGTCATCGATCCGATGGAAATCATGGACAGCGGCTACGGGGCTGATGCGCTGCGCGTCTATGAGATGTTTATCGCGCCGTACGATATGGATGCGCCGTGGGATCCGCGCGGGGTGCCGGGGACGTATCGGTTTTTAAATCGAGTATGGAATGTGGTGCAGGAATTTGTAGCAGCACCTGAATCTACTTCTGAAGATGACCAAGAACTGCTTCGCCTGACGCACTCAACCATCAAGAAAGTCACTCGTGACATTGAGGATGAGAAGTTTAATACAGCAGTAGCGGCAATGATGGAAATGGTCAACGGCCTATACAAGTTCAAAGAGTCACACGGTATGCAAGCGTCGGAAACATGGCGGTTCACCCTGGAGAGTTTACTACAAATCTTAGCGCCATTCGCACCGCACATCACTGAAGAATTGTGGCGAGAATTGGGCCACACTGATACTATTCACGTTAATCACTGGCCAAAGTGGGACGAGAAATATCTGGTGAGTGATGTAATGACCATCATCGTCCAGGTCAATGGTAAGCTTCGATCAAAGCTGGAGCTGCCAGCCGACATCGACCAGCAGGGTATTGAAGAAGCAGCTTTAGCTGACGCCAATGTTCAAAAATTCACAAACAATAAACCACCTAAAAAGATGGTTTATGTTCCGGGTAAACTACTTAACGTTGTTATTTAGCTTTAGGTTTTGCGTCTGCAGGAAAGACTTCTTTCTTGCCATCGCCATTAGTGTCTTTCTCGACCATAGTAACAGTGAATTCTTTTGGAGGAATCTTGTATTTTGAATTGTCAAGGACTTCCTGACTAGCCTCTGTGACTACACCAATATTAAGGTTAATCTGGCCTGCAGACCACCCCTCTTGTTCGCCGACTTCTTCAGCGGCTCGCTGTGCCGCAGAGTTAACCGAATCACCATCCTGTAAATCAACAGAGAAAGTTTTTTCCGGTCCTAGCAGTGATGGATTTTCGTGTGCCGCGTTAACAAAATCAACGGCGCCTTGTTCTGCGACAGCAGCAGGGCTGTCTGGTGCTTCGGTGCTAGACCTGCCTTCCCATGGATATAAGCCAAGGCCTAATCCAGTGACACCTATAGCTAGCATCCCCACAGTTTTTCTGAGCCTGTTCTCTATTTTTTCCTTTTTTGCAAAGCTTGTTTCTGGTAATCGTTTATTCTTCATGCTTGGTATAATAGCATAAGCAACATAAAAAGTCAAGTATATTGTAGAATATCTCAGACTATACTCTTGAGAAAAATCGTAAAAACCGTTATAATAAAGCCCAAGTGTTAATATAAACTGATAAAGGAGAGATTATGGCACAACCTAAAAAACAGAGCAGCCCGCGAAAAACTGGCCTGCGCCGCAGCCACTTGGTATTGAAATTAGCTCGCCGTGTAAACGGTTCTTCACCAGTTAAAGCCTGGACTACCAAGCGAGAAACTGGCAAAAAAACGAAATAGTAGTAATATAACCCGAACAGGAACGTTTTACGCATGGCTTCAAACCGTCATTTAGGACGAATCGTCGCTCTTCAGACATTGTATGAATATGAATTTCGCCGTGAGGTTGGAGACGATACAGTCGAATACAAAGACATTCTTGAGAGAAATCTTGATAAGTACAAGTCATCAGTCGATGATGTCGATTTTGTGGATAAGCTGGTGAGCGGCGTGATCTCGGTGCAGCAGGAACTGGATGAGCAGTTGCGTCCGTTGGCTCCCGAATGGCCAATTGAGCAGATTGCGCGGATTGACCGAGCAGTTTTGCGGTTAGCGCTGTATGAGCTCAATCATGCAAAAGATGCACCTCCAAAAGTGGTCATCAATGAAGCAGTCGAATTAGCCAAAGCGTTTGGTTCGGATAACTCAGGGAAATTTATCAACGGTGTGCTGGGTACAGCATATCGCTCCCTCCAAGAGGATGCCGATGACAAAGGACAATTTTAGCGGAATACGCAAATATTTTAGCGGACATAAAAAGCCATCAATTCAAGAAATCGTGCGCGAACCAACAGCTGGTGGCGTTGTCTTTCGCCGCAACAATAAAGGCGAAGCAGAGTTTTTGTTGTATCAAGATGCGCGGGATCGCTGGACTATCCCAAAGGGGCACATTGAACCAGGTGAGACGGCGCAGGTAACTGCCAGGCGAGAAATCGGTGAAGAGACCGGCCTGAAAAAGATTGAGGTTTGCGGCTGGCTGGGCAAGGTCAATTTTCGATACCGACGGATTGATAAATTGGTGCTGATGACGACGCAGGTATATCTAGTCAAGGCACTCGATCCAAATGAAAAGCTGCAAAAAGAAGCGTGGATGAATGGTCTCAAATGGTTTTCATTTCACGAAGCTTTGGATGAAATTGAATACGAGGATATTGGTAAATTGATTTTGCTCGCCATGAAGCGTATCAGACAGGAGAATTTGTAGATGAATGGGATGAATACCGCGCCATATCAAGAGTTTGCGCGCGAGAAGCTGGGGTTTGAGTTTAATAATTTGGGTCTGCTGATTACGGCTTTGACGCATCGTAGCTATGTTAATGAACACCGAAAATCAGTTCACGAACACAATGAACGCCTGGAATTTCTGGGCGATGCGGTGTTAGAGCTGGCGGTGACTGAATATTTGTTTGCTCATTTCTCTGAGCCAGAAGGTATTTTGACGGCGTGGCGGGCGGCGCTGGTGCGCACAGAGAGCATCGGTGATGCGGGTGATAAGTTGGGCTATGGTCCGCTCATTCGCATGTCAAAGGGCGAGAAGAACGGCTCAGATCGGGCACATTTGCAGATTTTGGCCAATGCATTTGAGGCGGTCATTGGCGCGATCTATCTGGAACGTGGCTTTGACGATGCACGCGATTTTATCCATAAACACATCATCGTCAAATTGGACCACATTTTAGAAACTGGCAGTTGGCGCGATCCAAAGTCTCATTTGCAGGAGGTTTCGCAGCGGCTAGATGGACAAACGCCGGTTTATAAAGTGCTGGGCGAAGAAGGACCTGACCATGACAAAGTCTTCAAGTTGGGTGTGTTTGTCGGTGACCGTTTGATGGGCCAGGGCAGTGGTCCATCCAAACAGGTTGCTCAACAAGCAGCGGCTCGGGCTGCATTGGCGGAATACCGGCGACTGAATGATGGCTCAGAAAGCGCTTCTTGAGCCTGATTCTGTTATTGCTCGTGCTAAAATGTTTATGATATACTAGCTATACAGTTTAATTCCGAAGGAGGGGCAGAATGTCAACGATTGACCAGCAATTTGTGGAATACATCATTAAATCACTTGTGGAGCATCCGGATGATGTTGTCGTTGAGCGGTTGATTGATGAAAAAGGCGTACTGTTGACGCTGACTGTCAATCCTGAGGACTTGGGCCGAGTGATCGGTAAGCGCGGTGGCACTGCACAAAGTGTTCGCACCTTGTTGCGGGCGTTGGGCACGAAAAATGACGCACGCTACAATTTGAAAATTGTCAACAACGATGGCTTTACTGGCGCGCAGAGTAGTGAAGGTAGCGCATCTTCTAGTTCTGCTGTGGAAAAGTCAACAGAGGAAGCTATGGAAAGCCAATCTTCCTACGCAGAAAATGCTCGAAAAGAGCTTGCAGAACTAGACGACCTTGATATATAATAAGCGTAGTTCAAGCACAGACAACATGCGAGAACAGCTCTATGCGAGCAATGGGTAACCATTGAGAGCCTTATTTGTGCTAAAAAACCGCCCCGTGATGAGGCGGTTTTTTGGATATTGAGATGGCTTGTTCTAGCGTCGTGATCCAGGGATAAGGAGTTCACCGCCATCCTCTGTAGGACGGTCAGGCCTCACCCAAGAATTGCCATCTTGCGTGTACATTCCCTCAGGGAGAGCTTTCGTGTTTAGATCATATTGACCCGTTTTATCGTTAAAGGTAACCCAAAACGCCCCTGACATACCATCCCCTTCGGCATAAGTACCGGTGACTACACTATCAAGCTGAGGAATTGATGTTGCATCTCCCTTCTCGCTTTTAATCGGGACGACAACATCGTATGATTCTTTGGTCTCATGAAGTTCGTCGAGAAAGATTTTTGTATCATAGGGGCTCCCCTCGTCCTTGACGGTCTTTACCTGTGGGTCACCAACAGGCTCTGCGTCAGTTTGCCTACTGTCGGTGTATGGCATAAGGGCCTCAGGAACGTGGCAGGCAAGGAGTACAGCATCTTTTCCTGAGCCATTTATATTATTAACATATTGTTCCACTGCAGGCTTGCTAGCTCCGTCAACACCTTCACTGCAGCGAACTCCAACTGATAATTCAACGAGGTATGATTCTTTTGGTGAACAGCCGCCAATACCAAGACTAGTACCAAGGATGGCTAATCCTGCGGCAGGCTTAGCGACTTTATCACGCAGAAAGTTAGATTGTTGTAAGGTTTCCTTCATAACAAAAACTCCTTTAAATTGTTAGGCATCATTTTACACTAAAAATACTTTTTAGTCAAGTGTATGCTAAAATTTGAGAGATGAGAAAATTTCAAGTGATTACACTATTCCCCGAAATGTTGACGGGTGTGTTTAATAACTCTATGATGTGGAAAGCACAAAAAGAGGGCCTGGTGAGCCTGGAAGCCATTGATTTACGTGAGTTTGGTTTGGGACCGCGGCGACAAGTTGACGACACTCCATATGGTGGCGGTGACGGCATGCTGCTGATGATAGAGCCGCTGTGGAAGGCGGTGGCACACGCCAAGAGTCAGGACCCAACTGCCAAGGTAGTCATCATGACGCCACGTGGCGCTAGATGGAAGCAGTCGCTGGCGCAAGAATTTTCAGAAAAAGAGCACGGTTACATTTTCATCTGTGGACGATATGAGGGGTATGATGAGCGAATCATGGAACTGGTGGATATGGAGCTGAGCGTCGGGAATTATGTGCTAACTGGCGGTGAGCTGCCGGCCATGACTATCATTGACTCAATCGTTCGGCTGTTACCTGGAGTTTTGGGTGGTGAACAATCGGCAGCCATCGAGAGTTTTTCAGACGGCGAGACTTTGGAGTTTCCGCAGTACACACGTCCCGCTGAGTTCAATGGTCTGCAGGTTCCAGAGATTCTACTGAGTGGCAATCATGCCATGATCGCCGAGTGGCGCAAAAAGCACTCACAAAAAGCTGAATAATACTTAAACCAACGGAAAATACCGCTACATGAAAAGCAGCGGTATTTTGTTGTGGTGGATGGTCGTAGAGCGAAAGATACGTAATTTGTGGTGTTTATTTTTGTATAGTTCGCTTATGTTTATGGTACGTATATTTTTGTTTTTTTGCAAGTAATTTAGTGAAAAATACAACAAACTTGTGGTTATAGGGCTTGCGCATTATAATGAAAGCATGAAAAAGCCGTCAGTCAAACGAATGAGAAAAGAGATTATAAACGTTGGTTTGGGCCGTTGGGCTGGTTTGCTACTGGCAGCGACGTTGCTGGTGACGGTACTGATGCAGCTGTTTGCCTTTGAGAAGTTTCCAGGATTGCTGCAGCTTGTTGGATTCACCGAAGTAACAGCAGTGGTGCTCGCTGTGGCATTGGTATACACGGAAGTGCTGGCGCTACCTTGGTTGATCGGGCTACAGGCGAGATCTTCTGTGCTACGGCTGAGCTTTTGTTGTTTAATCATGGCGCTGCAGCTACTGACGGTTTTGGTGGTCTTTGCGGATATGCGCGGTATTTCCATACTGTTCAGTGTATTATCTCGGCAATCAAGCATGATCGACTTCATGTGGCTGGCGCTGCTGTGGGTACTGTTTGGTATTGTCATCAAAACGTCAACAAAATAAATACATCGCGCTAACGATGTATCGTGAAAATCAATGTGGCTGGGGATGAGGGATTCGAACCCCCGATCACGGGACCAGAACCCGCTGCCTTACCGCTTGGCCAATCCCCAATGCGTATTTGATTGTACTACAAAACATGGCGTGCTGCAAGCTCTGGATGTGCAGGCTGGCGGATGATACAATGATTGCATGGAAGCAGTTGTGAAATTGGTGGCAGACGGTTTGGTTATACCGGTGGTCTTGATTGGTGCGTACGCATTGCTGTGCAAAGTGCCGAACAACAAAAAATATCAGACATATGCCAGAGTGTTGATGGCAGGCTTGACGGCGTACGTGGTAGCCAAGACGGTGGGGACGTTCTACCAGCCAGAAAGCTTGCGGCCATTTGAGTTGATGGGTGTTGAGCCAGGCGCAGCATATCTGAATAATCCTGGGTTTCCTTCGGATCACGCGTTGTTCACTATGGCGATCACCTTGGCAGTATGGTTTGGTACGCGCGATAAGTTACTAGCGAGCGTTTGTTTAGTGTTGACGCTGCTGGTTGGGATTGGTCGGTTATTGGCGCTGGTGCACACACCGCTTGATGTCGCGGGTGGCTTATTGATAGCGTGCATCGGTATCATCTGGTATAAACCACTGATAAAGCGTTAGCATAAATATATTCATAATCTACATTTGCTTTATTGGCAATTTTCATGTAATATTAGAATATTATGAAAATTCTCTCAACTATATTTAAAGAGGAAATATCAGACTACTTGTTTAATATGCGAGCAGCAGTGTTTGGTCGTTTGTTGTTGACTGCGGCAGTGGCGGGCTTGTTGGTGTGGTTGGTGGCAACGGGAATTGACCGAGTTATTTTGGAGCCAATCGTATGTAAAGATGGCGCCAACCAGTTGTTGTGTGGTAATAGCACCATGACAGCAGGGCACATCGCCACGGTGATCATGGCTATCATGCTGGTGCCAGTGTTGATATTGTTTGGCGTCAAGCGGCCACTGGTTGTGGTATTGGCAGCGACTATTGCCTTGTGGGGTATTAATTTTTGGCAGGCGCACACCATTATGGCTGCGCTGATCGCATCATTGACCTATATGGTGGTATACGCCAGCCTAACGTGGCTCAATAGGATTCGTGGCGACGGCGCAGCGATATTGTTGATGATCGTGTTTGTGATTTTGGCGCGAGTTGTCTTGTCTCTGTAATCCCTGTACACTAAGAGTATGGAAATCATTATCATTATTCTCTTAGGTATTATTGTTATGGGGTTGGGTGTGACGTTGTTCGTGCTGCAATCAAAGCTCGGCGAGCTGAAGCAGCAGTCATCGGTCGAGCTCATCAAAACTGACGTGGTGGAGTTGGGGCGAACCATCACCAAGTTGAATGAATCAGTCAGCGACAAATTAGAGCGCAGCAATGCTCAAGTGCAAACCTCGGTGCAAAAGCAGCTGTCGGAAAGTGCCAAGTTAGTGGCGGACGTGACACAGCGGCTGGCGAAGTTGGATGAAACGAATAAGCGGGTGGTTGACGTGGCGACTGACCTGAAAACCCTGCAGAACGTCCTGCAAAACCCAAAGCAGCGCGGCGTGTTCGGTGAGTTTTATCTGGAAAGTGTGCTGGATAACGTGCTGCCAGCCAAGCAGTTTCAGATGCAGTACCGGTTCAAGGATGGCGAGATTGTTGATGCGGTTATCTTTCTGGACAAGGGGCAGATTTTACCAGTGGACAGTAAGTTTAGCTTGGAAAATTACAACCGGATGATTAACGCCGAGACTAAGGCTGAGCGCGAGCTGTGGCTGAATAAGGTAAAAGCTGACCTGAAGGGGCGCATTGACGAAACCAGCAAGTACATTCGCCCGCGTGAGCATACCATGGACTTTGCCTTTATGTTTATCCCGTCAGAGTCGCTATATTATGATCTGCTCATCAACAATGTTGGTGCGGGCGGTTCGAGCCGCGATCTTATTGAATATGCCTTTCGTGACAAGCGGGTGATCATCGTCAGTCCGACTAGCTTTTTGGCGTACCTACAGACGGTGCTGCAGGGTCTGAGGAGTCTACAAATTGAAGAGCAAGCCAAGGACATCCAGGTGCGTGTCGGTCAGCTGGGCGTGCATATCAAAAAGTTTGACGAGCTGATGACTAAGATGGGCAAGAGCCTCAGCACGACTGTCGGGCATTATAATAATTCGTACAAGGAGCTGGGCAAGATTGATAAAGACGTAGTGCGGATCGCTGGTGGTGATCATCAGGCGCAACCAGAGCTGATCGATCGGCCTGCGCAGGAAGATTAAAAAATATCCCGCCAAAGGAGGCGGGATATTGCTATGGTAGAACTATGATTTACTCTTCTTCCTTGTTGCGGTAGTTGATGAGTAAGAACAAGTTACCACCCAGAGCTGCACCGATGAGGGTCGCCACAATTACTTCCAGACTAAAGCGAGAGTAGTTCTTCTCGTTTTTACCTGGGAATGGACTATTGCTGCGCACTTGAGTGTCAGTCTTTTCTGTGACTGCCAAAGCAACAGCTGGGTTAAGTGTTGCGCCTGAGATGTAAATTTCTCGTGGGTATGGACGCTCACTGTTTTCTGATTGCGCTGCAACTTGGTTGTCTTGGATTTTGGCTATGACTGATGCACGGACGAATGAAGTAACTGAGCCTGATACGACCAAACCGATCATCAACGCCAGACCAACACCAAAGGCTTTGCCAGTCGTGCTGATTTCTTTGCGGTTCAATGCTGCGGCGATGCCGAACATGAAGACGGCAACACCAATCAATTCAACTGCAAAGACGCTCCATGAAAATGCAGTGAATTGGTCAAAGCTGAGCGCAAAACCGTTGTTGGTGATTGAGCCAATTAGTACGACTGCTGCCATGGCACCGAGGAATTGTGCACCCCAGTAGAATGGTACCAAAGCGGTTTTTAATTTGCGCATTGACCACAAACCGAAAGTAACGGCTGGGTTGACGTGTGCGCCAGAAATACCGCCGATAGCAGTAACGATGAGCATCAATGCAAAACCAACGTACATTGATGACAGGACGTCCGATGCAAACAGTGCGGTCAGCGTCAAGATGAACGTACCGATGATTTCTGCGATGACGATGTTGATTAAGTTGCTTGGTAATGTAGAACCCAATTTGGTGCGCTTGCTTTTGGCCGCAGCAGATTCGGTGACGACTCGTTTGATGGTCGTTTTGGTTTCGGTCTTAGCGGCAGCAGTTTTCTTTGCTGTAGCTTTAACCGGGGCTTTCTTTGAAGTTTTCTTCGTAGCCATATTCCCTCCTTAAAGTAGTATCACGACTATTATAGCATAATTTGCTATACTGTAGTTATGGGATTATTTGTAAGTCAGAACGATCAGCGCAGCAAACTGCAAGAACGCATTGCGGCGGAACTACGCGAAAAGGCTAAAACGTCGAGCTTGCAGGAGAAAGCTAGCTTGGACGGCGTGGAAGATGTGAAATATCTAGAAGGCACAAAACAGACGACAACGTTGGCGTGGGCGTGGGTTTTGATTGTGATCATGGCAGCCGGGGTTGTTGGGATGTTTTTAATGCAAGGACGATGATATGGAAAAGTTAGACGAAGTTCGATCAATATTAGTATCACGTGTAGCCGAGGCGGCTGAACCACGCAGTGTTTTGCGGAGCACGGAGTTGCGGGAGTTGTATGGCGTCATCGCGACGTTACCAAGCGAAGAGCGCGGGTCATTTGGTAAAAAAGTTAATGAGTTGAAACAGGAATTGGAGCGGTTGGTCACGGCTCGTGAAGATGAATTGTCAAAGGTTGACTTGCCGCCAATTGACGTGACAGCGCCGATGGATGTTAATGCGCCGCAGCCTGATTTACTGCCCAGCGAGCAGGGTACGATTCATCCATTGATGCGCGAGATTGACCGCATTTCCGATATTTTTAATCGCATGGGTTTTGTGACGGAAGAGTCGCGTGAGATTGACGACCAATTTCATATGTTTGAGAGCCTGAATTTCCCGAAAGGTCACCCAGCGCGCGATGATTATGATACCTTTATGACCGAGGAAACTGACGCTAATGGCGACCGTTTGATTGCCCCAGCGCACACCTCGACCATGCAAAATCGCGTGCTGAAAAAATATCATGGCAATTTGGCAAAGGGCGAGGCGATCGCCGCCATCGTACCCGACCGGGTGTTTCGCAATGAAGACCTGGACGCGCGACATGAGCACACGTTCTACCAAGTCGAAGGTGTATATGTCGCCAAGGGCGTCAACGTCGGCAATCTCATCGCGACGCTGCAAGAATTTTTGCAGGAATATTACGGTAAGAAACTTGATGTGCGCGTCAATCCATTTTATTTCCCGTTCACCGAACCGAGCTTTGAATTTGCGCTGAGCTGTCCGTTCTGTGAGGGCAAAAATCCGGATTGTAAAGTTTGTTCAGGTGAAGGCTGGATCGAGCTGTTAGGTTGCGGCATGATTCATCCGAATGTACTGAAGGCTGCTGACATCGATCCGAATAAATACACCGGCTTTGCCTTTGGCTGCGGCATCGACCGGCTGGTGATGATGAAATATGGCATCGAGGACGTGCGGCATTTTGAGAGTGGCAAGTTGGACTTTTTGGAGCAGTTTTAAGGAGTTATTGCGCACACGATAATAGTAGTATCTCAAAAACTTGTAATAAAAGAGGCAGTTCTGTATACCGATAGAGAAATTGTTGCAGCGAGAGAGATCACTAAAAAAGATAGGAGGAGGTA
>CAUOVX010000011.1:0-17695 GCA_963508115.1 uncultured Candidatus Saccharibacteria bacterium
CCAGCGGCAACCAAACATACCACTGCATCAATAACGTTATAGTCCAGGAAAATATTTCCATGCTATTAAATTATCCCATATTTGATGTAACAATACAATCAGGCTTGTTGCTGTTCAAACACGTAAGTGGCTTTGGCGACACGCTTGAACTGTGACTTTGACTGCAGGTTCAACAAAATAGTCGTTTCTTTGACTTGGCGTTTGTCCAAAACTCGTTTGATGATCTCGTCGCGGTGCAGTGGCTGATCAGCTTCTTTGAGGATGTCGGTGATGATATCAGCAACGGTGCCGCGGCTGTAGCCCCATGAGTCCAGCGCATAGATACCGCGACCGATCAGCACGAAGCGGCTATCTTTGATGAGTTCGTTGTGAATCGCTTGTGTGGTGACATTTTTGCGCTTGAAGTCGCTGTCTTTGATGGCCTTGGCGATCTCTGAAAAGTGCATTGGTTTGCCGTTGTCGTCCAGGATGACAAAAATTTTGTCGCGAATATTTTTCGGATTGACGGTTGGCCACTTGATGAGTCCCCAGTTCCCTTTCAGCTCAGCCAGCTTCTTGCTGATGGAGGCCAGCGCTGCGATATTCTGTGGATGCTCATAGTCCATGGACTCGTGAATTGCTTCAGCGGTGATTGGTTGGCCGTGTTTTTTGATGAATTTAACAATCTCTTCAACTTGCTTTTTTACTGACTTTTCGTCACCGACTGATGAGATAACGGCAGACTGATAGAAATCGTCATTTTCATTGATGACTGTCAAGCCTGGTGCTAATTCTGCCAAGAAAGCGACTGCCGAACGTTCTAGCAGTGTTGCATCACGACCCAAAATGTGGGATGTCAAGTTCTGCATGCGAGCACCACGGCCCATTTCTGACAGATGCGAAACGATGAGCTTTTCAGCGGAATTAACGGAGGGCAATTTGTTATCTGCTACCGACGCGCGCAGTTTAGTGAGGATAGCTTTTTCCAATTGACGAACACGTTCACGAGTGATGCCTAGCATTTCACCGATTTGCTCCAGGGTTTCTTTCCGGTCTTCCAGTCCAAAGCGACGTGAAATGATTTCACGCTCACGCTCCTGAGAAATGCTACCAAGAATATCCGCAACCGCTGTATTCAAACTCTCTGCCGCGTCAGCTATTTCTGGTTTGCTCATGGTATATTCCAAGTATCCTCTCTGCCACACCCTGCATATATTTTTATCATTTCTATGTGCTTGATTATACAACAATATGTAGCTCAAGTCAAATATTTGTGCTGCTTTTACAAATTATAGCACGTTCTTTACGATTTTTGCAATGGGTTGTTTGATGTATATACAATAAGCGTTTTATATGGTATGGCACTAGTGATTGCGGCTATGCTTTGTAAAATATCGGCTATATTATATAGTTACCACTATGAATGAATTAGGAAGAACTTCAATTGAACGAACAGCTTCCCCAGAAGACCTGGAGGCCGTGAAGAGCTTTATCATTGAATGCTTGGCGGATGGGCAGTCAATGACAGTGCGACAACTATCTCAGCAGTGGTGTGAAGCTCATGGATCCAAGTCTCTCATTAAAGCCGGTCTGTTTAATGAAAAAATTCGACAAGCACTAGGTGAAATTGAAGTCGAGGAGGACGGGTCTTTGGGATGTTTGAAAAAAACGGTTGTTCAAGATACTAATACAACCGTCACGTACTACCACCTTAGTGGTGCATCTGAAGGATATCAACCAGCCGTGATGGAGCCTGTTAATTCGGAGAGGTTTGTGCCCCCGCTTCAGGCTGCCATTAATGAGGTTGTTGGTAATCATGATGCAGTAAATCCAGACTGGGATATGCGCAAACTATGTGCTAAGAGAGCGGTTGGTACATTTACTACTAAGCTGTGTGAAAAATGTCCAGTAAAGATTGACTGCCTGAAGACTGCGCTTGCGGAAGAGGTTCGATTTAGTACTAAGGATGTTAAAACGTTAGGTGTCAAGGGTGGTTACGCTCCTCGTGATCGGTTAGGACTCTTAAAGGAAATCAAGGAAAAAATACACGAGACTGACCAAAAGTCATAGTCATCCCTAAATGCGAATATCATTACAATTGGCTAGCGATGCGGCTGAGGGTTTTGTCTTTGCCAAACAATGCCAGCGTGTCGTTTAATTGTGGACTGAAAGGTGCCCATGTCGTGACGATGCGAATGAGGCTGAACAGTACGCCAGGCTTTTGACCAGTGATTTCTAGTAGCTGGTTTAGCGTTTCTTGGATGGTTTCAGGGTTCCAGTCGGCCAACTCTGTCAGCTTGTCATGTGCGGTTTGCAGTAGCGCGTGAATTTCACCCTCAGATAATTTTTTCAGCTGCTTATTACTGGTGATCAGTTCCCAGTTGACTTCTGGCTCTTCAAAGAAAAAGCGACTCATCATGGGTAGCTCAGCCAGTGTTTTGAGCCGATCTTGCACTAGAGCCAAGACTTGGTGTTTGTATGACGCATCAAACTGGGCAGCTGATTGTGGCCAATAGCTCTCTACTCGTTGATAGAGGTCGTCCAGGCTGATTTGGCGGATCCATTGTCCATTCATCCACAGCAAACGCTTCTCATCAAAACGCGCGCCCGAACGCTGGACTCGGTCGAGACTGAATTTATCAATCAGCTCTTGCCTGCTGAAGATTTCCTGCTCAGTGCCATCGTTCCAGCCCATAGATGCCAAGAAATTCAGCATAGCCTCTGGCAGGATTCCGTCAGTTCGGTAATCAGTCACGCTTTTGGCGCCGTCTCGTTTACCAAGTTTTTTCCTGCCATCTGGAGCCATGATGTGCGGCAAGCAAACCAACGTTGGCGGCGTAATTTCCAAAGCTTCGTAGAGGCTTAAATATTTTGGTGTACTGGAGATATATTCCAGTCCGCGGATGACGTGAGTGATGCCCATCTCAAAGTCGTCAATGATGTGCGCAAAATTGTAGGTTGGATAGCCGTCAGCTTTGATGAGGATGAAATCATCCAGGGCTTCAGGGCCAGCTGATAGCTCGCCCATGACAGGGTCGTTCCATGTGTATCGTTTGAGAGAGGTCACTTTGAACCGGAGTGGCTGAGTGCCGTCCCACTTTGGGGGATTTTCTGGCCGATAGTCACGGTATAAGAAAGCTTTTTTCAATGCGCGTGCTTCTTCTCGAAAACCTTGTACTTCTTCAGGTGTGTACGGATCGGCATAGGCCAGTCCCTTCTCTACCAGTTTTTTCGCCCAGGTGTGGTAGATCTCCAGCCGTTCTGACTGGTGGTATGGTCCATGTGATCCACCTTTGCGTGGCCCTTCGTCCCAGTCGATGCCGAGCCATTCCAAGGTGTCCAATATCAAATCTTCAGCGCCAGGCACAAACCGCGACCGGTCAGTGTCCTCGATGCGTAAGATAAATGAGCCTCCCTGCTGGCGCGTCAGTAGCCACGGGAACAAAGCCGCTCGAACATTTCCAACATGAATATAGCCGGTTGGTGATGGCGCAAAACGAGTACGAATAGTCATGATGACATTATACTACATACTGGTAGCTATTTTGCGAATCTGTTCGCTAGAGAGTGGAGCGTGGCTGTTGATTTGGTACAAGATGCCGCCATTGACCCAAGCAACATTTTCTCCTGATGCGAAAATAGTCAGGCCATCAACGATAGTCGTGGCTGGCGCGCCTGATTTTCCTGAGATGTACTCTTTGACAGCGGCTGAGTCCCAGTTGCTCTTGCTTTGAGAAATTGTGTAGTTGGCGGTGCCGTCAGCGTATGCGAATTTCATACTGACTTCTCCCTGCTTGAAGGAAATTGGGCCGTTGAGTGCGTAACCGTTTGGTTTGTAGCCAGGATAAGTGGCGTTGATGCCGGACTGCAAGGCTGCGACACGAATGGAAATATTTGGCATGCTGAGATAGGTGAAATATCCGCCGAGCAGCATGATGGCCAGACCTGCGGACGCCAGGCTAGTCCAGCGCTTTAGTTTGCTTTGCTTGCGCTTGGCGCGGTGATGCTTCTCTGGTTTTGGCTCTTGAGCTTTAGCCAAGGCTTCACTGATGGCCTCATTTTTGAGAATTGATGCTGGCTTTGGCTCGGCCTTCTGAATTGGCGCGACGGGCGCCTTGGCAATTTGTCGTTGCTTGGCGCGTTGTACAACTGGGTGCACTTCTGCCGGACGATCTATCTGGATAGGCTTTTTGGGCGCTTCTGCCACTGGTTTTTGAGCTATCTGAGGGGAGATTTTTTTCACAGCAACGTGTTGCTGTACGGTTACGCTGGGGGTCCTAACTGGACGAGTAGCGAGGGATTTTTGAGGGGGTCGTTTGATGTGGCGTCGGCTGAGGGTGGCTGATTTCTGCACTGGAACACGGTGAATAGTCGCGGTGGTTGTACCACGTGCGGTTGATGCCTTAACGACGCGCTTGGGTTGAGTCGGCGCTACTGTTGGTGATGTTGCGATTGAGATTGGTAATGGCAGTCCTGTGACTGGGTCGTATGCCTTACCATTGACATTGATAAATTCTTGTTTCATTTCTTCCCCTTGTTACGATGTTCCCTCGCGAACTTCTATATATTATAGTACAAAGTGCCAGCGGTTTTTGCAAGGGCGAAAATGTGGTATAATTCGTTTTATGTACCACAACAATACCTCCGCAAAAGAAATTGTGCGTCGTACTTTGGTGTACACTACCATGACGCTGATGGTGATTGGTCTAATCATCGTTCTTTTGTGGCACAACTTTGGCTATCAATTCAATTCAAAAGATCTGAAAATCGAGCAAAACAGCTTAGTGCAATACGATTCATTCCCGCGTGGTGCGCAGGTGTCAATCGATGGCAACGCATTTAACCTGACACAAACCAAGGGTCTCATCGTACCTGGGCAACACCAATTCACCATGAAACTGAACGGCTACGAGCCGTGGCAAAAGACGTTGGATATCAAGGCTGGTACGGTGACGCATTTGGTGTATGCTCGGATGATCCCCGAGAAGAAAGAAGCCACCAATTTGAAAGAATATCCGGTGCTAGAGTCAGCTAAGTTTGCGCCTGGTGGGCGGTTCATGGCTGGTACTGGCGTGGTGAACGGAACGCCAAAACTGTTTTGGGGTGATGTTCGGTCGTACAACAATCCTAAATTTACGGAAACTGACATTAGCACGCAACATTTGGCGCAGTATGATGTGGCAACGACCAAGCATCAGTTTGCCATCGCCGAGTGGGACTTTGCGGGTCGTTACGTACTATTCAAGCACACTTACACTCCAGAGGGCTCTGATAGTAAGATTCAATGGCTGCGCTTTGACCGGGATAATCCAAAAGAAATGATTGATGTGACAAATATCGCTAGCGTGGATATTTTGGACGCGCATTTCATCGGTACGAATGGTAATGAGCTATACGTCTTGCAAAATGGCGGTCATGTACGCCAGATGAATGTGGGCGGCGCTTCCCTGTCGCGTCCAGTGTTGTCTGGTGTTCAATCGTTTGTGTTGTACGGCAGTGAGACGATCGCTTATGTTGGTACTGAAGCAAATGTCAAAGTGGCTGGTGTGTGGAAAAAAGGCTGGGAACAGTCGCGCATCATGTATCGAGCTGCGTCAGCGCAGACTGATGATATAGTCAAAATCAAGGCTTCAAAGTATTTCAATAAGGACACGGTGGTTGTGACGGTCAATGACACAGCGCAGATCTATCGCGGTGATTTGCGTCCACCAACCGAGGACTCAGAAGCGGTAAAAAAGTTTTTGAATTCCGTGAAAAAGGTGGCGTTTGGACGGACCATCAAAGATCTGACGCTAAACAGCGATGGTCGGATGGTGATCGTCAAAGATGAGACAGGCTTTGTCAATTATGACATCGAGCGAGAGACTATCTCGCCAGTCATCGCGCTTGATGCACCAAGCGAGCTCAAATGGCTGGACGAGTTCTATATCTGGCGACGCGACGCCAGTGGTAAATTGCTGATCCAAGAGTTTGACGGCACCAATGCGCACACACTGACTCCCGTGGCTGCTGGTTACGACGCAGCGCTGTCCCCTGATGGTAAATATCTCTACTCGTTTGTCAGTGATGGCGACAAATTGATCCTTAGTCGTTTGAAGATGACGACCGAATCATAAATTCAAGGAGGTAATTTTCCGGTTATCGAGCGCCAAAGATACGCTCCAAGACGGTTGGCGATGGATTGCCTGGTATTTGCCCTGTTGCGGTGTTTTCAGCAGCAGCAGAAGCGGTGTTGGGGTCTGGGCTGATTTGATCAGCATAGACCAACAGACGCTTGTCGGCAGTGCCAACAGGAACACAGCTGACCAACGTGAGCATTGGTTTTTGGGTGCCAGTTTGGATTTTGGTGACCTCGTTTGGTTTGACGACTTCTGAACCAGTGATTTTATAGGTGTATCGTTTGCCTTCGTAGTTAAGATATATGACATCGTCTTTTTGAAGTTTTTCGTTTTGGGCGAAGATAAATTTATATCCTCCGGCGGCAAAGGCGTCATTGCTGGAGTGCCCAGCCAATACAACATTTCCCGCCTGTCCTGGTAGCGCGCTTGCTCCAGAAACGGCAAAGTGCGCTACGCCTTTTTCCATGGCTTTGCGCTGTGATTGTACATCTGGTGCGGCGCCGTACACCACGGGTGCATCAACATTAATCTTCGGGATGATAATCTTTGGTTCAGCGCTGACTTTGGTGTCAATGCTTGGGTCGACGATGATGTTTTGTGGCTCAATATTGCCGGGGCTGGTGTAGGCTGCAACGGTGCCCAAGATGACCCGGTTGTATTGCAGGAAGACAAATGCCAACATGACCATGGTTCCAGCTAGAGCTGGGATGAAATGTCGAGAATTGCGCACTTTTTTGGCGGAGTCGTTGACGGTATTGCGGATTTTAGAGCGCAGATCGCGGATGGCCTGCTGTTGTGGTGACAAGGTATCTGCTGCCTCTGGAGTGCTGGTTTGCGGCTGCTGAGCTGGAGACTGTTGAGTGTTCAGGTGATTGGCGTAATACCGTTCATAATACATCTGATAATATTTTTGCCAGGCACTGTGGTATTGCTGCCACTGGTCAGGTGTGGCTTGTGGGGTGCTGTTAGCTAGTTGAGTGGGCTGGCTGGTGGTTGCGGCGGTCGTGTCAGTAGGTGGCGCAGTGTTGAGGCGGTGGCCCTGCGGCTCGGTCTGTGGAGCTGGTTTGACTACTGGCGTAGCGGCTTGTGGCTGAGGTTGCGGTTGTGGTCGCAGCGCTGGCTCTTGTGGGGTTGTGCTGGCTGGTGCGGGCGTGGTGTGGGGCGCAGCTTCAGATGAATTACCAGTATAGATCGAGTTGATTTGCCCGCGGATGACATCAGCAGCAGCATTGCGCGTCGATGATGGGTCGCGCGCTGGCGGTTGGAATGGTCGTGGACTTCCGGGGTTCATACTTATGTTTAATGATACAGGAAAATCACCAAAAAAACAAAAATATCCCCTTGTCGAGGGCGAGGATACCGTGATATAATAACCAGTAGTTTTGGAGCGCTCTCTCGTGCCGCGGTGGCGGAATTGGTAGACGCGCTAGACTCAAAATCTGGTGAGCATTAGCTCGTGCCGGTTCAAGTCCGGCCCGCGGTACCAGAGGTCGCTCCAGGCAATCATCGCCCACTGACTGGGCGATGTTTATATATGAGCAAAGAAAATAGCCCACCGAGAGGCTCCAGCCGAGACTCGAGGTCTCAAGGTGAGCTATTCTCTGGTGGGCTGCTAGCCCTCCTTTCTAGGCTTGTCCTCCAGCTCGTGAATACGAGCGGAGTTGAGTAGGGAGAGGGCTGTCGCTATGTCTGCGACAGCCATGGCGAAATCCCTCCTCAACAGGAGAGCCGCCAAGGCACCGGCCATAATTACAATGGCTAGCACCCGTAAAACCTTAGGCACCATGGTACACCTCCTCTCAAGGTGTATCGCTCGAAGCTAAAGGGCGACTTCCGCCCTTTGACGAAGCTTCGAGCGAAAGCTACCTTGCATTATATCACTAAAAACATAAAATGTCAATGGTTAGTGTAAACAATTACCCCGCGCAGACGGCGGTGCTGGCGGCGGCCAGTGGTGAGCTGGGTGACCATACCAAGTAGCTGGCGATGGTTGCGCCAACGACTCCGCGCCAAATGGCCATCGGCTCATGCCAGGCTTGGGTGACGACGGTGCCACCGTGGGCGATGACCACGTGCTCGGCGTGGAAGGTGCAGATGGTAACTGGATAAGTGATGGTGAATTTATGAAGCATGTCGACAAACTGTGCTAGTTGGATGCTGAACGTCAGCATTTTTGGATAGTACACCGAACGAAATATTTTCTGAACTTGAGCAAAAGAAGCCACAAATACCACCTGTTGATTGTCCAAAATCTCCGCAAAACTGTTTTGTAGTAGATCGATGGCGTCGCGGGTGATGACGACTGGCTGTTGTGAGCGCTTGACTAGTTCTTCATGGACGATTGCGGTTTGACTATTTCTGCCAGAGTCGCCGATCAGTAAGAGTACGTCGGACCAGTCACGGAGCGATACGGCTTCCGTGATTGCTGCTTGCGCCAGGCTGCCAGATGGATTGGTTGGCGCGAACAAAACATCAGTCATACTGGACGGTACGCTTTTTTTGAGAACGTCGGGCAGTAATACGCGAACCTGACCAACACCAGTTGTTTGAGCGGTTGCGTAGGCCTCAGCGACAGACGAAAAACCTAGTTTGTTGCCACCGATGATGGCTAAGCGCCCAGACTGGTCAAGCCGTTCGGGACGATTCCATTCAACATCAGGAAACAGAGGCTTGCCTGGCTCCTGACGCTGCCAGTATGACGAATTCATGATGTTTCACGAACCTTCTTTAGCTGCGTCATCACTTCTTCGAGCGTGAGCTTGTTGCGGTGCATAAAGCTTGCTAGGTCCTTGCCGACATAGCGGAAATGCCATGATTCTGGTGCGACGCCAGTGATGGCCTGCTTGCCTTCTGGATAGCGCAAGATAAAGCCGTATTCGTGGGCATGGGCGGCTAGCCACTCGGCGGAAGCCTTGTCGAGGCGGCAGGCAGTAAATTTTTCCATGCACGGTTCGGTGTATGATGAGAAGTCCACCGCCAGCCCCAGCTGGTGTTCGCTCTTGCCTGGTTCTGCTACAAATTCATCGGCGTACAATTGCCCGTTGGTGCGAGCTAGCTCTTTGCGGGTCTTTTCCTGGTCGGCGTAGGAGCGATAGGCACTGGTGACCAATATGGGATGGCCGGCTGCTTCTGCGGCTTTTGCAAATGGCTTGAGATTGTCTAGTGCTTGTGGGCGCAGACGCTTGTCTTCTACCCATTTACCAACTTTTACCTCTTCAAGATTTGCCAGCTCTGGCTGATAGTTTGGATCAAGGCCGTGTTGTTTCCAAACGTGCGCCCAGATGTTACCATCATCAAGCCGTCGCCAGCTTGGTATAGTCAACTTCTCGGTTGTATTATTATGAGTGAACTCCACGACGGCGTCAGGTTTCCAGACCGAGGTCGCTGCTAATTGATTAACTTCTTGACTCTGTTGACTGGCCTGTAAGCCACCCCATATCAGCAGTCCGCTAAACGTTATCCATGCGGATAATACGAATGCCAGCCCTGCCCGCCCAGCTGATAGTTTCATGACGATGTCTCCTTTTGCTTCAGTTCATTTTGTGCTTTTTCTAGGTATGGTAATGCTTCTTCTAGGGTTAAGCCGGACTGGTGCAGCGCGCCGGCGAGCTCACGGCCGACGTAACGGAAGTGCCAGGCTTCGTATTGATAACCGACAATTGACTGTTTGCCTTCTGGATAGCGCAAAATGAAGCCGTATTCGTGAGCATGGGCTGCCAGCCATTTCCCTGCTTTGGTGTTTTTGAAACAATCGTCCACCCAGCATCTGCCGTCTGGCGAGCCAAAGTCTAGGGCGAGGCCGGATTGGTGTTCGCTATAGCCAGGTCGAGCGCTGAAGCGTGCTGCCTGTGCTTCACCAACTTGACGGGCGTATCGGTTAAATAGCCCGACTTGCGTCTGGTAGCTGCGATATCCACTGCCCAAGCGTACTGGCGAGCCAGCACTTTCGGCTGCTGCCATCAATGCTTTTAGATCTGGCATAATTGCTGCTCGTAGAGATCGCTCTTCTGGCCCCCTACCTGGCAGGGTCGGTACGTCTGCAGTTTGCAGATCGCTCGGTACATAGGTTGGTTGTTTGAAGCCGCGCGTTTGGTTGACGATTTGCCAGATACTGCCGTCGGCTTGGTAGTCCTCTTGCCTGGCTGGAATTGGTGAAGCTCCAGGCAGTGCGACCTGGACCTCTTTTGGTGCTGGTGCCGGTGCTGATTCGGTGGCGGGCTTTTCTTGAATTTGGCCTGGTGTGTTGTCGACTGGCTTCTTTTCGTATTGGTTATTGAGATATAACAAATAGGCAACACCAAGACACGCCAAAACAGCGCTTCCCCATTTGATCAGTTCTTTCCAAGGAAATTGTCTTTGAATTTTCATGCGTTACCTCTAGATATTTTCTATTATAGCAGACTTACGGAAACCATAAGCAATATATTTATACATTTTTATTGACAAATACAAAAGTTTGTGCTAATATGGACCGTAACAACCGGTGAGAAATAGTAAGGTTGAGGAGGAAACAATGAATAAAATAGTAAAGAGAGTACTTTTGGCTGGCTCTATTACTGCCGCGATTATCGGTGGTATTTGGTATGCTACGCCTTCAGACGCCGTCGGCTGCTCAGATATCAAGATCGTTCGCTGTGGTACTATGACCCACAGTGCCATGAAGTCGGCTTATCACAGCGACAGCGAAGTCCGTGGTATTTACAATTACTTCGGCATTACACAATCAATGATTGAGGGCGCTGGCATGCACGAAGGTGTAGCAGACGCTTCAAACAACACCGTTACAGTGAACGGTCGTGTCGTAGCAACGAATGCAAAAACCATTCAGCGCCGTCACGTTAACTACACTAACCCAATTAACTACCAGCAAATTGGTGGTAAATCATACCCAAGCTACTTGATTCGTCACAGCTTTATGCCAGTGGCAAGTAAGAAGCCAGTGTTTGTATGGTTGGACGGTAATGGTAAATTCGTTCAGGCAGTTATCAAGGACTGTGGTAACCCACTTTGGGGTGAACCAACACCTCCACCAACACCAGCTCCAAAGCCAGTATTGACGTGTGACGCATTGAGCGCGCAAAAAGTCGCTGGTACCCGCAACAAGTTCGCCTTTGCTGCAACTGCAACTGCAAAGAATGGTGCAAGCATCAGTAGCTATACTTTCGACTTTGGCGATGGCCAAAAGACAACTGGTAGCAGCAACAAGGCTGAGCACACCTACACAAAGGCTGGTACTTACACTGCAACTGTTACCATCAACAATGGCGTAACCAGCCAAAACTGTAAAGTTACCATCACGGTGACTGAAGAGCCAAAAATTCAAGTTTGTGACTTGAAGACTGACACAATTGTCACTATCAAAGAAAGTGAATACGACACAAGCAAACACTCAAAGAACTTTGCCGACTGTGAAAAAGTCAAGGTTTGTGACACCAAAACTGGTGAGATCATAACCGTACGCAAGAGTGAAGAAAACAAGGAAGGTTACTCAAAGAACGAAGAAGACTGTAAGGTCAAAGTCTGTGACATTAAGACCAAGCAGATCATCAGCGTCTGGACTAAGGACCAAAAGAACGAGGGATACGCATCAGTGGACAGCGACGCATGTAAGCCAAGCACTCCTCCGACTACCCCTCCTGCTCCTAAGCAACCTACCCCACCAGCTCCAACGACAACTGAGTTGCCACGAACTGGTACGACTGACGCGCTCCTTTCAATCTTTGGTCTCGGCTCACTTGCTGCTTCTGCCGTTGCCTACATCGTAAGCCGCCGCCAATAATCTGAGCGCTTACTAACACTAAAAGCACCCGGACAACTCGGGTGCTTTTTTGTGGGCTAGAGTTCTATGCTAACTGGACAGTGATCGGAACCCAGTTGTTCAGGGTGGATGTGTGCTTGTTTGATGGACGGTGCTAGTTCTTGGCTAGCTAGCCAGTAGTCGATACGCCAACCAACGTTTCGGGCTCTGGCATTTGCCCAGTGGGTCCACCAAGTGTAAGCACCTGTTGCGGTTGGATGGTGTGCGCGAAATATATCGACAAAATCAGCATCCAGATATGCCTGAAAACCTGCTCGCTCTTCGTCGGTAAAGCCGTGTTTGCCAATGTTATCTTTCGGCCGAGCGAGGTCGATATCTTGGTGAGCTACGTTCATGTCGCCACAGTACAGCACTGGCTTGGCGGCGCCGTAATGTCCCTGCTCCAACCCTTTGAGGTATTCCAGGCAAGCTGGATCCCATTGGTTGTGGCGCAGACTAAGTCGGCTGAGATCGCTTTTGGAGTTTGGTGTATAGCACGTAACCAGCCAAAACCCATCAAATTCAGCAGCGATGATACGTCCTTCGTCGTTAGGATCGCCGTATTCGTCAGCGGATAGCTGGTATTTGTTGGCGATGTCTGCTGGGAAACCATCAAGATAGTTCAGGGCTGGTTGCTTTGAAAATATGGCGGTGCCAGAATAGCCCTTTTTGGCTGCCGAATAGAAATGCTCGTAAAATTGTGGCAAGTCTAACTCGACTTGCCCGCGCTGGGCTTTGGTTTCTTGCAGGCAAATAATATCCGGGTCGTAGGTTTCGATGAATGTGGTAAACTCGCCTTTGTTTAGGACTGCACGGATGCCGTTGACGTTCCAGGAAAATAACTTCATGTGGCTATTGTAGCGGGTTTTGCGGGCTGCGTATAGGCTTGATGTGACGGAGCTTGTGTGCAGAAGTGGCATAACTTGTTACAATGAACCTATGTATAGCAGAATTCTTCTCAAGCTTTCGGGCGAACAATTACAGGGACAATACACTGGTGGATTTGATCACGCCAGAGCGCGGTGGATCGCCGCACAAATCAAGCCAGTGGTGGCGAGCGGAACACAGGTTGTCATCATGGTTGGTGGTGGCAATTATGTGCGCGGGGCGCAAATTGCTGGCGGCGGCATCGGCGACGTGACGGCGCACAACGCAGGTATGCTGGCAACGCTGATCAATGCCATCACCCTGGCTGATGTGTTCAACGATGATGGCCTAGCAACGCGTGCTCTGTCGACAGTGGAAGTGAACCAATTTGTCGATCAATACACTTACCGACGAGCGGTCAGTCACCTGGAAAAAGGTCGTGTAGTGGTGGTTGGTTGCGGCACTGGACGACCATTTTTGACCACCGACACGGCAGCCGTCAATTTGGCACTAGAGATGAAATGCGACGTAGTGATTAAAGCCACCAAGGTTGATGGTGTATACGACAAGGACCCAGTCAAGTTTACTGATGCTGTCAAATTTGACCAATTGACCTATGACGAGGTTTTGGCAAACCCGGACATTGGCGTGATGGATAAAGCGGCTATTGGCTTGGCTGCTGAAGAGAAAAAGCCAATGATTATTTGCGACTTGCTGAGTGACGGCAATATCGTGCGTGCTGCCAGAGGCGAAGCGGTCGGGACGCGACTTGTGGTATAATAGATATCATGACACGCAAGACTCGACTGAATGTCGATATGATTTCCGAGAGTGAGTTTACTGTCCAAGGCCATGGTGTTCACACTGCTTTTGTAGAGATGACAAATGCGCTTAAGGCGAGAAAAGACACGTCCGTCGTGGTTAATCAAGCTCGCCCTGACGCAGATATTGTTCACGCACAGACCATCGGTTTGTATTCAATGTGGATGCTTAAACGTTCACGTGGCAAAAAGATTATCTCTGGTCATGTCATCCCTGCTTCCTTGGTTGGCAGCATCAAAGGCATGGGCAGAATGCAGTGGTTGGTGCGAGCGTATATGCGCTGGGTGTATAACCAGGCTGATTTGGTGTTGGCCTGCTCTAACATGGTCAAAGAAACCATGACTGGTCCGATGAAGCTGAAAACGCGCGTGGAGGTGCTGTACAATACGGTCGACATGAGTCGCTATGCATCCACTGTAAAAACCAAACAAGCTGCTCGCAAAAAACTGAAACTGAAGCCGTCAGACTTTGTGGTGGTTGGTAATGGACAGGTTCAGCCGCGTAAGCGTCTGGACACGTTTTTTGAAACGGCACGAGCTTTGCCTGAGGTGACATTTATCTGGGTGGGTGGTATTCCCTTCAAACATTTGGGCGCAGAATATGGCAAAATGCAAGACCTGATAGCATCAGCTCCCAAAAATGTGATCATCACGGGTGTGATTGATCATGCAGACGTCATGACCTATTTACATGCAGCCGATGCGTTCTTTTTGCCTGCTGAGCAGGAAAATCATCCGATGTGTGTGCTGGAAGCTGCGGGCGCTGGACTGCCAATCATCCTGAGAGATATCCATGAATACGACGATACATTCCGCCCAGATGCACAGTTCATCTCCTCGGCTCAAGATGCTGTTCAGGTGATAGACAAACTGCGAAATGACGCCAAATGGTATAAACAACAAGTTACTGCAGCTGGGCGAATCGCCAAACGGTTTGACAGTCGAGCTGGTGGTGAGCGATTAGTAAAATTTTACAGGAGCGTAGTAGAATTATGAGAATTGGACTGTTTACTGATACTTACCGACCATCAATCAATGGCATCGTTTTTGTGGTTGAATCGCTCAAGCGAGAGTTGGAAAACCTAGGACATGAGGTCTACGTATTTTGCCCTGCCAAGTCGATGAGCCCGTCCAAGCAAGCCGAGCTGCTCAATGAAGATGCTGATTCGCGCATCATTCGCTTCCCGTCCATTAAGGGTGCGTTTTTTGATGATTATGACACGTCGGTATTCTTTCCGCCGGCAGTACAGCGTCGCATCAAAGAGATGGAACTCGATATGGTGCATGTGTTTACGCCATCACAAATTGGTTTGGTTGGTGTGAAGGCTGCTAAAAAGAATAACATTCCGTTGGTGATTCAGCACTGTACTGACATCTATGAGTTCGTCGATCACTATCCAGCAGTGCTGCCCGGTGCTTTGGCGCTGGCGGGAATAGTATTTCCGATGTCGGTGAGGCTGCGCGGTCATGACTTGCTGGAAATCGCTAAATTGTACAAACCACGAGCTGGTGTTACCAAGTGGAACAAAGACATCATTGAAAGCGTCATCACCATTTTGTATAGCAAAGCAGACGCGGTCATTGCCTTGTGCCGAAAGAGCTGCAAGCAACTAAAGTCCTGGCAGTACGATGATTATCAATACGAATTGGTGCTGATGCCAAATGGTGTGAATGCGCTGCCTCGTCCAACAAAAACTGAGGTAAAAGCATTTCGTGAGCAGTGGAACTTGGCAGAAGATGATGAAATCTTTGGATTTGTTGGTCGGTTGGGTGAAGAAAAGAATTTGCCGCTGCTCATCAAATCGTTTGAGCGGCACGTCGCTAGGAAGCGGCCCAAGGCAAAATTATTGTTTGTTGGTGATTTTGAATACCGAAAGACACTGGAGGAAATGGCTGCCGCAACCAAATATGCTGACAGAATTATTTTCACTGGCGCCATGCCGCGCGAAAAGCTTGGTCTGGCGTACTCAGTGCTGGACGTGTTTGCCTTTCCATCGTTGAAAGACACGCAAGGCTGGGTGCTCCATGAAGCGGCTCACGCGGGGCTGCCGATCGTGCTAGTGGATAAAGAGCTGTCAGAAGTGGTCCAAGACGGCGTGAATGGTTTCATCGCGAATGATAATCCGACCAGCTTTGGGCGAGCAATTATTACCCTACTAGAGGATGCCAATAAGCGTCAAGAATTTGGGGCTATCAGTAAAAAATTGGCGGCCAAATTTACTGAAAATCGCCAAGTGAAGAAGCTGGAAAAATTATACCAAGAGCTTATCGACCAGAAAGCTGCCGACGCGTCTCGCGATCCTGATCACGACGCTTGATGGTCTCGCGTTTGTCGTAACGCTTTTTACCCCGCCCCAGTGCGATGACAATTTTAATGAAGCGGCCATTGGTTAATAATTTGGTCGGGACGATGGTCAGCCCCTGTTGTTTGGCAGCAGCAAATCGATCAATTTGTTTACGGCTAGCTAGTAGCTTTCGCGCTGAGGTATCGACGCTTTTTGAATTTGCCTGACCACGAACGTTCAGCCGCAATGAAAAACTTGCGTTATTGAGCCACAGCTCGTCATTTCTCAGGCTGACAAAGGCACCTTTGAGCTGGACATGCCCGTCGCGTGCAGCTCGTACTTCTGGTCCTGTTAGCACCAGTCCGGCCACGATTTCCTCACCCAACTCATAGTCAAACCGTGCTCGACGGTTAACGACGGCGTGAGTAGCTGGTTTTTTTGCTTTGGGCTTTGGCATGGTCCCATTATAGCAGGTTTATTAGTCTGCCGGTGTGTAGACGCCGGTGTGAAAGTCGTAGTCACCTGGGCTGCCGCTTGTTACGAGAAGGGCTTTTCGAATTGCATCTCTGACTGGTCGGTAGCTTGGATGTCGTTTTCTTGCTTGGAAGTTGGGGTCATATTGCATATTAAGGACGACACCAAGCAACCTTACGAAGTTTGGGTGATGGACTACTGCTTTAGAGAGGTTTTCGTGGGACTCACTCAGTACGCTGGTTAGCTTGATGGCTAACGCTTTCTTTTGGTCAGGGCTAAGTTCTTCATAGCAATCCTCCAGTTGATCATTAATGATGTCTAAGAATTCTCCTAGGTCACCGTCATATTTTGGCAAAGCTTCAAAGTTTGTTGTGATATCTTCCACCATTTCTGCAATGACTTCCTTTTCGGTATCTTGCTCCCCAGTAGTGACGTCTTCTTCAGCGGCGGCTTCTGGAGCTGTGGTTTTTGGGAGACGACTGGAGATGTCATAAACCCGGGCTAGCGGTTCTGACGGTGACTCCTCAGTATCTGTACCGAGTCGTCGAAACACAATACGACCAGCTTCTCGCATTTTCCTCCTGTTGAGATACGGAGCGAGAGGAATAATTTTAGCTTCTTTGCTAGCATGAGAATCTTTTTCCATAACTTGTATTATACCACAAAAAATCATATATTTCAATACCCTTACGGTATGGCGTGTGGTACAATATCCCAATGATAGCCGACATTCACATCACCGAGAAGAGTTTTGGCGACAAGACGTTGATGCGCGACGTCAAGTTTAGTGTGGATGACGGCGAAAAGGTCGGCGTGGTCGGCCGCAATGGCGTCGGCAAATCGACGCTGTTTGGCATATTGGCGGGCATGGACAGTGATTATACTGGCGAGGTGATTTTTCGCCGCGGCATCACGGTGGCTAGTACGGCGCAGGAGCATCATGGTTTGGGCAATCAGACGGTGCTGAGCTACATTTTGTCGGGGCTGCCGGAATATTCGGCCTTAAAGAAGATTATTGATGAATATCCTGAAACCATGGGCGATAATATGCGCAAAATCGAGGAGTATACCCAGGCGCTGGAGCGATTTGACCAGAAAGGGTTTTATCAGATTGAGGAGAAGATTGGGCGGGAGCTTGATAATTTTCAGCTGAGCGGGTGTGGCGAGCGGCCGCTTGGTTCCCTGTCGGGCGGTCAGAAACGGCTGGTAGAGATTGTGAAGATTATGCACTCGGGGGCGCATTTGGCGCTGATTGACGAGCCGACCAACCACATGGATTATGTGGCTAAGCAGCAATTCATCGACTGGATGAGTTCGCAGCCGCGCCAGGCCATGCTGATCATCACCCACGAC
>CAUOVX010000012.1:0-16722 GCA_963508115.1 uncultured Candidatus Saccharibacteria bacterium
GATGATCGACGCCCCCGACAGACTGAGGATCAAACCATCGGCCTTAGCCATCACCGTCACGTATTGCCCCAGCGCCGTATCTGCCAGAAAATTAACCGTCCCGTCAATGATAATTTCATCAAATGCCAAATTCTTCTCTTTGCACTGCGACTGAATTTGCTTGACCGCTCGCCGCGCCGCCAGCCGCAAGGCCTGACTCATGCCAACGTCATCCAATTCCCCGGCGTTCACCCAGCCCAGCGCCCATGCAGCCGCCTGCTCACGAATTACCTCGTCCAAAGCCTCGCGGCGTTTTTTGGTTAATTTTTTACTATCATTTAGCCCCTCAATCTCAGCACCACCCAAAATCACTGCGCCAACCACCAGCGGTCCCGCCCATGGCCCACGCCCAACTTCATCAATGCCGAGAATCATACCCATCATTATAACAAAAGGTTGCGTCCTACACAGAGTACTAGGTCCTCAAATTAGATAAATATCGACTCACATCAGTAACATGGAAGTAGACAGTCTAACTTATTGCATTATTATATATTTTATGGTATAGTAAAAGAGTACTAGACACACCGGACTAGGAAGGAGGTGTTTAGTTGTGATGGGGGTCATGGCTTTAACAGCACTCACGTGCTTATTGGTCATTGTGGATTATCTGATGCTCGGCGTGATCTTGTTACTAGATCTAGTCCGGGCCGGCGGTCCCATCTACCCAGGCCCTCGTTAAAGAGAGCCTGTCACAGCCCGCCGAGACGGCTCACAGACTATCAACTGTTCTGTTTGAGCCTCTCGACGGGCTATTTTCTTTTTACAAACCGCCAGCCCAGCCAGCCCAGCCACACCGCCGTCGTGCCCAGCGTATTTGCCAAAATATCCCAACTGGTATCGTCCAGCGTGATACGTGCCAAACCAACTTTGACCATATATAATTCCGCCAGTTCATTGATACAACCCAATGCCGACACGAGAGCAAACAGCGAAAACGCCATCACCAGCCAGTGCGACCGCCAGTGTATCGCCAATACCAGATATACCCATAACAGCCCCGTAAACAGTCCGCCACCCACAAAATGTGTGGTAAAACTAGTGTCTCGCCCCTCGATGAGCGGCGATGGCAAATACCACGAAATGCAGAACAACACACAGGCAATATACAGCAGCCAGCGATACTTCTTTTCGTCGATGAAACCATGGCGGCGTAGCACATACGGCACCGCAAATGCCAACGTCACCGGAACACAAACGGAAATATAATGAAAGATTGACATATTGGCATTATACCATGAGAAAACCGCCCTCAGAGAGGGCGGTCTATGTGTCTCAAGACTAATTACGCTTCTTTGTGGCGTGCTTCTACTTCAGCAGCTTTAGCGTCAAGTTCTGCCTGAGCAGCGTCTTTTTCAGCTTGCTTGGCAGCGGCAGCCTGTGCAGCTTCTTCTTTCAAGCGTTCAGCTTCTGCTTCAGCCTTGGCGTCGTGCACGTTGTTTACCGCCACGCGGTCAAAGTTTTTGGCAGTCAGACGAGCTGACTTACCAGAACGCTTGCGCAAGAAACTAAGGAACTTGCGGCGAACCTTGGCACGGCGGACAATTTCTACCTTTTCAATCAGTGGGCTGTGCAGTAAGAATGATTTTTCCACACCAACACCTGACGCAATTTTGCGAACGGTGATGCGTGAGGTGTGTGAGCCTTTGTTGTCGGTGCGGATGACCACACCTTCAAACATCTGGATACGCTCTTTGTTACCTTCTTTAATCTTCTGGTAAACACGAACAGTGTCACCGCTGCGGGCGTCAACAACTGCTTGCTTTTTCTGTGCTTGATTGACTTTGTTGATTAACTCAAAACTCATGACATTTCCTATCTTTCAAACCCGCCTCGGCTGGCCACGCAGTTGTACTCCTGCGGCTCCACACCTAACAAAGCTTGAATAATTTAACTCTGTACAACTTCAGTGTATTTTAGCATAGAATATGAAACTATACAAGGCGTCTGACGGTTATATGGACATACGAATTACATGATCTATCGAGCTGATGGAGAAAACCTGCCATATGGAGTACAATAGTGATATGGATTACAACAAATTAGCACTTGAATTACACGAAAAATATAAGGGTAAAATCACTACCAGTTTGCGCGACCAAGAGGAACTGGACCGTGACAAATTGAGCTCGTATTACAGCCCGGGCGTTGGCGCAGTTAGCCAAGCGATCGCCGAAAACCCAGCAGACTTGCCAAAGTACACCTGGACGAATAATTTGGTCGGTGTCATTTCCGATGGCTCAGCCATCTTGGGTCTCGGTGATTTGGGACCAAAAGCCGCCATGCCGGTGATGGAAGGTAAGGCACTGCTGTTCAAGCATTTTGCTAATGTTGACGCTGTGCCAGTTGTGCTGGATGTTCACGAACCAGAGGAAATTATCGCTACAATTAAGGCAATTGCACCGAGCTTTGGAGCCATCAACCTGGAGGACATCGCTGCGCCAAAGTGTTTTGAGATCGAAGAGCGCCTCAAGGCCGAGCTGGATATCCCTGTGTTTCACGATGATCAACACGGCACAGCGGTCGTGGTGCTGGCAGGGCTAATCAATGCTGCCAAATTAACCGGGCGTAACCTGGCTGACTGTAAATTTGTGGTTATTGGTGCTGGGGCAGCCGGCACGGCCATCATCAAATTGTTACACCTATATGGCGCGAGGAACATTGTGGCAGTAGACAGCCGCGGTATCGTTGGCACATCTCGCACGGATTTGAATGCGGAAAAAACCGCGCTACTAGAGTACGTCGATGCTTCACAGTCTGGCTCAATCGACGACGCCATCACTGACGCTGACGTGTTCATCGGCGTGTCACGCGCTGGACTACTCACACCGGAGTTGGTGCAGAAAATGGCCGAGCGTCCAATCATCTTTGCCCTAGCAAACCCAGTGCCAGAAATCATGCCAGATATCGCTCGGGAGGCTGGCGCAGCGGTGGTAGCCACCGGCCGTAGTGATTTTCCAAACCAAGTGAATAATTCCCTGGCCTTTCCAGGCATCTTCCGTGGGGCGCTCGATCACGGCGTGAAAAAGATTACCGACCAGCACAAACTGGCTGCCGCTGAAGCTTTGGCTGGGCTGGTTGAAAACCCAACCGCTAACGAAGTCATCCCTTCGCCATTTGATAAGCGAGTGGTTTCAACCGTCGCCGCAGTGATACGGTAGCAAGTTCTCCGCTAACTCATACAAATCCAAATCTTACGAGCCGCGCCTAGATGACGCGGTTCACTTCTTCTATGGTGGTTTCGCCACGAAGCGCTGCCAGCACCCCAGCCTGCAGTAGCGTAATAGTTCCCTGCTTTTTAGCAACTTCTTCAATGGCTTCGGCATGAATATCAAGAATATCTCCGCGCAAGAACTTCTGAATTTCCTCAGTCACAATCAATTGTTCCATCACTGGGATGCGCCCCTTGTAACCAAACGGTGCTTCTGGTGTTGACACTGGTCGCCACAACTTAAATGTGTCCAAATCTGGGCAATCAACCGTGTCAGGAATTCCTTTCAGCGTCTCCTTTACCCAACGGCGAGTCGCTTCATCCGGCTCGTACTCCTCTTTGCTCTCGTCATGTAGCCGCCTGACCAATCGCTGAGCGATCAACAAACGCACCGCCGAGCTAAAGATAGGATTTTGCCCAATCATGTCAATCATACGACTAAACGCCGCCGCTGTTGAATTGGCATGGAATGAGCTCAAGACCAAGTGCCCGGTGATTGATGCCTGGATAGCAGTGCGGGCAGTTTCATTGTCACGGATCTCACCAACCATCACCACATCCGGGTCCATACGCAGCACACTACGAAGACCATCAGCAAACTCCTGACCAGCCGTGGTGTCGATAGGGATTTGCGTCACGCCAGGAATGGTGTTTTCCACTGGATCTTCCAGGGTGATAATTTTACGATCGGTAGTGTTCAAAGCATTCAAGATACTGTAAAGCGTGGTTGACTTACCAGAACCCGTCGGACCAACCATCAAAACCATACCGCGTGGGTGTGAAATAACTTCATCAATTTGCGCGCGCTCAGCCGGAGTGATACTCAACAAATCCAAATTCAACATGGCAGTATCAAAGTTAAACAAACGCATCACCACATCTTGACCATACACTGTTGGCACTGCTTCAACACGCAAGTTCAAGAGATGCGAGGCGCCGTCACGATAAATCTCCTGTTGCATGTGCCCAGACTGCGGTTCGGTCGCAGCCGTAGAAATATTTGCACGGGAAGCCAAAGTAGCCATGATGACACGATAGCGGTCACGACTGAGCTCAGCCACTGGGTGCAGTGCGCCATCAACACGCATACGGATGCGGATTGACTCGCGCTGATTTTCAATGTGAATGTCGGATGCGCCTAGCCTGTCAGCTTGATCAACGATGTAGTTAAAGACGTCATTTGAACTGACCGTTGCCAGTGTTTGACTCACCTGTTGCAGTGTTTCGCTGTCGCCCTCTTTGGCAATTTCGATATCATCATAGACGATACTCTTTGGCGGATCGAACCGCAGCATAAATGAACGAAAAGCGGCACCTGATATCAAGAAAAAGTGTGCAACTTTACCAACTTCGCGATAATCCTTTGTCATTTTAGCAATTAACGACTGAGGCGTCTGCGAAGTTACACCAAAGCGGTAGGACAGATCAGTGTCATTGTGCGCTAGGGGGATGATACGCCCTTTGTACATCTCATCAATTGTCAAAATATCTCGTTCCAGCGGCAAGTCAGCCTCAAAACTGCGGGTATCTAAATATTGCAAGCCTAAAATTGACGCTCGTTTCCTGGTAGCATCTTCGTCTTGCTGGCGACGACGTACTTGAATAGAATCTTCATCCATCACCAACATTATAGCAAAGTGCTTATGATTTAGCGAATGATATAATGAGTTCATGCGACCAGAAATTACGCTTATTTTGCACAATATCCGTTCAACACACAATGTCGGCGCCATCTTTCGCACGGCAGAAGGCCTGGGAGTAAAACACATCGTCATTAGCGGCTATACTCCATTTCCAGATTTGGCGATCATCAACCAACCAGACCCGCGACTACCGCACCTGGTTGAGAAAATAACCAAGCAAATTCACAAAACAGCATTGGGCGCTGAGCAAATGGTTCCCTTTAGGCGCTATAAAACTCTGGAGGAGTGGCTAGAGGAAAATGAGCGCACCGGCAACCTACCAGTCATCGCACTGGAACAAGCACCAGACAGCATTTCACTGCCAGATTTTACTGCACCAAAAGCGTTTGCCTTGCTGCTGGGCGAAGAAGTTGATGGCATATCAGCCGAGCATTTAGCGCACTGCACCGCAACAGTCGAGATCCCAATGTTTGGCACTAAAGAATCGTTCAATGTCAGCGTTGCCTGCGGCATGGCACTATACCAGATGATATGCCGCCGATGATTACGTCAATTTGATACATTCTTCGCCCAGCAACGCCTTTAGCTCTTCAAGTAGCTGAGCTGCTGGATCGACTTTGAACGGCAAGCGAATGGCGGACTTGTGGTCATTCTCGCCAAGCACCAACACAACATCGGTAATCCCTGGTGATGTCGAGCAGATCTTTTTGAGGGAAATCAGTTTATCGTGATCACTCGGGTCTTTCACTTGCAAAAACAGGCGCGCAGGTGGCGTCTCGGGAGCTACCGGCCGGGTAGCTGGCTTGGATGGATTTGACGATTTGGCGGTAGCCGGAGTAGCAGCCTTGGTTTTTTGAACACGGAAATTCGCACGTTTTTCCTTTTTGTACTGAGCGCTTACTTTTGGTGCGTCCATTTTACGACCGGTTGATTCATAACCGGTGATATCACTGTCAGTAATAATCTCAATTTCATCAGCAATCATCTTACTTTCTGACCCCAAATTACCGTCACGGTCGCGGGCTGAATTTTTACCAGTCACCCGAATAACAGCGTCTTGGACGAGCTTGGCACCAACTTGCTCATACAAATTTGGGAAAACGATGACTTCGCCCTCGCCAAATTTGTCCTCGAGACCCACGAACGCCATTTTGCTGCCAGATTTGGTGATGATAGTGCGAACGTTCGTGATGATGCCACCAATTGTCATAAGTCGGCCATCATATTCTGGTACCAGCTGGGTCAATGGCTGCGTTTGCTCAAGCAAGTATGTAGCGTAAGCGTCCAAAGGATGTGCCGAGATATACAAGCCCATCAGCTCGCGTTCCCACGTCAAGTATTCCTTGTCATTCTTGTTTGGCGACGGCATCAACTGCATGGTCGGCTGAGCCACAGCCGCATCATCGCCCAACATACCAAACAAATCAGTCTGCCCGCTAGCCGCTTCTTTTTGAACTTTTTGCGCAAATGCAGTGATAGTGTCTAGGTTAAACAATAAGTCGTGGCGATCACCAAAACTGTCAAATGCACCACATTTGATGAGTGACTCCCAAGCTTTGCGGTTAAATTTGCTGGTCGACACGCGTTTGGCGAAATCTTCGATGCTAGTGAATTTACCGTCTTCACGGGCGCGCAACAATTCTTCGACTGCGCCGACACCAACGCCCTTGACCGCCGCCATACCAAAACGAATCTTCTTTTCACCAGGCACGACCGCAAATTCAACAAATGACTCATTGACGTCTGGGTTGAGCACTTCGATGCCCATGTGCTTACACTCAGTCATCTCGATAGCCAGGCGTTCGGTGTCGTCCTGGTCGCTAGTCATCAGCGCCGCCATGAACGCATCAGGATAGTGCGCCTTGAGGTACGCCGTCCAGTAGGCGATCAGACCGTAACACGCCGCGTGCGACTTATTGAAACAGTAGTTAGCAAATTCTTCCAGCGCATCCCAGAACTGCTCAGCAATTTCCTTGGTCGCACCACCAACCTTGACTGCGCCCTCGACAAATTCTGGTTTAACCTTTTTCATCAGGTCGATTTTCTTTTTACCCACCGCTTTACGCAGGGTGTCAGCCTGACCGCCAGTAAAGCCGCACCATTCTTTGGAAATCTGCATAAACTGCTCCTGATAGACCAAGATGCCGTACGTATTCTTCAGCGAGTTTTCCATACCAGGATGCAAATAGGTAATCTCCTCTTCGCCATGTTTACGTTTGATGAACGAATCGATAAACTGCATCGGTCCCGGGCGGTACAACGCCACCATGGCGATGATGTCTTCAAAGACGCTCGGTTTGAGCTCACGCAGATACCGCTTCATGCCAGCCGATTCCAACTGGAAGACACCGGTGGTGTCGCCACGCTGGAATAGTTTATACGTTTCCGCATCGTCCAGCGGCAAGTGAGATAGATCAATGTCCGTTTTATACACTTTACGGATAATGCGCAGCGCGTTGTTGATGATAGACAAGTTAGACAGGCCCAAGAAGTCCATCTTCAATAGCCCCAATTCCTCAACTGGGCCCATTGGATACTGTGTTGCCACCACGCCCTTTTGTGCCATCTCCAGCGGCACATATTTTACCAAATCATCCGGCGCAATCACCACGCCGGCGGCATGCACACCATGCGAACGAATCGTTCCCTCAAGCCGCGAGGCAAAGTCATAAACCGTTTTGGCGGTCGGGTTGCTTTCATACTCTTTTTTAAGGTCGGGATCTTCCTCGAGCGACTTTTTGATGGGCACGTGACGACCTGGACGGGTGGCGGAATGAGCTTGGCCAGCCGGTCAGATTCACCGTACGGCACCTGCAATACCCGCGCCACATCACGCACCGAAGCGCGCGCCGCCATGGTACCAAAGGTACAAATGTTAGCCACTCGCTCCGCACCATATTTCTTGGCACAATATTCGATAACTTCGCCGCGACGGGTATCCTGAATGTCGATATCGATGTCGGGCATGGAGATACGGTCAGGGTTAAGGAAACGCTCGAACAGCAGGTCGTAATGTAGCGGATCAAGGTCGGTGATGTTCAGGGCATAGGCGATGATTGAGCCAGCCGCCGAACCACGCCCTGGCCCGAAAATAATCCCTTGAGATTTTCCCCAGTTGATAAAATCTTGAACGATGAGGAAGTAGCCGTTATAACCCATCTTGTCGAGTACGCCAAACTCCATGTCTAGCCGCTCGATTTGATCATCAGACAACATGGCGCGCAGCTCGTCGTTTGGCAGTTTCTTTGCGTCCTCCAACTTCATGCCAGCGTAGCGTGCTGCCATGCCGCTATACACCAAATGATCCAGATATTCTTTTTCAGACTCGCCGTTTGGCGTCGGGAATTTCGGGATGAGAATATCGCCCAGTTTGATCTCCACGTCACAGCGGTCGGCAATGGCTTTAGTATTGGCAATTGCTTGTGGGTTGGTTTTTTGCCACCGCGAAATAATGTCTTCTGGTGTCGTCAAATGCAGCTCAAAATCTTTCAAACTCATCCGCTTTTCATCGCTCAAATACGCACCAGTGCCAACGCACAGCAAAATCTCATGCGCCTCTTGGTCTTCGTGATTCAGATAATGGCCGTCGCTGGTCACCACGCACGGAATGTCCAATTCCTCACTGATGCGCTCGATATAATCATTGACCTTTTTCTGCTCCGGCCAGTGACTGCGCGCTTCGGGGTGGCCATGATCTTGCAGCTCCATGTAGTAGCGATCACCAAAGACCGACTTGTACCAGCCAGCGATTTCCTTAGCCTTTTCATAATCGTCATTGCGCAAATTCTCACCCAGCTCACCACCGATACAGCCGGACATACAGATGATACCCTCGTTGTATTGCTCAAGTAGCTCATGGTCAATGCGCGGTTTGTAGTAGACGCCTTCGAGATTAGCGATGGTACTGAGCTGCATCAGGTTTTGATAGCCTTTGTGGTTCATAGCGAGTAACGTCAGGTGATAGCGTGCCTTATCCTTGGCGGGGTCACGGTCGTGACGACTCCGCGCTGCCACGTAGGTCTCGATACCGATGATTGGCTTGATGCCAGCACTCTTGGCTACTTTATAAAACTCAATGACGCCTGACATCGTGCCGTGGTCAGTGATAGCACAAGCTTCCATGCCGAGCTCCTTCACTCGGGCGACCATGTCAGGAATCTTGGTTAATCCATCGAGAAGTGAGTGGTGAGTGTGATTGTGCAGGTGTACATAATCAGACGGTTTCAAAACCGCCGACATACCGCCGTTATTTTTCCCCTCTGTCGTCATTAGTCTTAGTATAGCACGTTAGCGGCGACTCTGCATGGTGTTGATCAGTGTATTAAAGAAATCAGCCAGCGGCGGGAACACGTCAACTAGATGACCCAGTACCCACACCAAAACGGTCACAGACAGCGTGGCGCCCAACACCGAACCAACGGTGAAAATCAAAAAACAAATCTTCCAAAATTGCCTGGCGAGCTCCATTTTCATTGTCACGAATGACTTTTTTAGTAGCCCTTTTTATTAATGACTTTTCTGAAGTATTATTTTTGACCACGTTTTGCCTTTCGCGTAAACTTTTTCATCAGTGCCCCCAGCGCTAAGGTTGAAGAAACAACCGAAAGCATTGATGATGCTTCAGTGTAATTCTGCTGGATAGCTCGTGAGTGCTGCATGGTTTTTTGGACATGACGACTCAGGCTGATCACCAAACATATCAATGTGATGACGATGATCATCAAGGTAACCAAAATAATTGACAAAATGATAACGATCTCATTCATGGTGCTATTATAGCCTATTTCAGCCGATCTGTCAGATGTTGACGAAGTGCCGGACCAAGTTTTTCATCTCGCAGCCCAAAGTCAATGATAGTTTTGAGATATTCAAGCTTATCACCGGTGTCATAGTACGTGCCGTTGGTGATTTCCACGCCATAGAAGTTATGCCCTTCATCAATCATGCGCTGCATAATCGGCTGAATGGCAAACTCACCGTGGCCATTAAACTCCTGGCGGGCGCGCTCCAAGTACGGGAAGAAATCAGCCGCCAGCAAATAACTACTCACACTGGCTAAATCACTCGGTGCGTTGGCTTTACCTGGCTTTTCAACGATGTTTGTGATAGCAATCGTTCCGTCATCGAGTTGTTGACCAGCCGCAATGCCATAGCGATCAAATTCTGCATCATCAATGATTTTTTTGCAAGACAGCACTGCGCCATCCAATTTTTCTGCAGCAGCAATCATCTGTTGAAAACGGCTTGGTGTCGCGTCGATAAAGTCGTCAGCAAACGTATAAATCACTGGCTCGTCCGGCCCAATCAAATGCGCAGCACATGCCAAAGGAGTCGCGTTGCCATATGGACCTTTTTGGCGAACGTACACAAAGTTAGCCATTTCCGACAGTGAGTGAACCAGGTCAATCAACGGGCGCTTCTTGTCACCACCAGCCCGCAAATTCGCTAACAAATCTTCGTTCGGCACGTCAAAATGATCTTCAATGGCACGCTTGTTGGCGCTTCCGACGATGATAATGTCGCGAATACCGGCAGCAACCAGTTCTTCCACAACGTATTGGATGATTGGCTTATCAATCAGTGGCATCATCTCCTTAGGCATTGCTTTAGTTTGTGGCAAAAACCTAGTACCAAATCCTGCCGCTGCAATCACTGCTTTTGTCGGTTTTCTCATATCTCGTTCTCCTTTGTTATCGCCTTATTCATCAAAAAATCTTTCACCGTATCCCGCAGTGCCGTATAATCCAAATTCTCCGAATCAACGATCACTGTTGTGATATTATCCGCAACCAGTGGACGATATTTGTCACGAATTTCGTGTTCCGTCAATTTATCATATAGATCATCAGTGTGCACTGAGTGGCGATGACCAGATTGTTTGCGAGCATAAAATCGCCGCTTGACTTCCGCCAAGCCGCACGTCACGTAAATCTGCAGAATTGGTCGATGTGGGCTGTGCTGTAAAATCTCTTCTGCAGCTGACGTTTGCAGGGCAGACTCAATGATAATCTGCTCACCCAATTTCTCAAATTCAACACCCAATTCCAGAACTGCCCGTCGAGTCACGCGGCCCAAGGCACTGCTCTGCTTATCAGTATATGTTCCGCCCAGATGATCAGCCAAAAACTCTTTGACAGCATCTTGCGCGACACCACGCACTCCCATATCTTGCATCAAACGCTTTGCTAACGTCGTTTTACCAGATCCAGGGATGCCAGTAATGATGATCATCAGCTATAGCCTCTCGCGAATCAATTTTTGCGCCAAGCTTGGGTTAGCCTGACCTTTGGAACGCTTCATAACTTGACCGACGAGGTAACCAATGGCTTTGTCTTTGCCCGAGCGAATGTCGGCGATGGAAGCTGCCGAGGCTGGGTCGCTGAGCACTTCGTCAACGATGGCAGCGATAGCCGACTCGTCAGACACCTGCAGTAAGTTCTTTTCTTCAGCAAGTTTGCGCGGATGCGTGGCGCCCGCCAATAGTTCATTAAACAATTCCTTGGCATTAGTGCTGGAAATCTCTGCTTTCTCGGTCATCTCCGCTAACTCCACCAGATCATCAACCGACACATGTGGCGCACTACCGTTAGTTGACGCGGAGTCATTTTCAGAATCACTGCTACTGGCTGTCAAAGCACTGGCAAACCAGTGTGCCACTCGCTTAGCAGACGCATCGCCTGATTTCTCCTGCACTTCCAGCATGATGGATGCGTAATTTGGGTTGGACAATAACGAATTAACCACTGACTTGTCCAAACCTAGCCCGCTCCATTTTTCACGATATTCGCTCGGTAACATCGGCACTTCAGCCTGAATTCGTGCAATTTCCTCATCGCTCAGCACCACTGGCGGGATGTCGGCATCAGGCATGTAGCGATAGTCCTGGGCATCTTCTTTCGAACGCTGTGAAGTAGTAATTTGCTTGTCGTCGCTCCAGCCGCGGGTTTCCTGCACCACCGATTCACCACTTTCCAGCAGGTCAACTTGACGCTTGAACTCGTATTCAGCGGCTCGCTCGACACTGCGGAATGAATTGAGATTCTTCACTTCCGCGCGCTTGCCGAGCTCAGTCGCACCTTTCTTGGCCACCGAGATGTTGACGTCAAACCGCATGTTGCCGGGATACAAATCACCGTGTGTCACGCCAGCATAGACCATCAATTTGTGCAGCTCCGAAGCGTACGCTTTGGCCTCCTCGGCAGAATGAATATCCGGCTCAGAGACGATTTCGATCAGCGGCGTACCAGCGCGGTTGAGGTCGACCAACGAGTAGCCGTCGTGGTGTGTCAATTTACCAGCGTCTTCCTCCATGTGCGCGTGATGAATCCGCACCCGTTTGAGCGAACCATCCTCCAGTGGCGCGTCGACATAGCCAGCCAAAATGATCGGCTGGTACATCTGCGAAGTCTGATAACCTTTTGGCAAGTCAGGGTAAAAATAATGCTTGCGGTCAAACCGGCTAACGCGAGCAATCGGCGCATTCAACGCTTTACCGGCGCGCACCGCCAGTTCAACAGCGTGCTTGTTGAGCACCGGCAGCATTCCCGGTAGACCAAAATCAATCTCGTGCGTTTTTTCGTTTGGCTCAGCATTACGTGCATCATTGTCAGCCGGGCTAAACAGCTTGGTTTTGGTCGCCAGCTGAACGTGGCATTCGATACCAATGGTCATTTCATATTCATCATATACACTCATCATAACGCTCCCAAATCTTTTAGTGCTTGTTCAAAGCTTGTCATGGCTCGCCGAAAACTTTGCGCGGTTAGCTTCACGTTGGTTTCGTGGGCAATTTGATTGCGTAATTTATGCGCCGCCCACAAACCATTTTCATCCGTCCAGTCACCCTTGCGAGCTTTCAGTCTGTCGCCCATCGTCGTACCTGCCACGCCGCAATCGCGCATGGCTTTGTCGAGCAGCTTGTCAGCTTTGACGATTGCCATTTGCAGACCATCCGAACCGCCCGCCTTGGCGCCGTGTTGAATCGCCCGCCAAACTTTTCGGTACATTTCCCTGTCAAGCTTTTGGTGCCCGCGTGATGTCAATTGGATAAAAATAATCAACAACGCACCGATCACCAGCGCTGCTACCACTAGCGCGATCAACAAGCCATCCATCAGGCAGCCTCCACTTCTGAGGCCAACTTCAACAAGTTGCTGTCAGATTGGCGGTCACCAATCAACTGCACACCAATTGGCAAACCTTCGTCACTAGTTCCAGCTGGCACGGCAATTGCTGGCAGCCCCGCCAAGCTAGCTGGCACGGTCATGATGTCCGCTAGGTACATTTTGATCGGATCATTGGTATTTTCGCCAAGTTTGAAGGCTGGTGTTGGTGCAACTGGCATCAACAGTGCGTCGTACTCAGCAAACAACTGCTTGAACTCATTGATGAGCAATGTGCGCGCTTTTTGTGCCTGCATATAGTAAGCGTCAAAAAAGCCACTCGACAACACAAAGCTACCAATCATAATTCGTCGCTTATTTTCCATCGTAAAGCCTTCGTTGCGGCTGCGACCGTACAATTCGGCCAGCGTTTTTACCTCAGCCGCCCGGTGGCCATAACGCACGCCATCATAGCGCGCCAAGTTTGACGATATCTCCGCCGGCACAATGATGTAATACATCGCCAGCGAATGTTGCATCATGCTGAGATCCACTTCTTCAACGTCATAGTCCAGCCGCTTCAACTTTTCTGCATAGTCAAGCGTTTTCTGGCGAACCGCCGCGTCCACATCGTCAGTCATACATTGTTTTACCAAACCAATCTTCTTCTTGGTAAATTCTGGCTGGCTCTGCCAAAAGTCCGGCAGTGTTGTCATATCCTTGTTGTCACGACCCGCCATGATCTCCATCACCAGATTAGCGTCATCCGCATTCGTCGCGAAACAACCGATGGTGTCCGTGCTTGAGGCCATGGCCACCACGCCATAGCGACTGACCGTGCCGTAAGTTGGCTTGACGCCGACCACGCCATTGAAGCTGGCTGGCTGGCGAATCGACCCACCAGTATCTGTCCCAAGTGCAAACGGTACCACGTCAAGCGCTGTCACGACTGCCGAGCCACCCGATGAACCGCCAGCTACGCGGGATTTATCTGCAGCGTTTTTGGTCGGACCAAAGGCTGAGTTTTCCGTCGAGCCACCGTGAGCAAAGGCATCCAAGTTCGCCTTGCCAATGCAGATTGCACCTTCAGCCTCTAATTTTTCAACGGCTGTGGCTTGCAGTGGCGCATCAAAATTCTCAAGCATTTTTGCGGCAGCAGTCGTTGGCGCACCAAAGGCCAAGAAATTGTCTTTCACGACAAATGGCACACCGGCCAGCCTGCCAGAAATTTTGCCCTTATCCACCAGTTCGGCCCGCTCCAACGCCCGCTCTTCTGTCAAGCTCAGTAGCGCATGATATTCTTCAATCTCGCGCGCTCGTCGCAATGCTTCCTTGACATTGTCGACTGCACTTTTTCCTACAAAATCACTAATCCGACTCATCACAACACCTGCGGCACTTTCACTTGATTGTTCTGTTTTTCGGGCGCCAACTCAAGTAACTCGTCCTGAGAAATCCCCGGCTGAACCTCATCTTCCCGCCAGATATTTTCTAGTCCCGTCACTTGATAGGTTGGCTCTACGCCAGATGTATCGAGCTCGCCCAATTGATTGATATATTCTACGATTTTCTCCACGTCCTGTCGCAAGCCATCCACTTCGCCATCTGCCAATTGCAAACCGCTCAAATCCGCCAAGCGCTGGACATCACTATTAGAAATTGCACTCATGAACTCATTATACCACTTGAAAATTAATTACAGAAAATCACTCGCCCCCATGTCTAGGAGCGAGCGACAGGTGATACCCAACTAACTAGTCAAGTAGGTAGCTTGAGTTGTATTTGAAGTTTGATTTTTTGATACTTGGCTTGTCATGAGCCTGCACTGCCAGCGTGATAGCTAGGGCAACTGCGACAACGCTAGTAATTGCGATCAACGTGATAGCCAATGGGCGTGATTTGTTGTAGCCGTTGATGATCTTGCCGATGAAAAATATCACAACTGCCAATACTGCCAAGCACAGCAGTGATGGCAAGAAGTTACCTAAGTACAGTGCTGTGTATACTGAACCAGCATCGGAAACGCCGATCAATAGCAACGAGCTGATCAATACACTGATGAGGTTTGCGACCAGTGGCAACGCCGCCAATACGATCATGAACAAGCTACCATAGGTTGTCAGTTTGTAAGCCAATCGACCAGTGTAACCGCTACGGTCAGCGGCAATTGTGCGTGTTACGCGGCCAAATAGGACAAATGCCAACACTGAAAATAGTACTGCCAAAATACCAACGGCCAAAATGTTTGCAGTGATCGAGCCGCTCAACATCAAACCAAACGACATCGCTTCTTTTGCAGACCACATGCCGAACAACATTGGTACGAGTACTACACTGGTGATTGCAGCAAATGTTACTGAAACCATTGCTAATACGTATTCAAATGTGAGCCACTTTGCTTGCGAAGCAGCGCGTGGAGCCATGTACTCAGCTTGCTCGACGACTGGAGTTTCTGTTGTTTTCAATTCTGCCATATAATTCTCCTCCTTATTATGGTTATCTTTAGTGTACCATTGTTTGCTTAATTTCTGCAATCAAATCACGCAGCTCCGCGGCTTTTTCAAACTCCAGATTGGCGCTATGCAGCTCCATTTGACCAGTTAATTCCTTGATCAGCGTCGGATATTCGTCCTTTGGAATCTTCTTCAAATCAAGTTTTGGCTTTTTGTCCGATTCTTTTTGCGGAATGATGGAACGCAGGCCATCGTCAATCTTCTTCTGGATGGTTTGCGGCGTGATGCCATGCTCTTCATTATAGTTCTGCTGAATTTGCCGCCGACGATTTGTCTCGTCAATTGCTCGCCGCATACTGTCAGTCACAGTGTCGCCATACATCAGCACCCGTCCATCGACATGCCGCGCCGCCCGGCCAATCGTCTGAATCAGTGCCTGTTCAGAGCGGAGGAAACCTTCTTTGTCAGCATCCATAATTGCCACCAAACTGACTTCCGGCAAGTCCAGCCCCTCGCGCAGCAAATTGATACCGACCAACACGTCGTATGTCCCCAGCCGCAAATCCTTCAGAATATCGCCGCGCTCTAATGTGTCAATTTCACTGTGTAGATACGCTGTTTTCACACCATTGTCGGTCAAGTAGGCGCTGAGGTCCTCAGCCATACGCTTGGTCAAGGTGGTTACCAATACGCGGTGGCCGTTGGCGATGGTCTGGCGAATCTCCTCCATCAAATCATCAACCTGCCCTTCGGTCGGCCGCACCTCAATTGGCGGATCAAGCAACCCGGTCGGCCGAATCAACTGCTCAGCCGGCTTTGGCGAATGGGCAATCTCATAGTCGCCCGGCGTAGCCGACACATAAATCGCCTGGTGAATATGCTGATCAAATTCATCAAACCTGAGCGGGCGGTTATCCAGAGCACTCGGCAGACGAAATCCGTGTTCCACCAGCACTTCCTTGCGCGCCCGGTCGCCGTTATACATACCGCGCACTTGCGGCAAGGTCATATGCGACTCATCGACCAGTAGCAGCCAATCATCGGGAAAATAATCAATCAACGTCGCTGGCTGCTCGCCCGGCTCGCGGTCAGTCAGATAGCGCGAATAATTCTCGATGCCTTTGACAAAGCCAGTTTCTTTGAGCATCTCCAGGTCATATTTAGTGCGCTGAGCTAGGCGCTGTGCCTCCAGTAATTTGTCGTGCGATTCAAGCCACTTTAGCCGCTCGTCAAATTCTTTTTCGATACCAGTGATGGCTTTTTCAATTCGTTCA
>CAUOVX010000013.1:0-15364 GCA_963508115.1 uncultured Candidatus Saccharibacteria bacterium
AAGTGTTGCGCCCGCGTCCGCTGCATCAAATGACGCGCCCGCGTCGTGTTTTGCCGAATCTCTGAAATCGATAGTCCCATACTGCCCCCTAAAATACTTATGGTAATTATAGCAATTAGCGCGCGTTCTGCCAAGAGCGGTCTGCCACGTGTCAGGCCTGTGTGCAGTTAATATATTGACTTTTACGGTAATATATGGTAAATTACAAGTAGCTTCTGCTCGAGGTTTGTCTGAGGGCAGAAGGGCCCTTTGACCTCGAGCGCATTTTTTCCTGAAAGGAGGGAAAAATGTATACACTACTAGGCAGGTGGGCGCTAACTTTCGTTGGCGCTTATCTGCTGAGGGCGGCGATATCTGCCTTATCGAGGGAGGAACGCCCCAAGATGGCCGATGTAGCCATCATTGCAATGCTCGTCACCATTCTGTTGAGTGGCGACGTGTTCGAATGCCCGGGGGGCTAAAGCCCCCCCAGAAAATAGCTCGCCTTGAGGTTTTAGGCCTCGGCTGGAGCCTTTCTGGGTGGGCTATTTTCATTGGAGAAAATCGACTACGCTACTGACTACTGAGCCGACGTCCAGGCCGTGCTTTTGCCACAGCTCGACCATTGAGCCAGACTCACCAAACATGTCATTGACACCAATCCGTTTCACTTTCACTGGCAATTGTTCACTGAGTAGTTCCGCCACACTTGAGCCAAACCCGCCAGCAATCTGCCCCTCTTCGGCCGTCACCACACGGCCACATTTTTGGGCAGCACCAAGCACCGCCGCCTCATCCAATGGCTTAATGGTTGGAAAATGAATGACCTCTGCCTGGATGTTATGCTGATTTGCCAGTATTTCCGCTGCCAGAAGCAATTGATAAGTCATCGTACCAGTGCCCAGCAACGCCACGTCTTTTCCTTCGCGCAACACGTAAGCTTTGCCAATTTCAAAATTATCATACCCGAGAAATAGTGACATGTCGGCCCGCGGCAACCGCACATAATTTGGCCGCGAATCAGCTGCCATCGCCGCCGCCATCAGCTTAGCCTCATGGGCATCGCCTGGCGCCAGCACCACCATATTCGGCAAGCTCCGCATCAACGCAATATCCTCCAACATTTGATGGGTCGCGCCGTCTGGGCCAACGTTCAGTCCAGCGTGTGAACCGACCAGTTTGACCGACTGATTATTCAGACAAATCGTCGTCCGAATCTGCTCCCAGTTGCGGCCCGGACTAAACGAAGCGTAGCTAGCAGCAAACGGGATGTTGCCCATGGCTGCTAACCCAGACGCTACCGTCACTAAGTTCTGTTCCGCCACACCAACTTCAATGAGCCGCGGTGCGCCGATATGCTCGGCAAATTTACCAAAGCCAACGCTTGCTACCAGGTCCGCACTGAGCGCCACGACGCGGTCATCCTGCTTGGCCAGTGTGACCAAACCTTCACCAAAACCACCTCGGACCGAAGCATAGGTGGGCGTTTGCCAATCTTCACGTAGATACATCATTTCCTATCCTCCAACTGAGCCAGCGCTCGCTGCGCTTCCTCGACAGTAGGAACTTTCCCATGCCAATGATAATCGCCTTCCATGAAGTCAACCCCCTTGCCTGGTATGGTGTGGGCAATGATGGCACTTGGTCTATCCGTCACAGCGCGAGCCATACTCATGGCCTCACAGATACTCTCCATATTGTGCCCATCAATCTCCTGAACGTGCCAGCCAAAACTGCGCCATTTCCCCTGTAGATCTTCCAGCGGCATGACGTCCTCAGTACTACCGCCAATTTGAATATTGTTACGATCAACGATGCCGATCAGATTGCCCAAGTTATATTTACTAGCAAACATCGCTGCTTCCCAGATATTACCTTCGTCTAATTCACCATCACCCATCAGACAATAGACAAACCGCTTGGGCTGTGGATGTACATATCGCACATGGTACGCCATGCCAGAAGCCTGACTCAGGCCCGAGCCCAAGGGCCCGCTAGTCGTCTCGATACCAGGCAGTGCTTGACGTTCTGGATGCCCCTGCAATCGAGAGCCAAACTGTCTAAGTGTCGCCAATTCTGTCCTAGGAAAGAAACCACGCTCCGCCAAAGTCGCGTACAGTACGGGCGCGCAGTGACCGTTGCTCATGACGAAGAGATCTCGTTCATCCCAATCAGGGTTCTCTGGACTGACGTGAAGCACCGCAAAATACAGAGCTGTCATGATGTCCGCCAAGCCTAAGGCGCCAGCAGTGTGACCACTACCAGCGTGTTCCAGCATGGTGATGATGGAGCGGCGCACTGACGAGGCGTGCTGCTCCAATTGTTTACACGTGACGTTTGGCGGCACTAGCCCAACATGCCCTTTTTGTTAATTTCATTTTGAATGTTTTGATAGGCTTCTCGAGGATTTGGCGATTTTTGGATGGCACCACCAACCACCAAAACATTGACGCCGCTGTGCGCCAAGCCATAGGCGTTGTCTGGCATAACGCCACCGTCCCAGCCAATTTCTACAGCCGGGTTGATGTCTTTGATGAGACGGATTTTTTCCAATTGCATCAAACTGGCACTACCGCCAAAACGGCCAAGCTCACCAGAAAATATCATGACGTGATCTGCTGCCTTGATGAGATCAACGACGGTACTGGGAACGGTTGGACGCATCAATACCAAGCCAGCCTTGATGTCTGCCTGTTTGATTTTCTGTAGCGCGCCAAGAATATCGCCCTCAGACTCAGCGTGGAGCAAAATCATATTTGGGCGCAGCGCCACCAAATCTTCGATGTATTCATCGACATTTTTCACCATGGCATGAATATCAATTTGCCAGCCTTCTGGTGCCCACAAATCTCGCAAACCGACTGTCAAGTTTGGTGCAAATTGGCCATCAGAGATATCAACGTGCGCTCGCTCGGCAAAACCAGTGATTCGCTCAATTTGTTCTTTATATTGATCGACATTTTCTGCCAAAATACTGGGAGTGATTACTGTGGTCATAATAATTGGTCCAATTGCGCATTGCGCCTATTAAATCTTGGTGCATTAATATACGGAGTGTTGAGCCATGTCTCCATGATCCCTTTCCACGCCGCTTCATTGTCCTCCAAAACACGAGCTGGCAAGCACAACACATTTGAGTTATTGTCCTGGCGCGTCATTTTGGCTTCGTAGGCATCCCAAATGACACTAGCACGGATACCTTTGAACCGGTTCGCTGCCATGCACATACCTTGACCGCCACCACAAATCAAAATCGCTCGCGGATCGTCTGATTCGTCACCAATCACTCGCAGGGCTGCCGCCTGCGCAAACTGAGGAAAATCATCGTCCGGGTTCAATTCTCGCCCGCCAACATCTTCGACTTCATAGTTATTTTTCACCAAATACGCAAAGACTTTTTCTTTCAACAAAAAGCCGCGATGATCAGATCCCAAGTAAATTTTCATACTCATAAGTATAAGCGGTTTAGGAGCTTTTTGCAAATTAGCCAGCGCGCTTCAATACAGCGCCAATGTCTGCCACCAACTCCACCAAACGGTTTGAATAGCCCCATTCATTGTCATACCAAACCATGACTTTGATCAAATTACCACCAACGACTTTGGTGAGTGGCAAATCAACAACCCCAGAGTGTGAATTGCCGATAAAGTCGCGACTGACGAGAGGCTCTTCACTGACACCCAAAATACCCTGATAGAACGTGTCTTGAGCTGCTTTTTTGAACGCCTCGTTTACCTGCTCGACCGTCACGTCACGTCTGAGCAACGCTGTCACGTCACTGAGCGATACCACTGGTGTTGGTACACGAACACTCAGACCGTCAAATTTGCCAGTCAGCTGCGGTAACGTTTTGGTCACAGCAATAGCTGCACCTGTTGTTGTTGGCACCATGTTCTCAGCGGCATTGCGACCTTCGCGCAGGTCCTTAGCTGGCGCGTCCTGCAATCTTTGGCTAGCAGTGTAACTGTGCACTGTCGTCAGCATTGATTTTTCCACGCCAAACTCTGCGTCCAGGACAGCCATCACTGCGCCCAAACTGTTGGTGGTACAACTGGCATTTGACACAATCGGCGTCGCAGAGGCGATCTTGTCGTCATTGGTACCAAATACAATCGTATCCACACCATCAGACTTGGTTGGACCGCTGATGACGACACGTTTCGCACCAGCTTCCAGATGTTTGCCTGCGCCCTCTTTGTTAGTAAAGAAGCCAGTCGACTCAATCACCACATCAATATTCATATCTTTCCACGGCAATTGCTGCGGCTCTTTCTCTGCCAAAACCTTGACAGATTGGCCATCGACGATGAGTTCATTTTCCGTAAACGTCACTTGGCGGCCGTATTCACCGTAGTTGCTGTCATGTTTGAGCAGATATGCGAATGTTTTAGTGTCCGTCAAATCATTGATGGCGACGATTTCTAGGTCGCTACGCTCACGCGCAATCTTAAACGCATTGCGTCCAATCCGCCCAAAGCCGTTAATTGCTATTCTTGTTGCTGACATATACCCTCCCCGTTAGATATTTCGCTTTAGCTTTTCTTAATTATACTACAAAGTTGTATAATAAACATATGACGCGTGAAGAGCTACTCGCCACAGCTGGGCAAAAGTATGATGAAGTGCCAGTGCTGGTTTTGGCGAGTGCGATTGACTATGCGACTGAGAAGCACGCTGGACAAAAACGCAAAAGCGGTGAGCCGTATATCAATCACCCGCTGGCGGTGGCCGAGATTTTGATTGAGTGGGGTATGGACATCGACACGGTGGTGGCGGGCGTGCTGCATGACACGGTCGAGGACACCGACGCGACGCTAGATGAACTGGAGAGTTTATTTGGACGAGATGTGGCGTTCTTGGTGGATGGCGTGACTAAGGTGTCGCAGGCACGCGCTGGCATGCGCAGTCTGGACAGCTATTTGCCACACACCAAGGACAATTTGACTAAATTGATGATCGCGGTGGGCGAGGACGTGCGGGTAATTATCATCAAACTGGCGGATCGCCTGCACAATATGCGGACGCTGCAGTTTATGTCGCCAGAGAAGCAAAAGAAAATTGCTTGCGAGACGATCGAGGTGTTTGCACCGCTGGCGGATCGATTGAACATGGGACGGGTGCGCGTGCAGCTGGAAGAATTGAGCTTCAAATATTTGATGCCGAAAGATTTTCACCGAACCAAAAGTTTGATGGATAGCCGATTGAAAAAGTCGCAGCGAAAACTGGATCGTGTTCGCCGTGAAGTTGAGGCACGATTGAAGGAAGAGAAGCTGGTTTTCCAGATGGATGGCCGGGTCAAAAGCGTCTACAGTCTATTCAAAAAACTTGATAAGGTCGGTGACATTGATAAGATTTATGATTTGATCGCCCTACGGGTGATTGTCGATGATTTATCGACAGGCTATTTGGTTCTGGGGATTTTGCATGACATGTATCAACCAATGTACGATCGGATCAAAGATTATGTCGTCAACCCCAAACCAAATGGCTACCAAAGTCTACACACCACCGTGCAAACGCCGAGTGGGCAAATTGTTGAATTTCAAATTCGCACCAAAGAGATGCACGAATACGCTGAGCGTGGCTTGGCGGCTAGCTTCCACTACAATGAACAGAAATTAACCGACGCGTACAAAAAAGGTCGCATAGGCGCCATGCCGGCAGACTTGTCGTGGATTCGTGAGCTTCAGGAAGCGGCAGCGTTGGCGGGCGAAGGCAAACGATTTGATTCTAATAAGTTCCGCATGAAATTATTCTCGGACCGCATTTTCGTATATTCTCCAAAAGGCGATATTTATGATTTGCCGCGCGGTGCATTCCCATTGGATTATGCCTACCGCATTCACTCCGACGTCGCAGCGCACGCCAGTGGCTTCAAGATCAATGGCGTCATGAAGCCGTTTACCTATCATTTGCGGCACGGCGATACCATAGAGGTGTTGACTAATAAATCAGCCCACCCCAAGCCGGATTGGCGCGAGCTGATTATAACACCTCACGCTAAAGACAAACTGCGTTTGCAATTGTCGCGCAGCGGCGGCATTCTCCAGCAATTGACTGGTGGCGTTTCGTCACTGTTTCGGCACCGATAATCAACGGCACAATCTTGTAGGCGGAATATAAAAAACGATATCACCCTCATCTCAGGGGCCGTAACGGGCGCGAAAGCCCCGTCAGCCGAACGCCACAGGCTGACCGTAGGTCACCTGTAAAGAGTACTCTGAGTGAGGTGTGATATTGTTTTGTTGCGTCGATACTCTTACGCTTGCTCGTTCCAGCGAATGATCGAATCGCGAATGATTTGCTTGGCGCGCTCAACGTCACCAAAGCCCTTGACGACTGTCGAGCCTGGCTTTTTCATATCTTTGTAGTGGTTGAAATGATGTTCAATTTGCTTGAGCAGCTGTGGCGGCAAATCTTCCAACGAATTGATAGCATCACCAGTGTTGCGGTCATCGGCTGGCACCACGATCACCTTGTCATCAACTTCATCATCATCAACAAATTCCAGAACACCGATAACCTTTGCTTCCATGAAAATGCCTGTTGTCAGCGGCTGGTCGGTGATGATTAAGGCGTCCAATTCGTCGCCGTCCTCGTCCAAGGTCTGCGGGATGAAACCGTAGTTAGTTGGCTTGGCGAAAATCGCTGGCTCAACGCGGTCCAGCTGCATAACTGCCAGCTCCCGGTTCCATTCAATCTTGTGGTTTGAACCCTGCGGGATCTCAACGACAACATTGACGATGCCGTTTTCCACGTCACCCGGTGTCAAAATTTGGTTAAAGTCTGCCATGGTTTACTCCTCTCTGGCTTTTTCTTGTAAATATTCACGAATTTGCAATGCTGCGACCGCGCCTTCGCCGACCGCCGAAGCGATTTGCATGGTCGCGCCCGAACGCACGTCGCCCGAGGCAAAGACACCAGGGACATTGGTACGCAAGTGTTCGTCAGTGACGATGTGTCCTCCGAGGTCTAATTCCACGTCTGAATCAGCCAAGAACTGCGTGTTCGGGATAAGGCCGATAAAGACGAACAGACCATCTGCAGTAAACTCTTTTTGCTCACCGTTTTGGGTCGATTTGACACCGTAAAACTTGTCGTCTTTAACGATAATTTCATCAGTCGTCGCACCGATATGGACGGTAATTTTACCCTCATCGACATACTTTTGCAGCTCTTTTTGCAGGACATCGCTGGCGCGTAATTCGCTGCGCACCAACAGGTCAATATGGCTGGCGTAGCGAGTCAAAAATATCGCTTCTTGCACTGCCGAGTTGCCGCCGCCAACGACGATCAAACGCTTGTCGCGGTAAAAGGCACCGTCGCACGTCGCACAGTAATGCACGCCACGGCCATACAATTCGTCTTCGCCTGGCACACCCAGCTTGCGGTGATTTGAGCCAGTCGCCAATAGCACAGCTTTAGTTCGCACTGGCTGACCATCAACTGTCAATTCCAATTCGCCGTCAACTTGCTTCAGCTCCGTCACATCACCGTACTCAATATCCGCGCCAAATCGCTCAGCTTGCTGCTGCAGCTCGGACGCCAATTTCACGCCGGTCACGCCCTCAGCGAAGCCCGGGTAATTATCAATTTGGTCAGTGATAGCCGCCATGCCGCCGACCACGCCACGTTCATACAGTGTCGTTGGCACGTCTTCGCGCGACAGATAAATTGCTGCGGTCAACGCACTTGGACCAGCGCCAACGATGATAACTTCTTTAGACATTGAGCCCCCTTGACTTATAATATCGTTTGATGATTTCTGGCATTTCTGGTTGTGGGATATCTGCTGGCTTTTCGATAGCCATGATGACAAATTTCAGTGGTGCATTGGCAGGAATTTTGTCACCCTGGCCTTGACTGCCGTACGCTTTGTCAGCTGGAATCGTCAGTTCGCGCACACCACCGATCTTCATACCGACCAGGCCCTCTTTCCAACCCTGGATGACTGCGGTATTCGCCGGACCGTTTATGGCAAATGGTGCTTTCAACTTACCATCAGCAATTGACTGGTCAAAAATCTCGCCCTTGGCATTCCAGCCGATGTAGTAAACCGCAAATTTGGTGTCATCTTTGACTTCTGCACCGTCACCTTCCACTAAGTCCTCTTTGCCGAGCTCTTTAACATCACCAGCTTCAAACGCACCGACTCGTGAACCAAATTCAGCAAATTTACCGTAATATTTATCGTTCAATTCCGCTGTTTGCGCCTCAACTTTCTTTTGGCGTTCTGTATTTGCTGCTTTATAGCTTTCTTGCGCTCGCTGCAGCTCAGCTTGATCTTTGGCTTCATTGCCCGGAGCCACCATCATGGCGATAAATCCGCCAACCGTACCCACCAACATTGTGATTGTAATAATCCAAATTCCTATTCTTTGCGATCTTGCTATCGCCATATCTCATCCTCCTCTGTTTGTCCTATTATACATCAACTTTTGGCTCAGCGGCAATGTCATACGCAGCCAACCGCTCGCCCGCTACCCCAGGATTCTTCTGTAGCTCCAGCAACTTGGCGTAGATACCATTTGTTTTGGCCAATTCATCTGGCGACCCAATCTCATCAACTCGCCCATTTTTCAGGGTGATGATGGTGTCAACCGCTGCAATAGTCGACAAGCGGTGAGCGATGATCAATGTCGTACGGCCTTTCATCAACCGATCAAGCGCTTGCTGCACCAAATGCTCATTTTTATTATCCAAATTGCTAGTTGCTTCGTCTAGTATCAAGATCGGCGCGTCTTTTAACACCGCACGCGCGATGGCGATGCGTTGCTTCTGGCCCCCTGAAAGCTTCAGACCGTGCTCACCGATCTGCGTGTCATAGCCATAGTCCAACTGGCGAATAAACTCATCAGCATTGGCGGCTTTGGCGGCGGCAAAAATCTCCTTGTCCGTTGCATCTGCCTTACCATAAGCAATGTTTTCACGAATTGTACCAGAGAAAAGCACCGGGTCTTGAAAAACGGTCGCGATGTGTCCGCGCAAACTGCGCTGGGTCAGGTTGCGAATGTCAGTATCATTGACTGAGATAACACCACTGTCTCGTTCATATAGTCGCATCAACAAATTGGTAATTGTGGTTTTACCGCCACCCGACTCACTGACTAAAGCCACGCGCTTACCAGCAGGAATTGTAAAGGAAATGTTGTGCAGAACGGGGCGATTTGGCACACTAGCGTATCGGAACGACACATCATCAAAGGAAATCGTAGCCTTTTCCGTGTTCAAATGAGCTGCATCAGGCGCATCTTTAATGCCAGGTTTAAGTTCCATGGCCGCAATGAAATCTTTACTGCCCGAGACTGCTTTTTGAAAGCCATCAACGATGAAACTCATACTAAAGAGCGGCGTTCGCAGGTTATTGATCAAGGTAATGAGCAAAATCATCTCACCAATCGTAAACTTTTTCTCGGTCGTCTGAACAAAAATGTACGCAAATATGAGGAAAAAAACGATGCTCAAAATCAGCCCACGAATGACGTCCATTTTGTGCCAATAGCGCGATTGCTTGCGCGTCACCGCAATGGTTTTGCGGTAGCGTTTGGTAAAATGTCGGTATTCTAAACTTTCGCGAACATAGCTTTTGACGACTTTGATCTGCGATACGACTTCTGCAAATCGGCCGCTAGCCATATCGACTTCGTGGTTTTTATTTGACTGGAAATAGCGCCATTTTTTGCTGGTCAATACCGCCAGCCAGATGAACAACGGATACAATATCAACACCAGCAGTGCCAAGTCCAGGCTGTACGTCAACACAATACCGATTGTGATACAGCTGGTCAGGAGCATTTGCAGGAAATTGTTTGCAAACATATTCAGGAAATTGCTCATCTCAGTGATGGCGCGGTTTAGGCGGTTGATGATAGTGCCCGTCAATTCCCCGTCAAAATAACTTTGCGGCAGGCTAAGCAAGTGGTGATAATAATGCGTCGACAACTGCGCTTTGAGCTTGGTAGACATGACATCACCCCAGTAGCCGCCTAAGTTGCGAATCAACACGTTAGCAACATCAAACACCAGCAGCAAAGCCGCTAGCCACAGCACCTGACCGACGCCAATATTATTGCCTTCCACCACTTCCACCATCAAAGTAGTAGCCCGCGATATGACATACGGCATGGCGATGCCAGTCAACGCCACCAACACAGAACACAGGCTAATCTTGGCATAAAATGGCAGCATATTGTGCGTATAGCCAAGGGTGCGGAGGAGCGATTTCATCAGACAAGCTCCGCGCCGTAAGTTTGTTGCATGGTCTGCTGGATCGATTCGATGATCGGCATGATGTCGGAATCAACCAAAGTGCGCTGATGACTGGTAAAGACTAAGCGGAAGGTCAAGGTTCTTGTTGATGCGTCGTCTGATGGCTGGTATACGGATACCGCGTGAAAGGCTACATCAATATCCACTGCTTTGAGGATGCGATCAATACTTTGGGCAACAGCTGCGTAATTGATGTCTGTTGGTAGTTTCAGTGAAATGTCGCGGCTGGTCGATGGATAGCGGCTGAGCGGTTGATAATGACTGCCTTGCTTAGCGTAGACGGCCTCCAGGCCAGCTGTATCCAAGCTGGCCGCTGCTACGTACGCTGGCAATTTGAAATTCTTGACGACCGACTGCTTCAGCTCGCCGACTATGCCAATGAACGTTCCGTCAGTTGTCTCAACCAGTGCACTGCGTGATTGGTCAAACGGTGCCGTGACCGGAAACGCAAGTTCTTGTTCAATTGGCTTAAACACCAGTTCGGCACCAAGGTCATGTGCTAGCTGCTCAACCAAGCGACGAATTACGTAAAATGGCGCGCCCGCTCCTGACTTTTTGGCGGCATAGACGATGTCGGTGAACTGACTAGCTTCTGGCAAACCATCTTCACCTAAGCCATGCATTTTGATGTGCCCCTTGCCCATTTCAAACAAGGCAAATTCATCATGACCAGCCTTGATGTTGGCATGAACCTTGTCAAGCAAACTTGGTAACACCGTCAAGCGGTAATATTGTAAATCAGGACTAAGGGCGTTTGATAATTTGTATGCCTGAGTGATATCCTGCTCGGCGTTTTTCAGGATGCGTTCGTGAACGAAGCTATAGGTCAAGACTTCATTAGCGCCAGCACGCGACAGACTTTGGCGAACGGCGTTTTTTAATTCACGACGCGAGTTTTTCGGTGTTGATTTGATACTGCGACGTGGTAATTGACGTGGCAATTTATCAAAGCCATACAGACGGCCAACTTCTTCGACAATATCCTCCGGCAGTTCAAGGTCGGTGCGCCAGAACGGTGATTGGATGCAAATATAATCCAATTCTTCTTCCGGACCATGACTCTTTATTTCCACGTTATTCAACAAGTCGCAAATATCATCGCCAGATAAGTCCAAGCCCAATCTCTCATTGATAAATTTACTGTCGATATCAATATTAGCTGGTGTGTATTTTCCATCAAAATAATCATCAAGCCAGTCATTAAATTGTTTTAGATCAAACACTTCACTCGCCTGCACTCCGCCAACCATACTCATCAGCTGGTTCAGCACGGCAGCATTTTGGAGCGGCGATTGTCCTTTGTTAAACCGCGTCAAAGCATCAGTGAAAATACCGTGTCGCATGGCGGTGCGGCGCAGCGCATACATGTCAAAGTTAGCGCACTCCAAAACGATATTTTTCGTGCCGTCCGAAACTTCAGTGTCAGCACCACCCATAATTCCCGCGAGACCTATTACGCCCTCGCCATCAGCAATGACGATGTCGTCAGCCGTCAACTCATATTCTTTACCACTAAGCAGACTGACTTTCTCACCGTCACGAGCCAGCCGCGCCCCGAGTGTAGACCCGCGCAATTTGTCATAATCATAGGCGTGCGTTGGCTGCGCCGTCATCAGCATCATGTAATTTGTCGCGTCGACAATGTTATTGATCGGCTTGCCGCCCATCGCCACGAGCCGACACTGCAGCCACAACGGGCTTGGTTGCACGGTAATATCACGAATTGCCACCGCCATGAACCGCGGTACTAATTCTGGCGCGTCGTTGGTTACTGTTAGCTCCAGACCCTCAGCGCCAGCAAACTGCTGTTCTGACTTATACCACTCAGGGCTGACGAACTTATGATGAAAAATCCCAGCAATCTCACGCGCCACACCGAGCTGCCCAAAGCAGTCCGGCCGGTGTGTAAACATCTTATTTTCGATATCTAGCACATAGTCATCCAAACCAAACGTCTCAGCAAAACGAGCGCCCGCCGTGAGCTCAACACCCGCCGGCATGTCATGTTGGTGAATTTCAATAATTCCCTCGTGATCCGTACCAATCGCCAGCTCGTCTGCCGCCGCCAACATACCCTGACTGAGCACGCCACGCAGTGGTCGTGCATCCAACACGAACGGCTCATCGTCATCAAAGCTCGCTGGCACGGTGCTTTTTGGCGGCAGCCAAATCGCCCACATTCCTGCGTGTACATTTGGCGCGCCGCAGACCACCTGCACCAGACCATTGTCATCACGCGGCACATCCACCACCGCACCGCCATCATCAATCTTGGTCACACTCAACCGATCAGCGTCAGGGTGTTTAGCGCACTCAACCACCCGGACGATCCGCGCGCCACCATATTTTGCCTTGAGGTCGATCACTTCTTCAACGCCGCCAAGCTGCTGATTGACCCGCGCCACCAACTCATCTACGGGAGGCAATTCAAAATTAATCAATTGTTTGATAAGGTTTAGGCTGACTTTCATACTAGTTACTAGTATATCATCTTATCTGTAACTATTCGACTTTTGTAGAGCCAAGCCGCAGGTCGGTAATTATTGGTAATATTCTTTAGCTTTATATTTAGCAATGACATCCTGCTGTTTGGGCGTGAATCGCCGTGATTCACGCATTTTTTGATAGGCTTTGTTACGCGTCCAGGCATCAACATGTCCGTTTTCTAGTTCAGCCAGCGTCAGCTCAAAAAAGTTTACCGCCGCCGTGGCGTATAGCCAAGCCAACGCCATTTTGACATAGTAACCATCGTGCGTGATGTCGCGCAGTGCTGCAAAAACCTGATTGATATGCGCCTCATCCAGAAAATTAGTCATCAAAGAAACCACACCGTAGCGTACTGTAAATTCAGCCTCACTCTGCAAACATTCCAGTGCAAAATCCCACCACAGCTCACCAGCAAACCGCCGCTTTTTCTCGATGAACACGTCAATGTGCGCCCACGAATCAACGCAGGGTAAATATCGCCTAGTCAAGTCAATCGCCGTCTGATCATCAAGCCGAGCATGTGTAATCAATAGCCCACATAGCAGCACGTAGTCAAATGACTCATTCTTCTCTTTCAGCAATGCACTGATTTCCGCCGCACTCACATCAGACGCCAATTCCCGTGCCAATCGCCGCAAATCTGGCACGCGCACGCCAATGACTGGCATCTTGGTGTTGACGATGCGCTTATTAAACTCAGCATATGTCTCGTTGCCCTCAGCAAGTTTCGTCAACTTCATTACAATATCATCACACATATTGCTATTAGCTTTCACGTTCAAATTCAATCCCTAAAACACCATACCGTTGCTGATCTTCTGCAGAATAAAACTCGTTAATCTGATTTTCCAGCCACTCAACATTTTCACCACCAAACTTACGCGGGTCATTATGAGAAAACAAATCGTAAAACGTTGCGTAACGCAGCAAACCAACCACCGTCGCAGTCACGTTTTGCTCAGGATTCGCGCGGTTAATAAGCATAATCTGATCACCGAGCTGAATCTTCTGACGTTTCTCGTCATATAGCCGCGACTCAATGGTCTTACGGCCGGAGACGATGGCAGTAAACGGCTCATGGTGTAGCTTGAAATAGTGTGTAGTCATGTTATTTATTCTACATCATTTCCATATTTGTAAATATATGATATAATATACAAAATGCATCGGAAACCTTCTTACGAGAATTTAGCTCGCGCTCATCAACAGATACTCACGCAAACAGTGGGTGATTTTCTACAGCACGCACACACAGCTGATATTCAGCCAGATGCAGCCACCGTTTTTGTGCATGATGAATGCAATCCTGATTCAATTGGGGCAATCGCTACTGCATGCTCGCCGCAAGTTCCGACTGATGGCCGATTTGATTTTCAACAAGCACATATCACAGGGCACCGCGTTGATGGGTCGTCAGCTGCTGGACGTGTCATTGAAGGCAACCAAGACGACATCACCCTGACTGAGAGTGCAATGAATCCTGATCATCGCGTCCTCAACTTGCCACTGCCCGACCAACACGCCGTTCTGCAAGCTGCTTTTACCAAAGACCGTGCGCCGACAAAACGTCAACTGGACGATTTGGAAACATTATGGCAATACGACAGAGCCAAAACTGCACTCGGCGTTGGCATTACGGCGCTGCAAGCATTGGCGAGATCATCATACCCCACTCAGTCAGTCGCCGACATGCTAGCCCTCAAATCACCCACCACACCGAACGCAATCGTCACCACGTGGGATGTGTCGGACTCAACCAGGGAGATGGCGCGCGATAATGGAAAACTGCGCTCATTCATCGTTTGGTTTGGTAGCCAAGCAATCACTGCCGTGCAACGTTATGGCGGCGAGCTGATCGACTGGACAGGCGATGGACAGAACCTTGCAGTGCCACTACCACAGAGCAACGCGCGTTTCTCACGTGAGCAGCGGGCTGATTTTGGTAATGATACACTCGTTCCACTGCTTAGCAAACTCGTTGATCTCGCTCAAGCGCAGGATGAATATACGGTTCGACTGACCGCCGGTTTTGGCCGACTCGACAATCTCCCTGATGGGAAAATGAGTCCAGCACTCTTTGGCATGACGAAATTGTCCAAGCGTCAGCCGCGCGACCGACTGTCAATTGCCTTGACCGATGAGGCCTATGACATGCTCGCTCCTAATTTGCCTAACACATTGCAGCACTACCTGTACCACGATTAAGCTTTCTTACGGGCTGATTTTTTATCTTCCTTGCTTTTTTGGAGTAATTTATTTTTCAACGTCAACACCACATCCGCCTCCTTGGCCAGCTGTTTACTGTGGGTGACGACGATGACGCATTTGTCGTTTTCATGGGCGGCCCGGCGCAGGATGTCAATGATGTCAGCGGCGGTGGTTTCGTCCAGGTTGCCAGTCGGCTCGTCTGCCAAGACGATCGGCGCGGAGGACACCAGTGCTCGACCGATTGCCACACGCTGTTGCTGACCGCCAGAAAGTTTCATGACGTTGCGGTGAATGTGATCGTCGTCCAAGCCCATGGAGTGTAACGTTTCGTTGGTGGCCTTGGAATTAACCAATTTCAAGTTTTCTAGCGGCGTCAGATAATCGATCAGGTTATAATTCTGAAACACCAGCGAGATATTGT
>CAUOVX010000014.1:0-15070 GCA_963508115.1 uncultured Candidatus Saccharibacteria bacterium
ACGACGATACCAGTTGGTAGGTGAGTGATGCGCACCGCCGAGTCGGTGGTGTTGACGCTCTGACCACCATGGCCGCTGGAGCGGTAAATGTCAACGCGCAGATCATTGGCGTTGATTTCAATATCAGTTTCTTCAGCCTCTGGCAACACCGCTACGGTGACGGTTGAGGTGTGGACGCGGCCTTGGCTTTCGGTGACCGGGACGCGCTGGACGCGGTGGACGCCGCCTTCAAATTTCAATTTGGCGTATGGTGCGTCGCCTTTGACCATGAAAATGACTTCTTTGTAACCACCTGAGTCATTGGCGGATTCGCTGACGAGCTCAGTTTTGTAGCCATTGGCTTCGCACCAACGCAGATACATGCGGTACAATTCCGCCGCGAACAGCGATGCTTCGTCGCCGCCAGCGCCAGCACGGATCTCTATGATGATGTTTTTCTCGTCGTTTGGATCTTTTGGCGTCAGTAGGATGAATAATTCTTCCTCCAGCTCTGCCAGACGCGCTTCAGTTTCAGTGATTTCAGCTTTTGCTAGTTCCGCAATCTCATCACCGCCAGTAGCCAATTTTCGTGCTTCTTCTAAGTTTTTTGTTAGCTGCTGGCGCTCCTCGGCCTTTGCTATCAAGGTTTCCAGCTCTGAAAACCGTTTATTCTTGGCGGTAAACTCTGGGTCGCTATATGCAGTTGGTTGTGCTAAAAAATCTGCCAAGACTTGCCTCTCAGCGACTAGGTCGTCTAAGTGTAATGCAATTTGTGCCATATAAGCCATATTATAGCACAGAAACCCCATGGCGTATATTGACAATAGTAGAATTTGTGTGTATAATATGCGCAACATGGTTAAGTTTAAAAACATGATTCCTGCACGACTGCGTAGAGTCAGGCAAGTCAGCCTGAATAGCGAGCCTAAATATGACCAAAACCAGGTGATGTACAATCTGTATGAGCAGGGTTCCGTTGCCGTTCATCCACGTAAGCCGTTTGAAACGGTGTCTGGAGAAGAGATATCGCATCGGATGGAAATAGACCACTGTGTGAAGCGGGCGCCCACGTTGGCGGAGCTGATGAGCAATAGGGAGCATGGCAGGGAAAACGATGTGCATAGTGTGATCGGTAGGCGGGCTTTGCTTTCGCGTGAGGTTGATGCCTTGACCCGAGCAGATTTTTCAGTGCAAACGGAGCAACAGACAATTTCGGCATTGTTTTCTGGGTTGTGTGCGCGAAGTGATGATTTGGCGCGTACCTCACGATTGTCTAAAATCCGGAATCATCTCAACTATGTTGGTGAGCCGGAGCTCATGGAGGCGGCGCACGGAATCGCGACATATTGGAAGCATCGGTTGGATACGCATCTTGATAAAGCATTGTTTGTGATGCTGGGCGAAATTGGTAACATGGAACGTGCTGACTATGCCGCCCCAGAAGGAAAAATAAAAAGTGACGAATATTTCATGGAGTTGATCATGAGGGAGTTTTCTGATGATGAGTTGACCCAATATGCTGATAGGCTGCTCATCGATGAGGGGGAATTGGTGAACTTGCCTAAAGAAAATGTTGATATCATCATGCTGGACGACTGGACAAGTAGTGGTATAGAAATCGCGGAACAGCAACAGTGTTTCTTGAGGCGATATCCGGACTTGAGGGACCATATAGAAGTTCAACTAGCGATTGCCAATGAAGAAAGGTTGAAAGTGGGCTTCCGTATGAATGGGGGGGCAGTATGTGCCAGTTCGCTCCTACTACTCGGCAAATAGTTCATCCGAGCTTTTTAGTACGTATATTGCAGGGTCACATTCGTCAGACTACTCGTTGGCGTTTGATATTAGTTCTCTACTTAGAACAGAGGATACGATGCCACCAGGCGTGCAAGTTGCGCGACCATATCACCGAGGCGACTATCAGACGACCTTTCGTCAACGTTTACAACACGCTAGGTTGCATGGCTCAAACGTGATTAAATAGATACATGACATTTTCAACGTGGCGTGAGTTTGTTGAAGCTGAGGCACAGCAGCCGTATTTTCGAGTTTTGATGAATCGGGTGGACGCTGAACGGGAGAAATATGAGGTGTACCCAGCGAGGCAAGATATGTTTTCTTGTTTTGCGGCTTGTCCGCTGGATAAGGTGAAGGTAGTTGTCATTGGGCAAGATCCATATCATGGACCGGGTCAGGCGCATGGTATGAGTTTTTCGGTTAAGCCGGGAGTTAAATTGCCGCCAAGTTTGCAGAATATTTTTAAGGAATTGGTTGATGATATTGGGGTAGATATGCCGACTAGTGGTTTTTTGGAACCATGGGGTAAGCAGGGCGTACTGTTGATGAACACTAGCTGGAGCGTCAGACGAGGTCAGGCTGGTAGCCACGCAAATTACGGCTGGATGGAGTTTTCTAAGAACCTGCTAACGATGCTGAATGACTATGAGCAGCCGCTAGTGTTTATACTGTGGGGAGCGCATGCCCAAAAGGTTGGTCAGGCGATCACAGACAGTCGACATTTGAAGATTTGTAGTGCTCATCCGTCACCGTTTTCTGCCAATCGGGGATTCTTTGGTAGTAAGCCATTTTCGCGTGCCAATGATTTTCTGGTACGGAATGGCCGCGGGGCGATTGACTGGCGGTTACCTTGATTGACAAATAGTAACTTTATGTGATATAATATGAACTATGGAACATTCAATTGATACTATTAAACAAACACCAGATACGTTGCCGTTGCCATCTGTTACCAAAACGTACAGATTGCCCGAAGGGATGTTGCTCGGACCTGATGAATCAGTCAAGGTGAAAGGATTTATAGCTCGGGGAAGAATTGATGGAAGGTCGGCTGTCTTGGCTTTGGATGACTCGGGAGAGAATGATACTCAGGACTCAGTGCTGCAGTCTCATCTTGAGGATGCAATTTTTGGAGATTTTTCATTTATGCGCTCAGCATATTATAACCACATTGCTCAGCATCAGGGCATGACGACACCGAATATACTCAAAGTGTCAGAAAATGACCAAGAATCACTGAAGCTGACCGGTTTGTCTATGGTGCTGGCAACTGGATCTTTGGAGAAGATAGAGCAGAGGCAGGACTCCCCCGCGGGATTAGTTGTATCAAGGGGTGACGAACTGAAGGAAGTGGCTGATATTGAACATAGGGCAGCAGAGATTGGTCTGTATTCTCGAGCAACAGTACAGTTTCCTGGAGATGCGCAAGGAGCGGAAGAGTGTATCATATTGACGGATGCGGTCGGTAACCAGGTCATCATGCCGTCTCATGAAGAGACGACAGACCTTCTGGAGCGCCTGTTTGGTTATCAAGAAGCCGAAGGGCAGTTGTTTGATGCTGAAGCAGCACTGTCGGCTATGTCTGAGTAATTCGAAAACTGATTATCCTAACAAAAACCGCCCCAGCGACGAGGCGGTTTTTAATAGGTGTCACAGCCTACTATTTGCTAGACTTTTTAGCCTTTTTGTCTGATTTTGGAGCATCAGTTTTTGCGGCTTTGTTGGCGTTCGCTTTCTTAGCTTTATTTGCCAAAGCTGCTTTGCGAGCTTCAGCTGCTGCCTGGCGCGCCTTAAAGCGGTCAACACGACCTTCGGTGTCGATAATCTTTTCTTCACCAGTAAAGAATGGGTGTGAAGCTGACGAGATGTGAACTTTCACGAGAGGGTAAGTATTACCGTCTTTCCATTTGATGGTATCTGTTGTCTGCGCTGTTGACTGAGTCAAGAACGCGAAGCCCGCTTGATCGTCGCTAAATACGACAGGGCGATAGTTCTGTGGGTGAATACTGCTTTTCATAACCGTTCAATTGTACACAATTTACCCTAGAATGTCAAAAGGAGTTGTCTCGAGAGTCGAATAGTGGTATAATTGCTAGGTAACTAATTTTAATGACACAATCCGTTTCACACTCCACATCGTGAGCGGATGAGGCAAAAGGAGAAAGAAATGTCTGTAGCAGTAGACATTAAGGCTTTGCTGGAGTCAGGTGTTCACTTTGGACACAAAACCAGCCGCTGGCACCCAAAGATGGCGCCATATATTCACAGTAAGCGTCAGGACAGTCACATTATTGACTTGGTCAAGACGGTTGAAGCGTTGGATAAGGCGTTGCCAGAACTAACAAAAATCGCAGCATCAGGCCGCAAAGTACTGTTTGTTGGCACGAAAAAGCAAGCCAAAGACGTGGTGCGTCAGGCTGCTGAAAAGATCAACCAGCCATATGTAGTTGAACGCTGGATCGGTGGTATGTTGACCAACGGTGCGACGATTACTCAGCAGATCAAAAAGCTGAAGAATTTGGAAAAGCGTATGGCGTCAGGTGACCTGGAAAAGCGCTACAACAAGTTGGAAGTGCAGCGTTTCCAAGAGGAAATCGATAGCTTGAACGTTAAATATGGCGGTATCAAAGACTTGATGGGCAAGCCAGGCGCAGTGGTCGTGGTTGATGCTTTGACTGACGCAAATGCAGTGCGTGAAGCTCAGACATTGGGTGTGCCGGTATTTGCTATTGTTGATACCAATGTCAATCCAACTGGCATCGACTACGTCATCCCTGGTAACGACGACGCTATCAAGGGTATTCAATTGCTATTAGACTACTTCACCGAAGCTGTTGCCGAAGGTGCGGGTAGCGTGAAACCTGAAGAAAAACCAGTGAAAAAAGAGGAGAAATAGGATGGGCGTTTCTGTTGACGACATTAAAAAACTGCGCGAATTGACTGGCGTAGGTTTGACCGACGCAAAGAAGGCATTGGTTGAAGCTGACGGTGATTTTGACAAGGCGCTGGAGGAAATGCGCAAAAAAGGATTGACTAAGGCTGAGAAAAAAGGCGACCGTGAAGCACGTGAAGGCTTGATTGAGAGCTATGTTCACTCTGGTCGAATCGGCGTGATTGTCGAGGTTAACTGTGAGACTGACTTTGTGGCGCGCTTGGACGACTTCAAAACCTTGGCGCACGAAATTGCTATGCAGATTGCCGCGATGAACCCAAAGTATGCTTCTACAGAAGATATTCCAGCTGAAGAGATGGAGCGGGTGAAGGCTGAGTTGATGGCGAGCGAGACACTAGCAAGCAAGCCTGAAGAGATGCGCGAGAAGATCGTGACTGGTCAGTTGAATAAACACTTTGCTGAGCAAGTATTGATGAGCCAAGCGTACATCTTGGACGATTCCAAGACGGTTGAGCAGCACATCAAGGAAGCGATTGCTAAATTGGGTGAGAACATTGTGGTTCGCCAGTTCAAGCGAATCGAGCTGGGCGTCAGCGAATAACATTTGCCATCATGATGAAAATCGGCTGCAAATATGCAGTCGATTTTTATTTGTAGATATATCTTGCATAAGCGTATTGACAAAATAGCAAATCTATGCTAGTATGAGAGCATATTACATCAATATACACAAAAAGGAAAACTATGAATAAAAACATGAATGCAGCTCCGGCGTTCCCAGACCTTAATAATACAGTTCCTGATGGCTGGGCTAACCTAGCAAGTGGGCTGACTGTTCCAGAAAGTGCAGCTGCTGCATTCCCGAGCATTAATAAAGAGTCTAATGACTGGAATGAACTGGGAAATGGACTACTTGTTCCGGAAAGCGCAGCAAAAGGTGGCGCTGAAAATGGCATGATGACGCGCGATGAGCGCATCACTGACGGCCAAGAGAGATTTAACGCCTTGAAGACCCGGGCTCAAGAAGGCTTGAGCAAGATGATGCAAGGTCTTAAAGACCGTTTTTATATCGGCATTAGTCGGGGTGCTGAGTTACCTGGTCAAATTGCCACTGGTGCTGAGATGGTACGAGAGACTGTGGCTCAAAAAGGTACTGAAGCGCAAGAGTTTGTTGTTCAAAAGGGTAGTGAAGCAAGAGAAGCTATTGTTCAAAAAGGCGCTGAAACAAAAGAGGCAATTGGTAATGCCTGGGGCGCTGCACGAGGAAAGGCTGCAGAACTGTTTGAAAAGGGTAGTGATGTAATACCGCAAAATGTAAAAGTAGCACGTGAACGCAAGGCTGCTAGAATAAAAAATCGTCAGGAGCGGCGAGCAGCTCGTCAGCAGGCGCGCGAACAACGAGTAGCTGAGCTCGACAATCGCCAGGCGGCTCGTGTCAGTCGTCAGGAGGCTCGCCAGCAACAACGGGAAGCTCAAACTAAAGAGAATATAGCGGACAAGCTGGATACCGGGGACGACAAAGTATTCATCCGGCAAGAGCAACAAGCAGACACTGGAGCAACCTTAGAGTCTATGATGACCGAGAGGGAGCTGAATGACGCTAATGCTAAGGTGGAACAAATGAGCAAAGAAGCCGAGCGGGCAGAACAAGCGGCAGAAGCTGCTCGGTTAGAAGCAGATGCTAATCCTGGAGATGAGCGGTTACAGCTTGATGCCGAAGAAAAAGAGGGGCTGAAAATTGCAGCGAATGCTCGATTGAAGCGCGCAACAGGCGAAGTTACTCGGCTGCAGGCAGCGATGAGTCAGCTGGAGAAGAGCTCTGAAAGTGCGCAAAGCAATATTGAGGCTGCTCGAGAGCGTATTGAGGAGCGACGTGGTCGAGCTGAAGCGCGTAGAGCTGCTCGTATGGCCGCTCGTAAGGAGGCACTGGGCGATACCTGGGAATCAGCAAAAGATAGGATTGCACGACTGGCAAATACCGACCCGAATAAGGTTAAACAGTTCGGCGTAAAGGTAGCAAAGGCAGCTGGTAGGTTGACTAAGGCTACCGCAAGTCGGCTGGTCCCAGTGAACTAAAGACAATAGATATAATTGATTAGAAAAGATAAAAAGGGTATCATGATAGCTATGAATAATGACGAAAATACACAAATAATCATCCCAACAACTATGATAACGAAAGCACAGTTGAACTCGGTAGGAATTAATCTACCTGACGACCAGGCACAGGCACTGATTCAGCACGTGGAAGAGACGGTGAATGAGCGGATTAGCGAGGAAATTGTTGATTCATTGGACGATGCGCAAGTGGCTGAACTTGTGGCGTTACAGGATGGTGATGTACCGGCTGAGCAACTTGAGGCTTGGATTCGTGAACGAGTGCCAGAATATGACGAGATCGTTGAAGACAACGTGACAATCGTACTAGGTGAGTTGGTCGAAAATTCTGACGCAATTCAGGCGCAATAATACATGCTAGTGATAAAATCGCCTTCCTAGTGAGGGCGATTTATTGTGTGGAGATAATCAAGCAGCCGTCTTTCTGATGACGGGCATCAGTGGTAGTGACGACAAATTGGTGGTGTTGGATGGTCTCTTGAAGTAGCTTCTCGCGAGTTGCGTCCAGTTCAGAAAACACATCATCCATCAAAATGAGTGGGCGATGTTTGGTTTGTTCAGTTTGTAGCTCCAGCTCTAGGAGTTTAAAAGCTAGCATAATGGTGCGCATTTCGCCGCGAGAAGCAACTTTGATGGCTGGTCGGGAGTGTAAGGATATCAGAAAATCTTCTCGTTGTGGTCCGGCGGAGGTGTGTCCTGTCGCTAGTTCATACTCACGGGAATGCTGTAATTTATCTAGGAGAGATTGCTCGTAGTTATCGAGCCCGACTGACGGTAGATACTCAACGGTGAACGGTGTCTGCTTTCCTGCCAGAGAAGCGTAGAGTAATTCAAGGCGTTTTTCGTAGGTATATAAAAAATGTGCGCGGGCAGTTGCCAGGGCGTTTGCCGCCTGAACAAATTTTATATCCCATGCAAATAAGTGGTCTCGCCACTCGGCAGCGTTCTCGGGATGATGCTTGAGCAGTTCATTGCGCTGTAGGAGTGTTCGGTTAAAAATGCGCAGTTGGGCGTCATAGGTTGCGTCCAAGCGTGACAACAATCCATCTAGAAAATCACGACGTCGCTGCGGAGAAGACGAGATGAGTCGCAGGTCGTTCGGCTCAAACAGCACCACAGGTAGGCGGTATTTTCGGGGGAGTGTTTTGGAGGCACTGTCGGCAATGGTGAAGTCTTTTGTGATTGCGTTGTCGGCTGAACGTAGTAGTTGGACGCGGCGTGGTTGATTGTTGGTTTCCAGGTGAATGATAGTATGTGCTGTTTGGTGGCGCATGCAATCAAGCAGTGATCCACGAAAACTTGTGCCACGCAGTGCTATGTATATCGCTTCTAATAGGTTGGTTTTGCCGGTGCCATTTGGCCCAACGATAACCGTTCCGGTATCTCCCAGTTGCGTCTCGAACAACTCATACGAGCGGAAATTATACAATTTTAACCTCGAAATCATTATTCATATTGTATCATGGGCCGGGTAGCGCCATACGGGTAAAATTGCTATAATAGATAGGAAATAATTGGAGGCAGATATGTTTGACACTAAACCATATGAAGATAAAATGGCACAAGCCTTAGAGCATTTTCAGGATGAGCTGAAAAAAGTACGCACTGGTCGTGCGCACGCTGGGATGCTTGAGGGAGTGATGGTCGAGGTGTATGGCACTAAAATGCCGCTCAATCAAGTAGCTAATGTGACTGCTCCAGAAGCCCAGATGCTGCTAGTGACGCCATTTGATCCAAGCAATATTACGGCTATCGCCGCAGCTATTCGTGACAATCAAAGCCTAGGCTTTAATCCATCAGACGACGGTCGGGTGGTTCGCGTGCCAGTTCCGGCTCTCACTGAAGAGCGCCGCAAACAGTTAGTGAAGCAGGTGAGCGAGAAATCAGAAGAGGCACGAATCGCCATGCGAACTATTCGTCAGGATGCATTGAAGGACGCTAAGCGCATGAAAGATACTAAGGAACTGGGCGAAGACGACTTTAAGCGAGTTGAAAAAGAAATTGATTCATTGATGGGCGATACTCAAAAGCGAATCGAAGAGCTCTTTAAGGCTAAAGAACAGGACGTGCTGACTATTTAGTCTGATCGGCTAATCAGGTGGGCGATTCGAGATAGGTGTCTGAATGACTCTTGAAGATTTGAAACAATATGCACCGTATATAGACCAGCATATCGAGAAAGTGCTATGTGATTTTGCTGATGAAGTTCAGCCTGAGGCTGATGATGAACAGGCAGTTTGGGCACTGTCAACAATACGTGAATATGCTTTGAGGTCAGGAAAGCGGCTGAGGGGTGCTTTGGCTGCTTGTCTGTACGACGTGAGGACAGGTCAAAAATATGCCGAGGCTGGTTTATCTTTAGCAGCAGTGATTGAACTAATCCATGATTATTTGCTCATACTAGACGATGTTATGGATCGGTCTGCGACCCGGCGGGGGTTGCCAACAGTTCATGAGCAGTACAAAAGGCAATTTTCACACATTGGGGCTAATGAATTTGAGGCAGATATGATGGCTGTTAATGTCGGGCTACTGGTGCAGCATATCGCCAGTTGGGCTCTGTCTCGTATGGATGTGAATACAAAAATTGTTCAGCAAATAATGCACCGTAACATCGGCATCACGGGGTTTGGACAGATGGCTGACGTAGCGGGTACAGTTACTCGTCCAGCGACGTCTGAGCAGATTATCAAAAAGTATTATAAAAAGAGTAGTATTTATACGTTTGTAAATCCGCTGTTATGTGCACTGGCCTTGGCGGGCGACACTGATGAGACCGCCCAACGACAAGTCGAGGCGTTTGGATTGCCAGCGGGCCTGGCGTTTCAGCTTCGTGATGATTGGCTGGGTATCTTTGGCAGCCCGGAAGAGTCAGGAAAAAGCAACCTTGATGATATTCATGAAGGAAAGAATACATTTTTAGTACAAGAAACTTTGGAGCGATGTACTGAGGATCAGAAGAAAACATTGTTGGAAATCATTGGTAATGAGCAGGCGACAGCAGATGACCTAAGTGCTGTGAAGGAAGTTATGACGCAGACAGGTGCGGTAGAGACGGCTCAAGCTTTGATGGAGCAAGCAGGGCGTGAGGCATGCGAAGCTGCCCGAGTCTCAAGTTTGTGGGCGGGCGATTTCGCCGATCTGCTACAGCAAGTGGTACAATATAGTATGGAGCGAATAAAATAGTGAGTGAGAGTAGCGTACCCCAGCATATTGGATATATCATGGACGGCAATCGTCGGTGGGCTGAACGACATGGGCTGCCAGCCTATGAAGGACACCTAGCAGGTTATACTGCCATGAAAGAAGTTCTGACGGCTAATATTGATGCTGGTGTGAAATATGTTTCGGTATATGCGTTTAGTTCTGAGAATTGGCGTCGTTCACAAGCGGAGGTCGACAAGCTGATGAAACTATTGGTCAAGTGCGTTAAGACCGATGCGAAATACCTACACGACCGCCAGGTTCGTGTTGTGGTACTCGGCTCGCGTGACCAGCTACCAGAGAAGGTTGTCCAGGCAATAGAAGAGATTGAGTCAGCCACTGCGCATTACACTAAAGGTACATTGGCTTTGTGCTTTAACTATGGTGGTCAGCAGGAGATTGTTAACGCTGTCAAGCGGATCATCGCGTCAGGAGTTACAGAGGATGAGGTGACAGCTGATTTGATTGAACAAAATTTATACTCACCAGAGATACCGCCGTGTGATTTGATCGTTCGGACTAGCGGTGAGCAACGCCTGAGCAACTTTATGCTGTGGCGATCGGCCTTAAGCGAGTTTTTGTTTCTAAAAAAGCATTGGCCGGACATGCGAGCGGAAGACGTTGAAAAGATATTAGACGAATACGCCAAGAGGAATCGAAGGTTTGGGGGGTAATATATGGTTGTGCTGGGTGTTGTAATTGGGCTGTTGGTTTTGGTCTTTTTGGTGGCCATCCATGAGCTTGGTCATGCTGTTGTGGCGAAACGCAATGGTGTGAAGGTGGAGGAGTATGGTATTGGCTTTCCGCCGCGAGCAAAAAAATGGCAGCCAAAGCAGAGTTTTTTGGGCAAAAATGTTGTTTTTAGCTTGAACTGGCTTCCGCTGGGTGGCTTTGTGAGGCTCAACGGTGAATATGATTCAGCTCGTGGCAAAGGTGCGTATGGAGCTGCGGGGTATTGGGTAAAAACGAAAATATTGTTAGCAGGTGTATTGGTCAACTGGCTAGCGGCTGTGGTGTTGTTCGCGGTGTTGGCTGTGTTCGGGTTGCCTAAAATATTACCAAACCAAGTGATGCTGCCGTTTGATAATACATCAGTTAAGACACCAGTCAAGATCGTTCGTCTCACTGAGGGCTCGCCAGCGGCACAAGTTGGGTTACATGTTGATGATGAAATTGTAGCGATTAATGAAAAACCGATCGATACTTCAGCGCAGTTGTCTGAGGTAACACAGCAGTCTTCTGGGCAAACGGTAAATATTGAGGTTAAGCGAAACAAGCAGCCGCTGCATTTTCGAACAACATTATTGAGTCGTGATCAAGCAAAAAATGGTGGCTATTTGGGTGTTGTGCCACACCAGTCAGAGACCATCCACGCCACATGGTCAGCGCCATTGGTTGGTGTGGCGACAACAGTGCAGTTAACTCACGAGACGCTGAAAGGAGTTGGCTCTATGATCGTGCAGGGGATTGGCGGCTTCTTCGGGCAGTTTGTTGGTTCACCAGAGCAGAAGCAGGCAGCCAAGGCTGATTTGGCAAAGGTGGGTAACAATGTGGCAGGTCCGGTTGGTATCTTGGGTGTATTGTTCCCGTCGGTTGTTAATTCCGGCTTGACACAAGTATTGCTTCTGGCGGCAATCATCTCCTTGACACTGGCGGTGATGAATATTTTGCCAATCCCAGCACTTGATGGTGGGCGTTGGTTTACTATGACGATTTTTCGACTGCTGAAAAAGCCACTAACGAAAGATCGCGAGGAGACGATTCAAGCTACTGGCTTTTTGATTTTAATGGCATTAACAATAGTGGTAACGTGGAATGACATTGCAAAATTATTCTCATAAACTCAAGCTTAAAAAATTAGTACAGCCCAAAAAGAATTGGCTGTGGTGCTTGATTTTGCCTGTTTGGGCGTACGCATCATTTATGGTTTCGGGTCTGCTGGTTTCACTGATGGTGTGGTCACTGGTGCAGGCGGGCGTACCTCTGAAGAGTATCCCATCAGTCTTGCTGACGACCGGTATTTCGGTGGTTGTGTGGATAGTCACGATATTTATGGTCACTATGGTGCCGTACTGGCTATTTAAGCGCAAAACGAGCATTAAAGACCTTGGTGTCACTGGTAAGCCTGCATGGTTGGACGTATGTATACCTGTGCCGGCTTTTGTTGCGTATTTTATTTGTTCTATCATGGTGGCGGCATTGGTGGTAACGTTTTTGAACGTTGATTTTAAGCAAGCACAGCAGCTACCTTTTGACACGACGATGCTGTACTCACAGGCTCAGTACGCGATGATCTTTTTCACTCTGGTAGTTTTGGCACCTTTGGCAGAAGAATTGCTGTTTCGCGGTTATCTATACACAAAACTGCGCAAGACAAATTCAGTGAAAGTTGCAGTTATCATCACCAGCCTCACGTTTGGTTTGGCGCATCTGGCGATTGGTAGTGAAAATTTGCAATGGAATGTCGTATTGGATACATTCGTTCTCAGTATCTTTTCGTGCTTGTTGCGTGAGTACACTGGTGCTGTTTGGGCTAGTGTAGTGCTGCACGCCATCAAAAATAGTCTGGCGTTTTATCTATTGTTTATCAATCCAATTGCTATTCACAGTGCTGTTGGAATATTATTTACGTAAAGGAGTTTGACGTATGAGAATGAGCCAATTATTTACCAAAACCAGCAAAACTGCGCCAAGTGACGAGATGGCGAAGAATGCGCAGTTGTTAATTCAGGCTGGTTATGTACACAAAACGATGGCTGGTGTGTATTCGTACACCCCGTTAGGACTGCGTGTGTTGGAGAACATCAAGCGCATTGTACGGGAAGAGATGAACGCGATTGACAGCCAAGAGCTTATCATGAGCAGTTTGCAGCGCAAGGAACTGTGGACAGAGACAGGGCGGTGGGACGATGAATTGGTTGATGTTTGGTTTAAGTCTCATCTGCAAGACGGTACTGAGGTGGGCTTTGGCTGGACACACGAAGAGCCTATCATCGAGTTGTTGCGGAATTACCTCAAGAGCTACAAGGACTTGCCAATCAGTGTTTACCAGTTCCAAAACAAGCTACGTAACGAGCTGCGTGCTAAAAGTGGTATCATGCGCGGACGCGAATTTATCATGAAAGACATGTATTCGGTGCACGCTACCCGAGAGGATTTGGATGTGTATTATGAGGCGGTTATCGCGGCGTATAAGCGGTGCTACGATCGGCTGGGGATTGGACAGGATACGTATGTAACCTTTGCGAGCGGTGGAGCATTTACCAAGTTTAGCCACGAATTTCAGACGATTTGTGAGGCGGGCGAGGACTATGTCTACTTGCACCGCGGGAAGAACATTGCAGTAAATGAGGAAGTGATTGACGATGCAATTGTAGAGTTGGGCGTTGACCGTAGCGAGCTGGAGAAGGTCAAAACAGCTGAAGTTGGCAATATTTTCAACTTTGGTACACAAAAATCAGAGGAGATGAAACTGGTTTTCACTGGTGAAGATGGCCAACAGCACTATGCCTATATGGGTAGCTATGGCATCGGTATCACGCGTGTGATGGGCGTGATCGTCGAGAAGTTTGCTGACGAAAAAGGTTTGGTGTGGACTGAAAATATCGCGCCGTTTAAGCTGCAACTAGTAGCAATCGGTGAACGCGGTGGTGAGTTGGCAAATCAGCTGTATGGCACGTTGATGAAGGCTGGTGTAGAGGTGTTGTATGACGACAGGGCTGAACGTCCAGGTGTGAAGTTTGCTGACGCTGAACTGATGGGTATGCCGTGGCGCGTGACCATCAGCGACCGAGGAGTTGACAGCGGTGAGTTTGAGCTAACTAGCCGTCAGAGTGGCGAGACTGTCACTAAAAGCTATGACGAATTAGTAGCATTTTTCATTGATTAGTTGACAGTGTCTGGTAGTATTGATACAATCATAGTACTTACACGATGATTATATCAATACGCTAGATATAGCGTGTTTTTGATTTTGCACCACTATATATAGTAGAAGGAGAGTATATGAATAAGAAATATCAGATCACTGATTCGGGTCGGAAAGAGCTAGAGAAAGAGCTGGCAGAACTTAAGAGCCGCCGAGGAGAGATTGCAGAAAAAATTGCAGAAGCACGAAGTTTTGGTGATCTCAGTGAAAATGCTGAATATGACGCTGCTCGTGAGGAGCAGGGACTATTGGAAACGCGTGTTATTGAGATTGAAGACATTTTGCAACATGCTTCAATCATTAAGAGCGCTGACGCAACCGTTGTTGGTCTGGGCAGTGCGGTTGAGCTGAAAAATAGCGACAGAACGGTTACCTACACCGTAGTCGGTCCTGTTGAGGCAGACCCAATGGAGGGTAAGATATCTGATGAGTCACCAATTGGTCAGGCGCTGATGGGCAAGAAAGTCGGCGATGAGGTGACGATTTCTACCCCTAAAGGTGAGATTGTCTATACGATATCCTCTCTGTTATAATGTAGATAATTATGGCTACATTACAAGATTATCGAAACGAACGGTTACGAAAATTAGAGACTTTGCGTCAGCTGGGTGTTGATCCGTATCCTGCGAAGTCGGCACGGACGCATATGTGTGCTGAGGTTTTGGCGCGGTATGATGAGCTGGCGGGTCAAGAAGTGGTGGTCGCAGGGCGTATCGTTTCAATTCGCAGCTTTGGTAAGCTGGCGTTCATCAAACTGCGCGACCAGTCTGGTGAAGTGCAGTTATATTTGCAGCGTGATGATGTGGCGGAATTGGAAGCTAGCCGCGGCGTGTTGGGTATGAAGCAGCTGAAGCTTCTGGATACGGGCGATTTTATCGAGGCGCGCGGAGTGATGACGACAACGCAGACTGGCGAGAAGTCGGTTGGTGTGCGTGGGCTACGGTTATTAACTAAGTCACTCAGGCCAATGCCAGAGAAATTGGAGAACAAAGAAGAACGCTTCCGTCGCCGATATGTCGATATGAATGTTAATCCAGAGGTGCGCCAGCGGTTTGTTCGTCGCAGTAAGTTTTGGCAGGCGACGCGTGACTATCTTAACCAGCACGGCTTTACTGAGGTGAATGTGCCGGTATTGGAGCATACCACCGGTG